>NZ_BSQE01000026.1:0-107788 GCF_030268185.1 Pseudomonas sp. NBRC 100443
GCGGGCTTACCCAATGTTGGCCAGAAGCCCGACGTGGCTTCCTCGAACAGGCCTAATACATAGATGCAGTCGGGTTTTCATGTTCAAAAGCGGGTTGACGGTGGGGGTGAGTCCATACATAGGAGCGAGCTTGCTCGCGAAGGGAGTTTCCCGGTGGCTTCGGTGTTTCGGGTTGACGCTGCCCCTCTCCCCAGCCCTCTCCCTGAAGGGAGAGGGGGCAGTCCGTGCCGAGAGACGGCTAGGTTTCATCCGGCAGCTTTCGGCATTGCCGGCTAACTCCAGAGCACCAGCATCTGCCCAACGGTCCCCTCTCCCTTCAGGGAGAGGGTTAGGGAGAGGGCGCTCTTGGAGCAAACGCCGAGCCTAGCCGGCAGAATGCAATTCGCGAGCAAGCTCGCTCCTACGAAGAGCATCCGGCGCAACTACCCTCCGATTTGCCCTACTCCCTTGCTCTGACTTGTATTTTCTTTCTCTCGTAACGATAATCAATCTCATTATCGTTCGAGGGCCAGCCATGTTCGTCGAAACCCACACCTCCCTGCTCGACCGCTGGTATCGCCTGGGCACCCGCATCCGCTGCGCGCTGGAGCCCGACGAGCCGCGCCTGCTGGAGCTCTACCTGTTCGAGACGCGCTACCTGGTGGCCTGGGAGCCGCTGCCGGCCTGGCAGCTGTTCGAGAAGAGCTTCCAGCTGCTGCTCGACACCGCCGCCGACGTCGCCCTGCCGTGGCATTGGCGCGGGCTCTGCCTCGACCACGCCTATCGCCCGCTCTGCGACCTGCGCCGCCTCGCCGGCGATGCCGAACGCAGGCAGCGCCTGCAACAGCTTTCGCGCCGGCTGGCCACGCAGCCGATGGCGCCTTCCCTGACGTACCACGACCTGTAAGCGAGAAAGCAGAATGACTGACAGCCGTATCGAACGCGACAGCATGGGTGAACTGGCGGTGCCGGCCGCGGCGCTGTATGGGGCCCAGACCCAGCGTGCGGTGAATAACTTCCCGGTCAGCGGCCAGCGCATGCCCGCCGCCTTCATCCGCGCGCTGCTGCTGGCCAAGGCCGCCGCGGCGCGAGCCAACGTCGCCCTGGAGCAACTGGACGCCGAGACCGGCGCGGCCATCGTCGCCGCCTGCGAGGAACTGCTGGGCGGCGACTTTCTCCAGCACTTCCCGGTGGACGTGTTCCAGACCGGCTCCGGCACCAGCTCCAACATGAACGCCAACGAGGTGGTGGCGACCCTCGCCGGCCGTCGCCTGGGCCGCGCGGTCAACCCCAACGACCAGGTCAACTGCGGGCAGAGCAGCAACGACATCATCCCCTCGACCATCCACATCAGCGCCGCCCTGGAAATCCACGAGCGCCTGCTGCCGGCGCTGCGCCACCTGCAGGCCACCCTCGAGCGCAAGGCCGGCGAGGTGCAGCAGTACGTCAAGACCGGGCGTACCCACCTGATGGACGCCATGCCGGTGCGCCTGAGTCAGGTGCTCGGCGGCTGGGCCCAGCAGGTACGCCAGGCCACTGCCAACCTCGAAGCCCTGCGGCCGGCGCTGCAGCAACTGGCCCAGGGCGGCACCGCCGTCGGCACCGGGGTGAATGCCCACCCGCAGTTCTCCGCGCGCTTCTGCCAGGAACTCAACGGCCTGACCGGCCTGGCCTTCCGCCCGGGCGACGACTTCTTCGCGCTGATCGGCGCCCAGGACACCGCCGTGGCCGTCTCCGGCCAGCTCAAGACCCTCGCCGTGGCGCTGATGAAGGTCGCCAACGACCTGCGCTGGATGAACTCCGGCCCGCTCGCCGGCCTCGCCGAGATCGAGCTGGAAGCCCTGCAGCCGGGCTCCTCGATCATGCCCGGCAAGGTCAACCCGGTGATCCCCGAGGCCACCGCCATGGTCGCCGCCCAGGTGATCGGCAACGACGCCACCATCGCCGTGGCCGGGCAGTCCGGCAACTTCGAGCTGAACGTGATGCTGCCGGTGATCGCCGACAACCTGCTGCAGAGCATCCAGCTGCTGGGCAACGTCAGCCGCCTGCTGGCCGACAAGGCCATCGCCAGCTTCAAGGTCAACGAGGCGCGCCTGCGCGAAGCGCTGTCGCGCAACCCGATCCTGGTCACCGCGCTGAATCCGATCATCGGCTACCAGAAGGCCGCCGAGATCGCCAAGCAGGCCTACCGCGAGGGCCGCCCGATCATCGAGGTCGCCCTGGAGAACACCGATCTCGGCCGCGAGCGCCTGGAGGCCCTGCTGGACCCCGAGAAACTCACCGCCGGCGGCCTCTGAGGCCGATTCACCATGGAGGTATGTGACATGCGCCATTGGCAACAGACCATCGAACTGGGCAACCGCTGCTTCATCCGCAACGAGTTGATCGATGCCCGCGAGCACTACCTCCACGCCCTGGCCCACGCCCAGTTGCTGCTGGGCCGCTGGCACGACCCGGACGAGGCGGTGATGGCCTTCGTCATCTCCCACCACAACCTGGGCGACCTGCACGTGCAGCTGGGCCAGCCGGAAGAGGCCGCCGAATACCTGTGCAACTGCCACGAGCGGCTGCTGGAGCTGAGCATCGACCCGCGGCAGAGCCGCGACATGCGCGAGGCCGCGCTGCGCCACAGCCGGCGCAGCTACCTCGAACTGCTCAACTTCATCGGCGAGCACGGCAACTACCCGCGCACCCGCGAGCTGCTGCACCAGCAGGGCGAAGTGGAGCTGCGTCCCGGCCTCTTCGCCACCCCGCAATCCATGCGCTACCACTAGGAGCGACCATGCCCCACAGTCTTCCCGCCTTGCCCTACGCCTACGACGCCCTGGAGCCGCACATCGATGCGCGGACCATGGAGATCCACCACAGCAAGCACCACCAGACCTACGTCAACAACCTGAACGCCGCGCTGGAGGGCACGGCTTTCGCCGAACTGCCGGTGGAGGAACTGCTGCAGCAGCTCAACCGCCTGCCGGAGAAGTTGCTCGGCGCGGTGATCAATAACGGCGGCGGCCATGCCAACCATTCGCTGTTCTGGCAGGTGATGTCGCCGACCGGCGGCGGCGAGCCCGACGGCGCCCTGGCCCGCGCCATCGAGACCGAACTGGGTGGCTACGCGGCCTTCCGCGACGCCTTCACCAAGGCCGCGCTGACCCGCTTCGGCAGCGGCTGGGCCTGGCTCTGCGTCGACAGCCAGGGCCGCCTGAAGGTGGAAAGCAGCGCCAACCAGGACAGCCCGCTGATGCAGGACCTGATCCCCATCCTCGGCCTGGATGTCTGGGAGCACGCCTACTACCTGCAGTACCAGAACCGCCGGCCGGAATACATCGCGGCCTTCTACGAGGTCGTCGACTGGCCGGAAGTGGCGCGCCGCTACCGCCTGGCCCTGGAGCAGCGGGGGCTCGCCTGATGCCCGCCGCGGAAGTGACGCCATGCGCCCGCTAGAGGCAAGCGCGCGGCAGGGCGGCGCGCGCAGCCTGCGCTGGCTGCTCGGCCTGGGGATAGTGCTGCTGGGCAGCGGCCTGATGTTCAACCACCTGTTGCTGCTGGCGCGCCTGCAATTGCCGGCGCCGCTGTACCAGGCGCTGAGCGGCGGCCTGATCTGCGCCCTGGGCACGGCCCTGGGCGCGGTTCCTGTGCTGCTGATCCGCAGCATGCCGGCGCGGGTCGCCGATACCCTGCTGGGCTTCGGCGCCGGGGTGATGCTGGCGGCGACAGCCTTTTCCCTGCTGCTGCCAGCCCTGGAGGCGGTCGAGGCGGGCGGTCGCTCGCCGCTGTACGCCGCGCTGCTGGTCAGCTTCGGCATGGCATTGGGCGTGCTGGGGCTGATGCTGGCCGGGCGGATGCTGGACGATGCCCAGCATGACCTGGACGACGCGCCGACCCCTGCCATTCCCGCCCGCATCCTGCTGTTCGTCGCGGCCATCGTCCTGCACAACATTCCCGAGGGGATGGCCGTGGGCGTTGCCGCCGGCGGCGAGGTCCAGGGCGCCGGCGGCCTGGCGCTGGGCATCGCCCTGCAGGACGTGCCCGAAGGCCTGGCCATCGCTCTGGTGCTGGCCGGCGCGGGGATGTCGCGGGTGCGGGCGATGCTGGCCGGCGCGGCTTCCGGGCTGGTCGAGCCGCTGTTCGCGGTGCTCTGCGCCTGGCTGGTGGGGGTGTCGCGGATGCTGCTGCCCTGGGGCCTGGCCCTGGCGGCGGGGGCGATGCTCTACGTGGTGGTGCGGGAGATCATTCCCGAATCGCAGCGGCGCGGCTATGCCGGGGAGGCGACCCTGGGGCTGATCGTCGGCTTCTGCCTGATGATGGTGCTGGATACGTCGCTGGGCTAGCGCCCGGCGCGGTGCGGACGGGCGGTCACTCGCCTTCGTCGAAGTAGTTGTTGATCAGATCGACGAGAGCCTGTAGGGCCTCGTCGGCCTGCTCGCCCTCGGCGTTCAGGTGCAGATTGGTGCCCTTGCCCGCGGCCAGCATCATCACCGCCATGATGCTCTTGCCGTCCACCGTGCTCTCCGGGCTGCGACCGACGCGGACCTGGCACGGGAAGCGGCCGGCCACGCCGACGAATTTGGCCGCCGCGCGGGCGTGCAGGCCGAGCTTGTTGATGATGGTGATCTCGAGGGCGGGCATCGCGAGGGGGCTGTCCTTTCGTTATCTGCTGCTAGCTCAGGTCGCGGTGGCGAATCTGCACGTTCTTCAGGGTGGCTTTCAGGGCATTGCCGATGCGCTCGGCCAGGTAGACCGAACGATGATGGCCGCCCGTGCAGCCGATGGCAATGGTGACGTAGGCGCGGTTGCTGGCGGCGAAGCGCGGTAGCCATTTGTTCAGGTAGCCCAGGGTGTCCTGGTACATCTCTTCCACGTCGGGCTGCTCGGCGAGATATTCCTGCACGCCCTTGTCCAGGCCCGACTGCTCGCGCAGCTCGGGTTTCCAGTAGGGGTTGGGCAGGCAGCGCACGTCGAACACCAGGTCGGCGTCCACCGGCATGCCGCGCTTGAAGCCGAACGACTCGACGAGGAAGGCGGTGCCCGGCTCGGGTTTGTTCAGCAGGCGCAGCTTGATGACGTCGCGCAACTGGTAGAGGTTGAGGCTGGTGGTGTTCAGCTTGAGGTCGGCGAGGTCGGCGATCGGGCTGAGCAGTTGCTCCTCGTCGGCGATGGCCTCGGCGAGGGAGCGGGTGTCGGTGGTCAGCGGGTGGCGCCGGCGCGTCTCGGAGAAGCGCTTGAGCAGCGTCTCGTCGTCGGCGTCCAGGTACAGCACGTCGCACTGGATGTGCTTGTCGCGGGCTTCCTGCAGCAGTTCGGGGAAGCGCTTGAGCTGGCTGGGCAGGTTGCGCGCGTCGATCGACACGGCCACCTGCGGGTGCATCAGCTCGGTGTGCAGCAGCGCGCGCTGGGCCAGGTCCGGCAGCAGGCTGGCCGGCAGGTTGTCGATGCAGTAGAAGCCGTTGTCCTCGAGGACGTTGAGGGCAGTGCTCTTGCCGGAGCCGGAACGGCCGCTGACGATGATCAGGCGCATGCTAGTGGCCGTTCTGCACTTCCACGACTGTCTGGTACAGCGCCTCGCCATCGCTCGCGCGGCGCAGGCGTTCGCGCACCTCGGAACGGTCGAGCATCGAGGCGATCTGGCGCAGCAGCTCCAGGTGCTCCTCGGTGGCCGCTTCGGGTACCAGCAGGACGAACACCAGGTCGACCGGGGCGCCGTCGAGGGCGTCGAAGTCCACCGGCGCATCGAGGTGAAGGATGGCGCTGATCGGCGCCTTGCAGCCGGTCAGGCGGCAGTGGGGAATGGCGATGCCATTGCCGAAGCCGGTGGAGCCCAGGCGTTCGCGGGCCACCAGGCTTTCGAAGATGTCTTGCGCGTCGAGGCCGGGAAGGTCTTTCACGACCAGGTTGGCGATCTGTTCGAGTACGCGCTTCTTGCTGCCGCCCGGCACGTTCACCAGGGAACGGCCGGGGGACAGGATCTGCTCAAGTCGGATCATAGGGGAGGGGGGTTAGCGGACTCCAACGCCCTGTTGGCGTTCGAGGTACTTTTCCTTGTGTTTGATCAGTTGTCGATCGAGTTTGTCGGTCAGCAGGTCGATGGCGGCGTACATGTCTTCGTGTTCTGCGCAGGCCACGACTTCGCCACCGGAAATGTGCAGCGTGGCTTCGATACGCTGTTTCAGCTTTTCGACCTCCATGATGACCTGAACATTGGTGATCTTGTCGAAGTGGCGCTCCAGTCGGCCGAGTTTCTCGACCACGTAGTCGCGCAGGGCGTCGGTCACATCCAGTTGATGGCCACTGATGTTGACTTGCATACCGCTTTCTCCTTATTGCCCGTGTATAAGTGGCAGGTTATGGGGCCTGCCGCCGGAACACCTTGGCTTGGGTCAATCAGACCAGTCGCTTGCGCTCGCTCGATGGAGCTATTCCGAGAGATTCCCGGTACTTGGCGACTGTCCGACGTGCCACTTGAATGCCCTGTGCCTCCAGTAAACCAGCGATCTTGCTGTCGCTCAACGGCTTTTTCGGACTTTCTGCCGCGACCAGTTTCTTGATGATCGCGCGGATCGCCGTGGACGAGCATTCGCCGCCCTCGGAAGTGCTCACGTGGCTGGAGAAGAAGTACTTCAGCTCGAAGATGCCGCGTGGGGTGTGCATGAATTTCTGCGTGGTGACCCGCGAAATGGTCGATTCGTGCATGCCCACCGCCTCGGCGATGTCGTGCAGGACCAGCGGCTTCATGGCCTCCTCGCCGTACTCGAGGAAACCGCGCTGGTGCTCGACGATCTGCGTCGCCACCTTCATCAGCGTCTCGTTGCGGCTCTGCAGGCTCTTGATGAACCAGCGGGCTTCCTGCAACTGGTTGCGCATGAAGGTGTTGTCGGCGCTGGAGTCGGCGCGGCGCACCAGGCCGGCATACTGCGAGTTGACGCGCAGGCGCGGCACCGCTTCCTGGTTCAGCTCCACCAGCCAGCGCTCGTTGTGCTTGCGCACTATCACGTCCGGCACCACGTACTCGGCCTCGCCGGACTCGATCTGCGAGCCCGGGCGCGGGTGCAGCGACTGGATCAGCTCGATGGTCTCGCGCAGCTCGTCTTCCTTGAGCTTCATGCGCCGCATCAGCTGGGTGTAGTCGCGGCTGCCGAGCAGGTCGAGGTGGTCGGCGACCAGGCGCAGGGCCTCGCTCAGCAGGTGGGTGTTGGCGGGCATCTGGCGCAGCTGCAGCAGCAGGCATTCGCGCAGGTTGCGCGCGCCGACGCCGGCCGGCTCCATCTGCTGGATGCGCCGCAGCACCACTTCCACCTCGTCCATCTCGATGCCCAGCTCGGGGTCGAGGGAGGTGAGGATGTCTTCCAGGGACTCTTCCAGGTAGCCGTCGTTGTTGATGCCGTCGATGATGCTCAGGGCTACCAGGCGGTCGGTGTCGGACATGGGGCAGAGGTTCAGCTGCCACAGCAGGTGGCTCTGCAGGCTCTCGCCGGCGGAGGTGCGGGCGGTGAAGTCCCATTCGTCGTCATCGTTGCTGGGCAGGCTGCTGGCGCTGGTCTGGTAGACGTCTTCCCAGGCGGTGTCGACCGGGAGTTCGTTGGGGATGCGCTCGGCCCACTGGTCTTCGTCCAGGCTGTCGGCGCTGGGCGTAGTGGTTTCCTGGAAGCTTTCGCTCTGCGAGTTGACGTTGGTATTGGTGGGGGTTTCCGCGCCCTCGGCGTAGGGGTCGCTACCGTCGAAGTCTTCGCCTTCTTCCTGGCGCTCGAGCATCGGGTTGGATTCCAGCGCCTCCTGGATCTCCTGTTGCAGATCCAGGGTGGAGAGTTGGAGCAGTCGGATGGCCTGTTGCAGCTGCGGAGTCATCGTCAGCTGCTGGCCCATCTTGAGGACGAGCGATGGTTTCATGGCTGGAACTTGGCACCTTGTCCGCGGGCGTGTAGCGCACCCAATCCACGACTACGGGCGCCTGGACCCAAATTCCCGGACGCCGCTAGGAAGCAAATTATATGCCTGAATTCTCAGACTTTGCCTAGGGGCGTTTGCGCATAATTCGCTGCCTGTCCGTCGGCGCGACATGAGGTTGCGCCCCGGCGCGACGGCCGGGGCAGGACTTCAGAGGCGGAACTCGTGGCCCAGGTAGACTTCCTTGACCAGTTCGTTGGCCAGGATGGCCGCGGAATCGCCTTCGGCGATCAACTGGCCGTCGTTGACGATGTAGGCCGTCTCGCAGATGTCCAGGGTCTCGCGCACGTTGTGGTCGGTGATGAGCACGCCGATGCCCTTGGCCTTGAGGTGGTGGATGATCTGCTTGATGTCGCCCACCGAGATCGGGTCGACGCCGGCGAAGGGTTCGTCGAGGAGGATGAACTTCGGCGAGCTGGCCAGGGCGCGGGCGATCTCCACGCGGCGGCGCTCGCCGCCGGACAGGCTCATGCCGAGGTTGTCGCGGATGTGGTGGATGTGGAACTCCTCCAGCAGGCCTTCCAGGGCCTCCTTGCGGCCGTTGCGATCGAGGTCGGCGCGGGTTTCGAGGATGGCGCCGATGTTGTCCGCCACCGACAGCTTGCGGAAGATCGAGGCTTCCTGCGGCAGGTAGCCGATGCCGGCGCGGGCGCGGCCGTGCATGGGCAGGTTGGTGACGTCCTGCTCGTCGATGCGGACCACGCCCTGGTCGGCGCGGACCAGGCCGACGATCATGTAGAAGCAGGTGGTCTTGCCGGCGCCGTTGGGGCCGAGCAGGCCGACGATCTGCCCGCTGTCGATGCTCATGCTGACGTCGCGGACGACCTGGCGGCCCTTGTAGCTCTTGGCGAGGTGCTGTGCGGTGAGCGTGGCCATTACTGGGCTTGATCCTGCTTCTTCTTGGGCTGGATGACCATGTCGATGCGCGGGCGCGGGGTGGTCACCTGGGTGCCGGTGGCGCGGCCGGCGTTGACGATCTGCCGTTCGGTGTCATAGACGACCTTCTCGCCTTCGAAGGTGTTGCCTTCCTGGATCACCTTGGCCTGGTCGATCAGGATCACCCGGTTCTGGGTGACGAAGTACTGGATGGTCAGGCCGTAGGCCTTGGTGATTTCCTTGTCCGGCGCCGGCTTCTGCTCGAAATAGGCGGGCTTGCCGACCGAGGTGACCACCTCGATCTCGCCGTCCTTGTTCTGCTTGAGGGTGACGGTGTTGCCGGTCAGCTTCATGCTGCCCTGGGTCACCACCACGTCGCCGCGGTACACGGCGACGCCCTGCTTGTCGTCCAGTTCGGCGCTGTCGGCCTGCACGCGGATCGGCTGCTCGCGATCCGTCGGCAGCGCCCAGCCAGCGCTGCTGCCCAGGGCGGCGACGAGGCCGAGGAAAAGGGGGAAGGTTTTAACGAACCTCATGCTGACCTCTTACGTTGGACAGCAGGGTCATCCGGCTGTCTTTCAGATACGCTTTCATGCCTACCGCCGTGGTCACCCCTTGGGGCTCGGTGATCTTAACGGGTTGACTGGTCTCGGCATAATCCTTGTCCGGGAACACCGTCATGCGCGTGGTGGTGAGCAGCAGGGTGCGGTTCTGCGCGTCGGTGCGCTGGACCCGGACGTTGTCGATCAGTTCGACCTGCTTGCCTTCCGGGCCGACCTCGGCGCGCACGCTCTGCACGTGCCACGGCTGCGGCTCGCCCTCGCGGAAGAAGAACAGGTCCGGCGTGGTGACGTTGGTGACGTCGGTGGCTTTCATGTGCTCCAGGCGATCGGCGGTCATCTCGTAGGCCAGGCTGCCGTCCTCGCGGTACTGCAGGCTGTGGGCATTGGCCGCGTAGAAGTCGATGGCGTCGTTGCTCGGCGCGACCTGGCGCTCGTTGAAGTCCAGGCGCACGTTCCAGTAGTAGCCCAGTGCGACCAGCAGGACCGCGATCAGGGCGAGGAGGAGCTTCTGGCGAAGGGTCTTCGGCATGTCTGGCTCTACAGGTAGGCGCTTTGCGCCGCCTCGAGGTTGCCCTGGGCGCGCAGGATGAGTTCGCAGAATTCACGGGCCGCGCCTTCGCCGCCGCGCGCCTGGGTCACGCCGTGGGCGTGCTGGCGAACGAAGGCGTCGGCGCTGGCCACCGCCATGCCCAGGCCGACCCGGCGGATGACCGGAAGGTCGGGCAGGTCGTCGCCCAGGTAGGCGACCTGTTCATAGCCTAGCCCGAGTTCGGCGAGCAGTTGGTCGAGGACCGCCAGCTTGTCCTCGCGGCCCTGGAACAGGTGCTCGATGCCCAGGTTCTGCGCGCGGCGCTCGACCACGGCGCTCTTGCGGCCGCTGATGATGGCGGTGCGCACGCCCGAGGCGATGAGCATCTTGATGCCGTGGCCGTCGAGGGTGTTGAAGGTCTTGAACTCGCCGCCGTCGGGCAGGAAGTAGAGCTTGCCGTCGGTCAGCACGCCATCCACGTCGAACACCGCCAGGCGCACGCCACTGGCGCGTTGCAGCAGGTCTGCGGTCATTCAGATGACTCCGGCGCGGGTCAGGTCGTGGACGTGCAGGACGCCGACCGGGTGGTCGTCGCCGTCGACCACCACCAGGACGTTGATCTTGTGGTCGTCCATGATCTTCAGGGCTTCGGCGGCGAGCATGTCCGGGCGCACGGTCTTGCCGTGCACGGTCATCACCTGGTCGATGGTGGCCGTGCGCACGTCCACGCCCTTGTCCAGGGTGCGGCGCAGGTCGCCGTCGGTGAACACGCCGGCCAGGCGGCCGTCCGCGCCGAGGACGATGGTCATGCCCAGGCCCTTGCGGGTCATTTCCAGCAGGGCGCCGCTGAGCGAAGTGCCGGGGGCGACCTGCGGCAGTTCTTCACCCACGTGCATGATGTTTTCCACTTTCAGCAACAATCTCCGGCCCAGGGCGCCGCCCGGATGGGAGAAGGCGAAGTCCTCGGCGGTGAAGCCGCGGGCTTCCAGCAGGGCCACGGCGAGGGCGTCGCCGAGCACCAGGGAGACGGTGGTGGAGGAGGTCGGCGCCAGGTTCAGCGAGCAGGCCTCGTGTTCGACGCTGGCGTCCAGGTTCACCGCGGCGGCCTTGGCCAGCGGCGACTCGGGGTTGCCGGTCATGCTCACCAGGGTGATGCCCAGGCGGGCGATCAGCGGCAGCAGGGTGATGATCTCGGCGGTGGAGCCGGAGTTGGACAGCGCCAGGACCACGTCGTCCCTGGTGATCATGCCCATGTCGCCGTGGCTGGCCTCGGCCGGGTGCACGAAGAACGCCGGGGTGCCGGTGCTGGCCAGGGTGGCGGCGATCTTGCGGGCGATGTGCCCGGACTTGCCCATGCCGACCACCACCACGCGGCCGCTGCAGCCGAGCAGCAGTTCGCAGGCCCTGGAGAAATCGGCCCCGATGCGTGGCAGCAGGGCATCCACCGCATCGCGCTCGAGGCCGATGGTGCGTTGTGCCGACTGGATGAAATCGTGATTCTGGCTCATGTTCCGATCGCGTGGGGCGAAGTGAAGGGCGAGATTATAACGGTAAAGCGGTCCGGGCTTCACCCTGCCGATACCGGATCTTGCACAGGGAAAGCTGAATCCGAGCTGAATCGCCGGCGGCGGGCCTTGGGCCGCCGCGCGCGCCAATGCTATAGTTCGCCGCCGTTCGGCCTGTCTTGCGTTACCGTGTTCCGACGGTTCGACGGGGCATTGCAGGGACAGGGCCGTCATGCAAGGAGTTCTATGAGCACCGATGAAAAATACGCTGTCGAGCTGAAGGGGGTCACCTTCAAGCGCGGTACCCGCGCCATCTTCGACAACGTGGATATCCGTATTCCGCGCGGCAAGGTCACCGGCATCATGGGGCCGTCGGGTTGCGGCAAGACCACCTTGCTGCGCCTGATCGCCGCACAGCTGCGCCCGGTCAAGGGCGACGTCATGGTCAACGGGCAGAACCTGCCGAAGCTGGCCCGCGCCGACCTGTTCGACCTGCGCAAGCAGTTCGGCGTGCTGTTCCAGAGCGGCGCGCTGTTCACCGACCTGGACGTGTTCGAGAACGTCGCCTTCCCGCTGCGGGTGCACACCGACCTGCCCGAGGAGATGATCCGCGACATCGTCCTGATGAAGCTGCAGGCCGTGGGCCTGCGCGGGGCGCTGGAGCTGATGCCGGACGAGCTGTCCGGGGGCATGAAGCGCCGCGTGGCGCTGGCCCGGGCGATCGCCCTGGACCCGCAGATCCTCATGTACGACGAACCCTTCGTCGGCCAGGACCCGATCGCCATGGGCGTGCTGGTTCGGCTGATCCGCCTGCTCAACGATGCCCTGGGCATCACCAGCATCGTGGTCTCCCACGACCTGGCGGAAACCGCCAGCATCGCCGACTACATCTATATCGTCGGCGACGGCAAGGTGCTGGGGCAGGGCACGCCGGCGGAGCTCAAGGAGCTCGACGATCCGCGCGTGCGCCAGTTCATGAAGGGGATTCCGGATGGTCCGGTGCCCTTCCACTATCCCGCGCGCGACTATCGCGCCGACCTGCTGGGGGAACGCTGATGCGCAAGACTTCACTGCTCGAGCGGATTCGCCTGCTCGGGCGGTCGGGCCTCGACGTGCTCGAGGCGCTCGGCCGTTCCACGCTGTTCCTCGGCCACGCCATGCTCGGCCGCCGGGTGCCCGGCGGCATGGGCCAGCTGCTGGTCAAGCAGCTGTACTCGGTGGGCGTGCTGTCGCTGGCGATCATCGTGGTTTCGGGCGTCTTCATCGGCATGGTGCTGGCCCTGCAGGGCTACAACATCCTCAAGGACTATGGTTCGGAGCAGGCGGTGGGACAGATGGTGGCCCTGACCCTGCTGCGCGAACTGGGCCCGGTGGTGACCGGCCTGCTGTTCGCCGGCCGCGCGGGCTCTGCGCTGACCGCCGAGATCGGCAACATGAAATCCACCGAGCAGCTCTCCAGCCTGGAGATGATCGGCGTCGACCCGCTGCGCTACGTGATCGCGCCGCGCCTGTGGGCCGGCTTCATTTCGATGCCGCTGCTGGCGGCGATCTTCAGCGTGGTCGGCATCTGGGGCGGCGCCGCCGTCGCCGTCGACTGGCTGGGCGTATACGAGGGTTCCTTCTGGTCGAACATGCAGAACAGCGTGCAATTCGGCGAGGATGTGCTCAATGGCGTGATCAAGAGCGTGGTGTTCGCCTTCGTGGTGACCTGGATCGCCGTGTTCCAGGGCTATGACTGCGAGCCGACCTCCGAAGGGATCAGCCGCGCAACGACTCGAACCGTGGTCTATGCCTCCCTGGCGGTACTGGGGCTGGACTTCATACTGACCGCTTTGATGTTTGGAGACTTCTGATGCAAACCCGCACCCTGGAAATCGGTGTAGGCCTGTTTCTTCTCGGCGGCCTGCTGGCCCTGCTGCTGCTGGCGCTGCGTGTCAGCGGCCTGACCATCGGGCATTCCAATGACACCTACCAGCTGTATGCCTACTTCGACAACGTCGCCGGCGTGACCGTGCGCGGCAAGGTGACCATGGCCGGCGTGACCATCGGCAAGGTGGTCGCCGTGGACCTGGACCACGACAGCTACCGTGGCCGGGTGACCATGGAAATCAACAAGAGCGTCAACAACCTGCCGGACGACTCCACCGCGTCTATCCTCACCGCAGGCCTGCTGGGCGAGAAATACATCGGCATCAGCGTCGGCGGCGACGACAAGATGCTCACGGACGGCGGCGTCATCCACGACACCCAGTCCGCGCTGGTGCTGGAGGACCTGATCGGCAAGTTCCTGTTGAACTCGGTCAACAAAGAAGAGCCCAAGAAGCAATGACGATGATGAGGATGAACGCCATGCTGACTCTCCTGCGCCGCGGCCTGCTGGTCCTGCTCGCAGCACTGCCGCTGATCGCCAGCGCCGCGCCCAATGCGCAGCAGGTGGTGCAGCAGACCGTCGACAACCTGCTGTCCGACCTCAAGGCCAACAAGCCGGCCTACCGCGCCGATCCCAAGCAGCTCTACGCCGCCCTGGACCGCATCCTCGGCCCGGTGGTGGACTCCGAGGGCATCGCCAGGGGCGTGATGACCGTCAAGTATTCGCGCCAGGCCTCCCCGGAGCAGATCAAGCGCTTCGAGACGGTGTTCAAGAACAGCCTGATGCAGTTCTACGGCAACGCCCTGCTCGAGTACGACAACCAGGACATCCGCGTGCTGCCGTCCACCGGCAAGCAGGACCCGGAGCGCTCCAGCGTGAACATGGAGATCCGTGACAGCAAGGGCACCGTCTATCCGGTGCAGTACACCATGGTCAACCAGTCGGGGACCTGGCGCCTGCGCAACGTGATCATCAACGGCATCAACATCGGCAAGCTGTTCCGCGACCAGTTCGCCGACTCCATGCAGAAGAACGGCAACGACCTGGAGAAGACCATCGCCGGTTGGGACCAGGTGGTCGCCCATGCCAAGGATGCCGCCAAGGGCAACCCGGACGAGGGTGGCGCGCAATGACCAGCGCCGCCAGCATCAGCGAGGTCGCGGCCGGCGAGCTGCGCCTGGCCGGGGTGCTCGACTACCGCAGCGGCACGCAGCTGCGCGAGCAGGGCAAGGCCCTGATCGCCGCGAGCGGCGCCCAGCAGCTGGTGGTGGATTGTTCGGCGGTGGAGAAGTCCAGCAGCGTCGGCCTGTCGCTGCTGCTGGCCTTCCTGCGCGATGCGCAGCAGGCGGGCAAGAGCCTGCAGGTCCGCGGCTTGCCGAAAGACATGCAAGACATCGCCAAGGTCAGCGACCTCGACGGCATCCTGCCGCTGCAGGGCTGATCGGGGCGCTCGAAAGGCCCTCCGTCCGCGACTTCCCCTGGCGGGGTTCGCAGGCGGGGGGCTTTTTTGTATCATTGCCGGCCCGCGCGCGTTGAGCGCCGATCGAGGTCGAGCATGCAGGCGATTGAAGTCAAGAACATCCTGGAAGCCAAGCTCCCGGGTACCCAGGTCGAAGTGGAAGGCGAAGGCTGCAACTTCCAGCTGAACCTGATCAGTGACGAACTGGCCGGTCTGAGCCCGGTGAAACGTCAGCAGCAGATCTACGCGCACCTTAACGAATGGATCGCCAGTGGCGCCATCCATGCCGTGACCATGAAATTCTTCAGCCGCGCCGCCTGGGCCGAGCGTTCCTGAGCCGCCGGGGATATACCTGCTATGGACAAACTGATCATTACCGGCGGTTCCCGTCTCGACGGCGAAATCCGCATCTCCGGCGCCAAGAACTCCGCGCTGCCGATCCTTGCCGCCACCCTGCTGGCGGATACTCCGGTCACCGTGTGCAACCTGCCGCACCTGCACGACATCACCACCATGATCGAGCTGTTCGGTCGCATGGGCGTGCAGCCGGTGATCAACGAGAAGCTCAACGTCGAAGTCGACGCCAACAGCATCAGGACCCTGGTCGCGCCTTATGAATTGGTGAAAACCATGCGCGCCTCGATCCTGGTGCTCGGCCCCATGGTCGCGCGCTTCGGCGAGGCCGAGGTGGCCCTGCCCGGCGGCTGCGCCATCGGCTCGCGTCCGGTCGACCTGCACATCCGCGGCCTCGAGGCCATGGGCGCGCAGATCACCGTCGAAGGCGGCTACATCAAGGCCAAGGCCCCGGCCGGCGGCCTGCGTGGCGCGCACTTCTTCTTCGACACCGTGTCCGTGACCGGTACCGAGAACATCATGATGGCCGCGGCCCTGGCCAACGGCCGCACCGTGCTGGAAAACGCCGCCCGCGAGCCGGAAGTGGTCGACCTGGCCAACTGCCTGATCGCCATGGGCGCGCAGATCCAGGGCGCCGGCACCGACACCATCATCATCGATGGCGTGAAGCGCCTGGGCGGCGCCAAGTACAACGTGCTGCCCGACCGCATCGAGACCGGCACCTACCTGGTCGCCGCCGCCGCCACCGGTGGCCGCGTCAAGCTCAAGGACACCGACCCGACCATCCTCGAGGCGGTGCTGCTGAAGCTGGAAGAGGCCGGTGCGCACATCAACACCGGCAACGACTGGATCGAGCTGGACATGAAGGGCAACCGGCCGAAGGCGGTGAACATCCGCACCGCGCCGTACCCGGCTTTCCCCACCGACATGCAGGCCCAGTTCATCTCGCTGAACGCCGTGGCCGAAGGCACCGGCGCGGTGATCGAGACCGTGTTCGAGAACCGCTTCATGCATGTCTACGAGATGAACCGCATGGGCGCGCAGATCCTCGTCGAGGGCAACACCGCCATCGTCACCGGCGTGCCGCAGCTCAAGGGCGCCCCGGTCATGGCCACCGACCTGCGCGCTTCCGCCAGCCTGGTGATCGCTGGCCTGGTGGCCGAGGGCGACACCCTGATCGACCGCATCTACCACATCGACCGTGGCTACGAGTGCATCGAAGAGAAGCTGCAACTGCTCGGCGCCAAGATCCGCCGCGTACCGGGCTAGGGCTGACCAGACATGCTGACCATCGCCCTGTCCAAGGGCCGGATTCTCGATGACACCCTGCCGCTGCTCGCAGCGGCAGGCATTGTGCCGACCGAGAACCCGGACAAGAGCCGCAAGCTGATCATCCCCACCAGCCTCGACGACGTGCGCCTGCTGATCGTCCGCGCCACTGACGTGCCGACCTACGTCGAGCACGGCGCCGCCGACCTCGGCGTGGCCGGCAAGGACGTGCTGCTCGAATACGGCGGCCAGGGGCTGTACGAGCCGCTGGACCTGAAGATCGCCAACTGCAAGCTGATGACCGCCGGCGCGGTCGGCGCGGCCGAGCCCAAGGGGCGCCTGCGGGTGGCCACCAAGTTCGTCAACGTGGCCAAGCGCTACTACGCCGAGCAGGGCCGCCAGGTCGAGGTGATCAAGCTGTACGGCTCCATGGAGCTGGCGCCGCTGGTCGGCCTGGCCGACAAGATCATCGACGTGGTCGACACCGGCAACACCCTGCGCGCCAACGGCCTGGAACCCCAGGAGCTGATCGCCCACATCAGCTCGCGGCTGATCGTCAACAAGGCCTCGATGAAGATGCAGCACGCGCGCATCCAGGCCCTGATCGACACTCTGCGTGAAGCGGTGGAGTCTCGACACCGGGCGTAATTCCCTGCGCGGCCTTCCCGCCGCGCCCGCCTATCCGTGTCATAGCCAAATTTTCTCGGGTGCCCGCACGGTGGGCTTGCTAGTCTAGCGGCGCCCGAGATCACGCCAATTAAAGAGGCCAGCTATGACCGCACCCTTCGCCATCCGTCGACTCAACGCCGCCGATCCGGACTTCGCGCGTCATCTGGACCATCTGCTGTCCTGGGAAAGCGTGTCCGACGACGCCGTGAACCAGCGCGTGCTGGATATCATCGCCGACGTGCGCAGCCGTGGCGACGCCGCCCTGGTCGAGCTCACCCAGCGCTTCGACGGCCTCGCGGTCGCCAGCATGGCCGACCTGATCCTGCCGCGCGAGCGCCTGGAACTGGCCCTGACGCGCATCACCCCGGCCCAGCGCGAGGCGCTGGAAACCGCCGCCGAGCGCGTGCGCAGCTACCACGAGAAGCAGAAGCAGGACTCCTGGCGCTACACCGAGGCCGACGGCACCGTGCTCGGCCAGCAGGTCACCCCGCTGGACCGCGCCGGCCTGTACGTGCCCGGCGGCAAGGCTTCCTACCCGTCCTCGGTGCTGATGAACGCGATTCCAGCGAAGGTCGCCGGCGTCGCCGAAGTGGTGATGGTAGTGCCGACGCCGCGTGGCGAGATCAACGAGATCGTCCTCGCCGCCGCCTGCATCGCCGGCGTCGACCGCGTCTTCACCATCGGCGGCGCCCAGGCCGTGGCCGCGCTGGCCTACGGCACCGAGAGCGTGCCCCAGGTGGACAAGATCGTCGGCCCGGGCAACATCTACGTGGCCACCGCCAAGCGCCACGTGTTCGGCCAGGTGGGCATCGACATGATCGCCGGCCCCTCGGAGATCCTCGTGGTCTGCGACGGCGGCACCGACCCGGACTGGATCGCCATGGACCTGTTCTCCCAGGCCGAGCACGACGAGGACGCCCAGTCGATCCTGGTCAGCCCGGACGCCGCCTTCCTCGACAAGGTCGCCGCCAGCATCGAAAAGCTGCTGCCGACCATGGAGCGCGCCGAGATCATCCGCACCTCGCTGGGCAACCGCGGCGCGCTGATCCAGGTCGCCGACCAGGCCCAGGCCTGCCAGGTGGCCAACCGCATCGCCCCGGAGCACCTGGAACTGTCGGTGGCCGACCCGGAAAGCTGGCTGCCGAACATCCGCCACGCCGGCGCCATCTTCATGGGCCGCTACACCGCCGAGGCCCTGGGCGATTACTGCGCGGGCCCGAACCACGTGCTGCCGACCTCCGGCACCGCGCGCTTCTCCTCGCCGCTGGGCGTGTACGACTTCCAGAAGCGTTCGTCGATCATCTTCTGCTCGGCCGACGGCGCCTCGGTGCTCGGCAAGACCGCCTCGGTCCTGGCCCGCGGCGAGTCGCTGACCGCCCACGCGCGCAGCGCCGAATACCGGATCAAGGGCTGAAAAGCCGATAAAAACCGATAAAAGCCGCTGGAGGCTTGAGGCAGGACGAAGTGGGTTTCGCCTTTTCGTTCAGCCTCCAGCCTCCAGCCTTCAGCGAATCTTTTAAAGGAGCGAGGGCGATGAGCAAGTTCTGGAGCCCCTTCGTCAAGGACCTGGTGCCCTACGTGCCGGGTGAGCAACCCAAGCTGGCCAGGCTGGTCAAGCTCAACACCAACGAGAACCCCTACGGCCCGTCGCCCAAGGCGCTGGCCGCCATGCAGGCCGAGCTGGGCGACGCCCTGCGGCTGTACCCGGACCCCAACGCCGAGCGCCTGAAGCAGACCATCGCCGACTACTACGGCGTGCGCCCGGGCCAGGTGTTCGTCGGCAACGGCTCCGACGAGGTGCTGGCCCACGCCTTCCACGCGCTGTTCCAGCACGACGGCCGGCCGCTGCTGTTCCCCGACGTGACCTACAGCTTCTACCCGGTGTACTGCGGCCTCTACGGCATTCCCTTCGAGGCGCTGGCGCTGGACGAGCAGTTCCAGATCCGCGTAGAGGACTACGCCCGCCCCAACGCCGGGATCATCTTCCCCAACCCCAATGCGCCGACCGGCTGCCTGCTGCCGCTGGACGCCATCGAGCGCCTGCTGCTGGCCAACCCGGACAGCGTGGTGCTGGTGGACGAGGCCTACGTCGACTTCGGCGGCGAGACGGCCATCGGCCTGGTGGAGCGCTACCCGAACCTGCTGGTGGCGCAGACGCTGTCCAAGTCGCGTTCCCTGGCCGGGCTGCGCGTCGGCCTGGCGGTCGGCCACGAGGACCTGATCGAGGCCCTGGAGCGGGTCAAGAACAGCTTCAACTCCTACCCGCTGGACCGCGTGGCCCAGGCCGGCGCCATCGCCGCCTTCGAGGACCGCGAGTACTTCCAGCGCACCTGCCAGGCGGTGATCGACAGCCGCGAGAAGCTGGTCGGCGAACTGAGTGGCATGGGCTTCGAGGTGCTGCCGTCGGCGGCCAACTTCATCTTCGCCCGCCACCCGCAGCACGACGCCGCCGAACTGGCCGCCGGCCTGCGCGAGCAGGGTGTGATCGTCCGCCACTTCAAGCAGGCGCGCATCGCCCAGTTCCTGCGCATCAGCATCGGCACCGAGGAGCAGAACCAGGCGCTGCTGGACGCCCTGCGCACGCGGCTCTGAGCCACGCCCGGCGGAAAAAGCAACGGCGCCCTCGGGCGCCGTTCTTCGTTACTGCTGCTGCGGTTGCTGCACCGGCGGAGTGGGCGGCGGGCGCAGGCCCACTTCCGCCTCCAGGGTGACGTGCTTGCCGTTGCGCAGCACCTGGATGCTGATCTTCTCGCCCGGCTTGGTGCGCGCCACCTGGTTCATCGCGGTGCGGCCGTCGGCGGCCTTCTTGCCGTCGATGTCGAGGATGATGTCGCCCGGCTGCATGCCGGACTGGGCGGCCGGGCCGTCGCGGTAGACACCGGCGACCACCACCCCGCCCTGGTCCTGCAGGCCGAAGGACTCGGCCAGCTCCGGCGTCAGCGGCTGCACCTCGACGCCCAGCCAGCCGCGGATCACCGAGCCGTGCTCGACGATCGACTTCATCACCTCCAGCGCCAGCTTGATCGGGATGGCGAAGCCGATACCCTGGGAGCCGCCGGACTTGGAGAAGATGGCGGTGTTGATGCCCACCAGGTTGCCGCTGGCGTCGACCAGGGCGCCGCCGGAGTTGCCCGGGTTGATCGCCGCGTCGGTCTGGATGAAGTCTTCGTAGGTGTTCAGCCCCAGCTGGTTGCGGCCGGTGGCGCTGATGATGCCCATGGTCACCGTCTGGCCCACGCCGAAGGGGTTGCCGATGGCCAGGCAGACGTCGCCGGTGCGGATGCCGTCGGAGCGGCCGAGGGTCATCACCGGCAGGTCCTTGAGGTCGATCTTGAGCACCGCAAGGTCGGTTTCCGGGTCGCTGCCGACCAGGCGCGCCGTGGTTTCGCGGCCGTCGCGCAGGGCCACGACTATCTGGTCGGCGCCGGCGGTGACGTGGTTGTTGGTCAGCAGGTAGCCCTCGGGGCTCATGATCACCGCCGAGCCCAGGCTCGACTCCATGCGCTTCTGCTGCGGCAGGTTGTCGCCGAAGAAGCGGCGGAACAGCGGGTCGTCGAGCATCGAGTTGCCCGGCCGGCTGACCATCTTGGTGGTGTACAGGTTGGCCACCGCCGGCGCGGCGCGGGTCACGGCGTCGGCATAGGTTCCGGGGCCCTGCTGCAGGCGGCTGAGCAGGGGGGCCTGCTGCAGGTGGACTTCCTGTTCGGGCAGGCCGACCCATTCGGGGTTACGCTGGATGATCAGCAGCGCCAGCAAGACGCCGACAAGCGCGGGCCAGCCGAGAAAACGCAGGGCCTTCAGCATCGGAGGACGATCCTTGGGGGGTTGCTCGGCCTGGGGAAGGCCGCTAGGGTGGCCGCCATTATACGGGCGGCGTGGCAAGAAAATAGCCGTCTCCCCTAATGCCTGGAGGAAATTCGATGGCGATCGATCTGAGCGAGCTGGTCGAAGAGGCCGACCGCTACCTGGACGCCGCGCGCATTCAGGACTACTGCCCCAATGGCCTGCAGGTGCAGGGCCGGCCGCAGGTGCGGCGCATCGTCAGCGGCGTGACCGCCAGCCAGGCGCTGCTGGACGCGGCGGTGGCCGCGCAGGCCGATGCGGTGCTGGTCCACCATGGCTACTTCTGGAAGGGCGAGAACCCTTGCGTGGTGGGCATGAAGCAGCGCCGCCTGAAGACCCTGCTGGCCCACGACATCAGCCTGATCGCCTACCACCTGCCGCTGGACCTGCACCCGCAGGTGGGCAACAACGTGCAGCTGGGCCAGCAGCTCGGCCTGGACATCGAGGGCCCGCTGGAGCCGGGCAACCCGCGTTCCATCGTGCTGCTGGGCGCACCCGCGGCACCCGTGGCGCCGGCCGATTTCGCCGCCCACGTGGCCCGCGTGCTAGGCCGCGAGCCGCTGCTGGTGGAAGGCGAGCGGCCGCTCCGGCGCATCGCCTGGTGCACCGGCGGCGCCCAGGGCTACATCGACCAGGCCATCGCGGCGGGCGTGGACGCCTACCTCACCGGCGAGGTCTCCGAGCAGACGGTGCACAGCGCCCGCGAGAACGGCATCACCTTCATCGCCGCCGGCCACCACGCCACCGAGCGCTACGGCGTGCAGGCGCTGGGCCGCTACCTGGCCGAGCGCTTCGGCATCGAGCACCGCTTCATCGACTGCCCGAACCCCGCCTGAGCGCCGCGGGCGCTCACGGCGTCGAGGCGTAGCGGCGCCGGGCCTGGTCCACGGCCGCGCCGAGCTGCCAGACCGCCATCGCATAGTGGGTGCTGTGGTTGTAGCGGGTGATCACGTAGAAGTTCGGCAGGCCGTACCAGTACTGGTAGTTGCGGCCCATGTCCAGGCGCAGCAGGCTGGCGCTCTGGTGCTTGCCCAGCGGCGCCTGCGGGCGCAGCCCGGCGGCGCTCAGCGTCTGGAGCGGATACTGCGTCTTGAAGCCATCCTCGAGCCCGCGCGCCTGGCCGCTGGCCGGCACGGCGATGCTGTCGTGGGTGACCCAGCCGTGCTGCTGGAAATAGTTGGCGACGCTGCCGATGGCGTCCTGCGGGTCCCACAGGTCGACGTGGCCGTCGCCATCGAAGTCCACCGCGTAGCGGGCGAACGAGGTCGGCATGAACTGGCCGTAGCCCATGGCGCCGGCGTAGGAGCCGCGCAGGGCCAGCGGGTCGTCGCGCTCCTTGCGCGCCAGCAGGAGGAACTGCTCCAGCTCGCCGGCGAAGAAGTCGGCGCGCCGCGGGTAGTCGAAGGCCAGGGTGGCCAGGGCATCCATGATCCGCGTCTTGCCCATCACCCGGCCCCAGCGGGTTTCCACGCCGATGATGCCGACGATGATCTCCGGCGGCACGCCGTAGGTCTTCGAGGCGCGTTCGAGGGCGTCTTCGTACTGGTTCCAGAAAGCCACGCCGTTCTGGATGTTGTCCGGGGTGATGAACTTCTTGCGGTAGCGCAGCCAGGCGCCGTTCGGCCCGCTCGGCGCCTGGTAGGTCGGCGCCTGGCGGTCCATCAGGCGGATCACCCAGTCCAGGCGCTGGGTGCGGCCCAGCACGTCCTGCAACTGCTGGCGATCGAAGCCGTGCAGGCTGACCATCCGGTCGACGAAGCGCTGGGCGTTGGGGTTGTTGGCGAAGTCGCCGGTCAGCGGGCGGATCGGCTGCACCGGGTTCGCCGGGGTGTACAGGCGCGTCGTGCCGGTGGCGGCGCTTTTCTGCGGGGCGGCTGCCGGCGTCGGCGCGGTGGGCTTGCTGCTGCAGGCGGCGATGAGGAGGAACAGGGGCAGGAGCGGAGCGATGCGGCGCATGGGAAATCTGCTGGGGCGTGGGGAATGAGGAATAGGGTAGCGCAGATGGGGGCGCTTACCGGGGCCTACTCTAGCGGAGGGCGGGATGCGCTTCCTCCTGAATCTGTTTCCGGGCTCGGAGCGGGTGGCGGCTTTGCGGGTGAAGGGCAGTTCGTCGGAGAGGCGGGCGTCTGTGGATATCTCGTTTCCAGCGGCGCGCCCCATCCGCCCGGCCAAGCCCGGGGCCTTAGTCTCCTGGGCGCTGGCGCGGTCTGACAAGTGGCTATATGGGTATATTCTTTCGGTATAAGTGGCCGCCCGGTTAGAGTCTGACGTTGTGGTAGAGTGCGCCCTCGTCTACGGCCCGAAGGCCGTCCATAAGCAATTCTGTGAGTAGCCATGGTCGACAAACTGACGCATCTGAAACAGCTGGAGGCGGAAAGCATCCACATCATCCGCGAGGTGGCCGCCGAGTTCGACAACCCGGTGATGCTGTACTCGATCGGCAAGGACAGCGCGGTGATGCTGCATCTCGCGCGCAAGGCCTTCTTCCCCGGCAAGCTGCCGTTCCCGGTGATGCACGTCGACACCCGCTGGAAATTCCAGGAGATGTACCGCTTCCGCGACAAGATGGTCGAGGAGATGGGCCTGGACCTGATCACCCACATCAACCCCGATGGCGTGGCCCAGGACATCAACCCCTTCACCCACGGCAGCGCCAAGCACACCGACATCATGAAGACCGAGGGCCTCAAGCAGGCGCTCGACAAGTACGGCTTCGACGCCGCCTTCGGTGGCGCCCGCCGCGACGAGGAGAAGTCCCGCGCCAAGGAGCGCGTCTACTCCTTCCGCGACAGCAAGCACCGCTGGGACCCGAAGAACCAGCGCCCGGAGCTGTGGAACGTCTACAACGGCAAGGTGAAGAAGGGCGAGTCGATCCGCGTCTTCCCGCTGTCCAACTGGACCGAGCTGGACATCTGGCAATACATCTACCTGGAACAGATCCCGATCGTCCCGCTGTACTTCGCCGCCGAGCGCGAAGTCATCGAGATGAACGGCGCGCTGATCATGATCGACGACGAGCGCATCCTCGAGCACCTCAGCGACGAGCAGAAGGCCAGCATCCAGAAGAAGATGGTGCGCTTCCGTACCCTGGGCTGCTACCCGCTGACCGGCGCGGTGGAATCCACCGCCACCACGCTGCCGGAAATCATCCAGGAAATGCTGCTGACGCGCACTTCCGAACGCCAGGGCCGGGTCATCGACCACGACCAGGCAGGTTCCATGGAAGAGAAGAAGCGGCAGGGGTATTTCTAAGCTTGAAGCTGAAAGCGGGAAGCTTGAAGCAAGAGCGGCAGGGATGGCTGCATGGATTTCGAAAAACTGGATGTGTGGAAGCGGGCGGCCCGGCTCTCGGCAAATCTTTATCGAGAACTGGGTAGCCTGAGAGACCTGGGGTTCAGGGACCAGCTCACTCGAGCTGGGCTTTCGATTCCGAGCAATATTGCCGAGGGCATGAGCCGGGACGGGGCTCGGGAGAAGGTCAGGTTCCTGCTGATCGCGAAAGGCTCCTGTGCGGAGCTACGAACCCAACTGTACATCGGACTGGATGTTGGTTTTGTGCCGAGGGATTTTGCGCAGACCAGTATTCAGGAAACCCGGGAAATCGCCGCCATGCTGTCCAGTCTGATTCGCGTGATACGCCAAGACTGATACTGCGATGCGCTGTTGGCTTCAAGCTTCCAGCTTCAAGCTTCCAGCTCGGAGAATGCAATGAGTCACCAATCCGATCTGATCAGCGAGGACATCCTCGCCTACCTGGCCCAGCACGAGCGCAAGGAACTGCTGCGCTTCCTCACCTGCGGCAACGTCGACGATGGCAAGAGCACCCTGATCGGGCGCCTGCTGCACGACTCCAAGATGATCTACGAAGACCATCTGGAAGCTATCACCAAGGATTCCAAGAAGGTCGGCACCACCGGCGACGAAGTCGACCTGGCGCTGCTGGTCGACGGCCTGCAGGCCGAGCGCGAGCAGGGCATCACCATCGACGTGGCGTACCGCTACTTCAGCACCGCCAAGCGCAAGTTCATCATCGCCGACACTCCCGGCCATGAGCAGTACACCCGCAACATGGCCACCGGCGCCTCCACCTGCGACCTGGCCATCATCCTGATCGACGCCCGCTACGGCGTGCAGACGCAGACCCGCCGGCACAGCTTCATCGCATCCTTGCTGGGCATCAAGCACATCGTCGTCGCCATCAACAAGATGGACCTGAAGGACTTCGACCAGGGCGTCTTCGAGCAGATCAAGGCCGACTACCTGCAGTTCGCCGAGAAGATCGACCTCAAGACCAGCTCGTTGCACTTCGTGCCCATGTCGGCGCTCAAGGGCGACAACGTGGTCAACAAGTCCGAGCGTTCGCCCTGGTACACCGGCCAGTCGCTGATGGAAATCCTCGAGAGCGTCGAGATCGCCGGCGATCGCAACCTGGACGACATGCGTTTCCCGGTGCAGTACGTCAACCGCCCGAACCTGAACTTCCGCGGCTTCGCCGGCACCCTGGCCAGCGGCATCGTGCGCAAGGGCGACGAGGTCGTGGCGCTGCCGTCGGGCAAGGGCAGCAAGGTCAAGTCCATCGTCACCTTCGAGGGCGAGCTGGAACACGCCGGCCCCGGCCAGGCCATCACCCTGACCCTGGAAGACGAGATCGACGTCTCCCGCGGCGACATGCTGGTGCATGCCGACAACCGCCCGCTGGTCACCGACGGTTTCGACGCCATGCTCGTGTGGATGGCCGAGGAGCCCATGCTCCCGGGCAAGAAATACGACATCAAGCGCGCCACCAGCTACGTGCCGGGCTCGATCCCGAGCATCGCCCACAAGGTGGACGTGAACACCCTGGAAGAGACCGCCGCCAGCGAACTCAAGCTCAACGAGATCGCCCGCGTGAAGGTCAGCCTGGATGCGCCCATCGCCCTCGACGGCTATGCGCAGAACCGCACCACCGGCGCCTTCATCGTCATCGACCGGCTGACCAACGGCACCGTCGGCGCCGGCATGATCATCGCCGCGCCGCAGGCCGGCCAGAGCCATGCCAGCCACCACGGCCAGGGCGCCCATGTGAGCCGCGAGGAGCGCTCTGCGCGCTTCGGCCAGCAGCCGGCCACGGTGCTGTTCAGCGGCCTCTCCGGCGCTGGCAAGAGCACCCTGGCCTACGCCCTGGAGCGCAAGCTGTTCGACATGGGCCGCGCGGTCTACGTACTGGACGGCCAGAACCTGCGCCACGACCTGAACAAGGGCCTGCCGCAGGATCGCGCTGGGCGCACCGAGAACTGGCTGCGCACCGCCCACGTCGCCAGGCAGTTCAACGAAGCGGGGCTGATCAGCCTGTGCGCCTTCGTCGCCCCCAGCGCCGAAGGCCGCGAGCGGGCCAAGGCGCTGATCGGCGACGAGCGCCTGATCACCGTCTACGTCCAGGCATCGCCGCAGGTCTGCCGCGAGCGCGACCCGCAGGGCCTGTACGCGGCCGGCCAGGACAACATCCCCGGCGAGTCCTTCCCCTACGACGTGCCGCTGGATGCCGACCTGGTGATCGACACCCACCATCAGTCGGTGGAAGAGGGCGTGAAAGCGGTCCTCGACCTGCTGCGCCAGCGCGGCGCGATCTGATCGCGACAGCGTTGTGAAAAGCCCCGCCTAGGCGGGGCTTTTTCTTTCGTGCTCGGCGGGGGCCGGAACGCCACGCCTCACGGTGAGCTGTAGGAGCGGACTCTGTCCGCGATTCGCGCGCAGGGCGCGCTCCTGCATGGGGTGCGAAAGGTAGGATGTTGCGCTCCCTGGTTTGCCTGGCCTCTCTGTAGGACGCGCTGCTAAGACGATATTTGGTATCCGAAGGTCGTGTACTGGTTTGGCTACGAGTGCGTGAGTAGTAAGCCGATGGCCATTTGCCGAGGGTAGGCGGGGTGGAGGGCTGGAAAAGCATCCAGGTTAATGGTGTAATTTCACCCGCTTGATGGATGAATTTACATAATGTACCCACGCAAAATCCGCCAGTACACGCTTGAAGCTTTGGATGACTCTCCGGTCGTTCTGGTCAATGGCGCCCGCCAGACAGGCAAGAGCACCCTGGTTCGAACTCTGGAGCAGGATGTCCGCTATTTCACCTTTGACGATCCGGCTGTGCTGGCGGCTGCTCAAGCCGACCCGTTCGGCTTCATCGGGGCGCTCGAAGGGGCGGTCTGCCTGGATGAAGTGCAGCGAGCTCCCGGGATTTTTCTGGCCATAAAGGCCGAGGTGGACAAGGATCGTACGCCCGGCCGTTTCCTACTGACCGGATCGGCCAACGTCCTGCTACTGCCCCAGATTGCCGATTCTCTGGCCGGGCGTATGGAGGTGCTGACGCTCTGGCCGCTAGCGCAGAGTGAAATTGCCGGCCGGCCAATCAGCATGATCGATAGGCTGTTCGACGGGGAGTTCCCGGATCGCTGTGCCTATCAACGCGATGACTTCATCGGGCGGCTGATGGCTGGGGGCTATCCGGAGGCATTATCGCGTACGAGCGAGCGCCGGCGCGAAGCCTGGTTCGACAACTACCTGAGCACCATCCTGTTGCGTGACGTTCGTGATCTGGCCCAGATCGAGGGGCTGACGGAGCTGCCCCGGTTGATGCAGTTGCTGGCCGCGCGTAGTGGTGGCCTGCTCAACGCTGCTGAGCTGTCCCGCGCCACAGGTATTCCGCAGACGACTTTGAAGCGCTACCTGACGCTGCTGGAAACACTTTTCCTGATTCGCCAGGTTCCGGCCTGGTCCTCCAATCTGGGCAAACGCCTGCAGAAGTCCCCCAAGCTATTCGTGACGGACTATGGGCTGATGGCTCACCTGCTGGGGATGAGCAAATCCGGCGTATCAGCTTCGCTCGGTTTGCCGGGTGACCTAGTGGAGGCCTTTGTATATGCGGAGCTGGCCAAGCATCAGACGTGGGCGGAGATACGCACGACATTGATGCACTATCGAACTTCCACGGGGATGGAGGTCGACTTTGTCCTGGAGAACCGGCGGGGTGAGCTGGTCGGGGTGGAGGTCAAGGCGGCTACCACGATCAGTGCGAAGGACTTCAAAGGCCTGCGTCACCTGCGTGATACGACCCCTCGGCAGTTCAAGCGAGGAATCGTTTTCTACACGGGGGAGCAGGTGGTGCGTTTCGACCAGCAACTGACGGCCGTTCCGCTTTCTCTGTTCTGGGGATGATTGGCTGAAACGGTTCTTCAGATGCGCAATTGCACTTCTCTTGACTGTCCATTGACCACACATTGCGCCTCCCCTGGCTCGTGGCTCGCTCAGGGACTTTTGCGGGGAACCGTCGGAAATCGTCTGACATTGTTGGGCATCGATTGCAGCGAGCGCCATTTTTAGTGGTTAAAAATCAAAGCCTTACAGGATAAATGCGTAGATGGGGTGCGTGGTGGGGGCGGCGTAGGACTTCATCCGTGATCCGCGCCGACATCTTCGATCATCGCGGACAAAGTCCGCTCGCTGTGCTCTGTCCATGAATCAGCCTCCGAGTGGAGGGCTGACTATCGCGGACGGAGTCCGCTCCTACAGGGGATGCTCGTCGCCAGTGCCTGTAGGTCGCTTCTGAAATGAAAAAGCCCCGCCATGGCGGGGCTTTTCTGCGGGCGCTGCGGGCTCAGAGCTTGCGCTTGAGGCCGTAGGTCTCGTCCAGGGTGCCGGGGCCTTCGCCGCTCTTCGGCGCGTAGTCCTTCGGCGCTTCCTGGCTGGCCGGCGGGGTCAGGCGCTCGCGGCGTTCGGGGTAGCCGTCCTCTGCGTGCAGGGCGGCCAGCAGGCGCTGCTTGGTCTGCTCGTCCAGGGCCAGGCGCTCGGCGCTCTCGGACAGGTGTTCCTGGACGTCCTGGTAGCTCTGGGTGAGCTTCTTCACCAGGCTGGCGGTGGTGTTGAAGTGCGTCACCACCTCGCGCTGGTAACTGTCGAAGCGTTCCTGCAGGTCATCGACCTGGCGTTGCATGCGGTTGGGTGCGGCGCTGGGCAGCAGGCGAGCGATCAGGAAGCCGACAGCGGCCCCGACGAGCAGAGCGATGACCGGGACCAACCAGGTGGTGAGGGACTGTTCCACGCGAATCCTTCCTCTATAGACGGCTTTGCTTTACGTTAGCGGCTTGCACCTGCGCTGTATACCACGGGGCGAGGCCCCGGTGTCGGCGCGGTATCGAGCTAGACGAGACGACCCGCTTCGGGGTCACGGAGTTGTTGTTTGTCCACCCGCGAAATCCCCCTGTTCATCGATGGCCCGGACGGCCCCCTGGAAGCCCTGCACCTGGACACCCCCGACGCCATCGGCGTGGCGCTGATCTGCCATCCGCACCCGCTGTTCGCCGGCACCATGCAGAACAAGGTGGTCGCCACCCTGCAGCGCATCGCCCGCGACGCCGGCTATGCCACCCTGCGCTTCAACTTCCGTGGCGTCGGCCAGAGCGCCGGCAGCTACGCTGACGGCCGTGGCGAAATCGACGACGCCCTGGCCGCGGCCCGCTGGCTCGGCGAGCGACATCCCAGCCTGCCGCTGACCCTGATGGGCTTCTCCTTCGGCTCCTGCGTGGCCGGCAATGCCGCCGCGCGCCTGGAAGGGCAGGGCGTGGCCCTGCGTCACCTGTTCATGCTGGCGCCGCCGGTGGAGCGCTTCGCGGTCGAGCTGCCGCGGCAGTGTCTCATCACCGTGGTACAGCCCGAAGATGACGAAGTGGTGACCCCGGCCCGCGTCTACGCCTGGAGCGAGTCGCTGACGCTGCCCCACGAACTGCTGCGCGTGCCCGGGTGCAGCCACTTCTTCCACGGCAAGCTGATCGAGCTCAAGGACCTGCTGCAGCCCCGGCTCGCGCCGGCCGGCGCCGCGGGTTAACATCCAGGCCGCTCATTTTTCCCGCGCTGATTTCTGGTATCCCATGACGACCCGCATCCTCACCGGCATCACCACCACCGGCACCCCGCACCTGGGCAACTACGCTGGCGCCATCCGCCCGGCGATCGTCGCCAGCCGCGACCCGCAGGCCGACTCGTTCTACTTCCTGGCCGACTACCACGCGCTGATCAAGTGCGACGACCCGCTGCGCATCCAGCGCTCGCGCCTGGAGATCGCCGCCACCTGGCTGGCCCTGGGCCTGGATACCGACAAGGCGACCTTCTACCGCCAGTCCGACATTCCCGAAATCCCAGAGCTGACCTGGCTGCTGACCTGCGTCACGGCCAAGGGCCTGCTCAACCGCGCCCACGCCTACAAGGCCTCGGTGGACAAGAACGTCGAGGCCAGGGAAGACCCGGACGCCGGCGTCAGCATGGGCCTGTACAGCTACCCGATCCTGATGGCCGCGGACATCCTGATGTTCAACGCGCACAAGGTGCCGGTCGGCCGCGACCAGATCCAGCACGTGGAAATGGCCCGCGACATCGGCCAGCGCTTCAACCACCTGTTCGGCAACGGCAAGGAGCTGTTCACCCTGCCGGAAGTGGTGATCGAGGAAGAGGTGGCGACCCTGCCGGGCCTGGACGGCCGCAAGATGTCCAAGAGCTACGACAACACCATTCCGCTGTTCGGCAGCAGCAAGCAGCTCAAGGATGCCATCGCCCGCATCGTCACCGACTCCCGCGCCCCCGGCGAGCCGAAGGACCCGGACAACTCGCACCTGTTCACCCTCTACCAGGCCTTCGCCACGCCGGCGCAGCTGGCCGAATTCCGCGCCGCGCTGCTCGAAGGCCTGGCCTGGGGCGAGGCCAAGCAGCGCCTCTACGAGCTGCTGGAAGCCGAGTTGGGCGAGGCCCGCGAGCGCTACCACACGCTGATCGCCCGCCCGGGCGACCTGGAGGACATCCTCCTGGCCGGCGCCGCCAAGGCCCGCCGCATCGCCACCCCGTTCCTCGGCGAGCTGCGCGAAGCAGTTGGCCTGCGCTCCTTCCGCGAGCAGGTGCAGGTGGCCGGCGAGGGCAAGAAGAAGGCCGCCAAGAGCGCGCGCATCGTCAGCTTCCGCGAGGACGACGGCAGCTTCCGCTTCCGCCTGCTGGACGCCGCCGGCGAGCAGCTGCTGCTGTCCAACGCCTTCGCCGACGGCAAGTCCGCCGGTGCGGTGAGCAAGCGCCTGCAGGGCGGCGAGGCGTTGGACCTGCGCGTCGAAGGCAATGCCTTCGCCCTGTGGCTGGATGGAGCGGCCGTGGCGCAGAGCCCCGAGTTCGCCGATGCCGCCAGCCGCGACGCCGCCATCGAGCGCGTGCGCGAGGCCCTGGCGCCCCAGGAGTAAGCCCGCACACGGCCATCCTCGACGGATGGCCGATTGCCAAGAAGCGGGGCCGTCGCTAAAGTGTCGGCCCCGTTTTCGTTGCCTTGCTACCGATCATGACGCCCCTTCAGCGCTACCAGGAAGACCTCAAACGTCCCGATTTCTTCCACGATGCGGCCCAGGCCAATGCCGTGAAGCACCTGCAGCGTCTATATGACGACCTGCTGGCGGCCGACCAGGCCAAGCCCGGGCTGTTCGGCAAGTTGCTCGGCAAGAAGTCCAACGGGCCGGTCAAGGGCCTGTACTTCTGGGGCGGCGTGGGGCGCGGCAAGACCTACCTGGTGGACACCTTCTTCGACGCGCTGCCGTTCAAGCAGAAGATGCGCACGCACTTCCACCGCTTCATGAAGCGCGTGCACGAAGAAATGAAGACCCTCAAGGGCGAGAAGAACCCGCTGACCATCATCGGCAAGCGCTTCGCCGACGAGGCCCGGGTGATCTGCTTCGACGAATTCTTCGTCTCCGACATCACCGACGCGATGATCCTCGCGACCCTGCTGGAGGAGCTGTTCAAGAACGGCGTCAGCCTGGTGGCGACCTCCAACATCGTGCCCGACGGCCTGTACCGCGACGGCCTGCAGCGCGCCCGCTTCCTGCCGGCCATCGCCCTGCTCAAGGAGCACACCGAGGTGGTCAACGTCGACAGCGGCGTGGACTACCGCCTGCGCGCCCTGGAGCAGGCCGAGCTGTACCACTGGCCGCTCACCGAGCAGGCCGAGCAGGCCATGGCCCGCGACTTCCGCAAGCTCACCCCGGAATGCGCCGCGGCCACCCGCGACGACGTGCTGATGATCGAGAACCGCGAGATCCGCGCGCGCCTGACCTGCGACGACGTGGCCTGGTTCGAGTACCGCGAGCTGTGCGACGGCCCGCGCAGCCAGAACGACTACATCGAGCTGGCGAAGATCTTCCACGCGGTGCTGATCTCCAACGTCGAGCAGATGAACGTGGCCAAGGACGACATGGCCCGCCGCTTCATCAACCTGGTGGACGAGTTCTACGACCGCAACGTCAAGCTGATCATCTCCGCCGAGGTGGAGCTGAAGGACCTGTATACCGGCGGGCGCCTGGAGTTCGAGTTCCAGCGCACCCTGAGCCGCCTGCTGGAGATGCAGTCCCACGAGTTCCTCAGCCGGCCGCATCGGCCGTGATGGGGGCGTGGTGATGCGAAAAGGGCTGCCGGATGGCAGCCCTTTTTCGTTTCTGGCTCTTCGTAGGAGCGAGCTTGCCCGCGAATGGCATTTACAGGTGGCGCCAATGCATCCGTTTGGTTCCTTTCCCTCTCCCCAACCCTCTCCCTGAAGGGAGAGGGGGCCGTATGGCGTGAAGCGTAATCTCAGTGCCCATTGCTACCGTGATGTTGCCGGCGAACGCCGATATGTCCGTTGGCACGGACAGTCCCCTCTCCCTTCAGGGCGGGGCGCGCAGCCGAGGGTTAGGGAGAGGGGATCTTCGGGACGAACACCAAGTGGCTGCCGGCAAACCCCCTTCGCGAGCTCGCTCCTACGAAAAGCGTTCAGCGCTGCGCCGTCTGCGCCTCCGCCTTCTGCAACAACTGCTTCGCATGCGCCACTTCCAATGCCTCCATGGCATTGATCGGCTTGATCGCCACCGCTTTCCTCAACTGCTCCAGCGCCTTGTCCTGTTCGTCGTCGCCATACACATAGCCCAGCGCATTGGCATATTCGTAGTGCCCGATGGGCAGGTCGTCGCTGGCGCGGAATGAGCGGGCGAAGTAGGTTTCCATCTTGTCCGCGCTGACGCCGTAGGTCATGCGCCCGACCAGCTTGCCGACCTTGCGGATCACCCCGGCCTCGTAGCCGCCGTACAGCGCCAGGGCGAAGGGCTGGCTGGGCTGCCTGGCGAGGATGGCGTCCAGTTCCTTGGGAATGTCGCTGGTGTAGCCGCGCTTGAGCACCACCGGCACCGGCAGTTCCTCGGCCAGCCGCGCCTTGGCGTAGGCGCGGCCGAACTGGGCGATGGGGTCGGCGTTGAGCAGCGGGCCGGCCTGGTCGGTGTAGCTGATCACCTCTTCCAGCAGTTGCTGCTTGTCCGCCGCCGGGGCCAGGAACATGGCGTAGAGCACCTGGGCGAACATCGCCGGCACCTGGCCGCCGACGCCCAGGGCCAGGCCGTCCTGCTTGGCCTGGGCGAAGTCGCCGCGGAACAGCTTGCGCCATACGTCCTGCAGCTTCTCGGCATAGGCCTGGGCTTCCTCGGGCTTGCCGCTGAAGCCGCTGCCGGCGGCGACGGTCTTCGCCACCGCGTCCGGGTGTGCGGCGGCCATCTTCGTCACCCAGGCGGCGTCGGGGAAGGGGTAGCCGCCGAAGCCGCGGGTCAGTCGCGGCCAGGCGCTGCGCAGTTTGTCGCCGGAATAGTCGAAGGCGCTCTGGTCGTAGGGGAAGGGTTTCCAGTCGCCCGCGGCGAAGGCGGGCAGGCAGAAGCAGGCGAGCAGGACGAATAGTAGGCGGCGCATGAGGGAATCCCGTGTTCTTGTTCTGGAAGGGCAGCCCCGATCATAGGGAGCTGCCCGCAGGCACGGGACCTATCCTATGGATAGCGTGTTTCAGGCCTCTTTCCGTCGGTACTGGTTGCGGTAGTGGTTGGGCGACAGCTTGGTGTGCTGGCGGAACAGCCGGGCAAAGAAGCTGGCGTCGTCGTAGCCCACCTCGTAGCTGATGGTCTTGATGCTCTTGCGCGAGGTCGACAGCAGGCTGCGCGCCGTCTCGATGCGCAGGCGCTGCAGGTAGTGCAGCGGCTTGTCGCCGGTGGCGGCCTGGAAGCGGCGCATGAAGTTACGGATGCTCATGCCGTGCTCGCGGGCCACGTCCTCGAAGCGGAACTTGTCCGCGTAGTGCTCCTCCAGCCATTGCTGGACCTGCAGGATGGCCGGGTCGTGGTGCAGCTTCTGGCCGCCGAAGCCCAGGCGCCCGGGGGTGTAGCTGCGCTGCACCTCGAAGAGGATGTCGCGGGACACGCCCTGGGCCACGCTGGCGCCGCAGAAGCGCTCGATCAGGTACAGGTAGAGGTCGCGGGCCGAGGTCACGCCGCTGGCGGCGTAGAGGTTGTCGGCGTCGGTGATGTGCTTCTCGCGGTTGAGCAGCACCTTGGGGTAGCGCGCGGCGAAGTCGTCGAAGAAGCGCCAGTAGGTGGTCGCCTCCTTGCCGTCCAGCAGGCCGGCCTCGGCCAGCCAGAACACCCCGGTGGCCTCGCTGCCGATGGCGCTGCCGGCGGCATGGCGTTCGCGCAGCCAGGGCACCACCTGCGGGTAGCGCGCCAGGAGCTGGTCGAAGTCGCCCCAGAAGGCCGGCAGTATCACCAGGTCGGATTCCTCGAGGGCGCCGTCCACCGCCAGCAGGTCGCCGCTGAAGGCGCGCACCGGCTGGCCGTCGGGGCTGACGATGCGGCTTTGCAGCAGCGGCGTGAGGCCCAGGCCTTCCTGCCTGCCGAAGCGCAGGCTGGCCATGTGCAGGAAGTCCCGCGCCTGCATGAGGGTGGAGGCGAAGACACCGTCGGTCGCCAGGATGCAGACCCTTTTCAGGGAAGATTCGGATTGTTCGGACATCGTTCTTATCATTGTTGTGGAGGGCTGCATTCGACGCCTAACCGGTCAAATGGCGGCTGGATCGTCTTATTTTTTGGCGCAAGTGTCCAGTAGGCGCCGCTCGGCGGGCTGACCTACATTCGGCCCTCCAGCGAGGCGCCAGGAGGCGAGCATGATCCCCAGAACCCTGTTCAGTTCCGACCACGAGCTTTTCCGCGACAGCGTGCGCAAGTTCCTCGAGCAGGAAGCCGTGCCCTTCCATCATCAGTGGGAAAAGGACGGCCACATCGACCGCGCCCTGTGGAACAAGGCGGGGGAGGCGGGCATGCTCTGCTCGCACATCCCCGAGGCCTACGGCGGCATGGCCGCGGACTTCCTCTACAGCGCCGTGGTGATCGAGGAGATCGGCCGCTTCGGCCTGACCGGCATCGGCTTCTCCCTGCACTCGGACATAGTCGCGCCCTACATCCTGCATTACGGCAGCGAGGCGCAGAAGCAGCACTACCTGCCCAAGCTGGTTTCCGGCGAGATGGTCGGCGCCATCGCCATGACCGAGCCGGGCGCCGGCTCCGACCTGCAGGGGGTGAAGACCACCGCGGTGCTGGATGGCGACGAGTACGTGATCAACGGCTCCAAGACCTTCATCACCAACGGCTTCCTCGCCGACCTGGTGATAGTGGTCGCCAAGACCGATCCCAAGGCCGGCGCCAAGGGCACCAGCCTGTTCCTGGTGGAGGCCGGCACCCCGGGGTTCGAGAAGGGCAAGCGCCTGGAGAAGGTCGGCATGAAGGCCCAGGACACCTCGGAGCTGTTCTTCCAGGACGTCCGCGTGCCCAAGGAGGCGCTGCTCGGCCAGCCGGGGCAGGGCTTCATCTACCTGATGCAGGAACTGCCCCAGGAGCGCCTGACCGTGGCCCTGGGCGCCCTGGCCTCGGCCGAGGCGGCGCTGAAGTGGACGCTCGACTACACCCGCGACCGCAAGGCCTTCGGCAAGGCCGTGGCGGACTTCCAGAACACCCGCTTCAAGCTGGCCGAGATGGCCACCGAGATCCAGATCGGGCGCACCTTCGTCGACCGCTGCCTGGAGTTGCACCTGGAAGGCAAGCTCGACGTGCCCACCGCGGCCATGGCCAAGTACTGGACCACCGACCTGCAGTGCAAGGTGCTCGACGAGTGCGTGCAGCTGCACGGCGGCTACGGCTTCATGTGGGAGTACCCGGTGGCCCGCGCCTGGGCCGATGCGCGGGTGCAGCGCATCTATGCGGGGACCAACGAGATCATGAAGGAAATCATCGCCCGGGCGCTGTAAGCGGCAAGGCCCTCCTGCGAGGTGCAGGAGAAACGCCACCGTAGGATGGGTTGAGCGAAGCGATACCCATCGCCACCACCGCATGGGTTTCGCAGGCTCAACCCATCCTGCGAAGAGCGCAGTCGGCAAGACAGTAGCTCCTACAGGCGGCAGGCTCTTGCCTGCAGCCTATGGCTTGTAGCCTGTCGCCGCTTTTTCAGGGCGCCGGGTTCGGCTGGTCCTTGTGGATCGCCTCGATGCCGGCCAGCACTTCCTCGGAGAGTTGCAGCTGGAAGCTGGCGAGGTTGCTTTCCAACTGCTCCAGCGAGGTCGCGCCGATGATGTTGCTGGTCACGAACGGCTGGCGGGTGACGAAGGCCAGGGCCATCTGCGCCGGGTCCAGGCCGTGTTCGCGGGCCAGGGCCACGTAGCGGGCGCAGGCGCGCTCGCTCTGCGGGTTGGTGTAGCGGGTGAAGCGGCTGAACAGGGTGATGCGGGCGTTGGCCGGGCGCGCGCCGTTGTCGTACTTGCCCGAGAGCATGCCGAAGGCCAGCGGCGAGTAGGCCAGCAGGCCGCAGCGCTCGCGGATGGCGATTTCCGCCAGGCCCACCTCGAAGCTGCGGTTGAGCAGGTTGTAGGGGTTCTGGATGGAGACCGCGCGCGGCCAGCCGCGCTCCTCGGCCAGCTGCAGGAAGCGCATGGTGCCCCAGGGCGTCTCGTTGGACAGGCCGACGTGGCGGATCTTGCCGGCGCGCACCTGCTCGTCGAGCACCTCCAGGGTTTCCTCCAGCGGAGTGAAGTCCTGCGTCTTGTGCTGGTAGCCGAGCTGGCCGAAGAAGTTGGTGCTGCGTTCGGGCCAGTGCAACTGGTAGAGGTCGATCCAGTCGGTCTGCAGGCGCTTCAGGCTGGCGTCCAGGGCCGCGACCAGGTTCTTGCGGTCGTGCTTGAGCTGGCCGTCGCGGATATGGCTGATGCCGTTGCCGGGGCCGGCCACCTTGCTGGCCAGGATCCAGTCGGCGCGATCACCGCGCTGGCGGAACCAGTTGCCGATGATCTGCTCGGTGCGCGAGTAGGTCTCCGCGCGCGGCGGCACCGGGTACATCTCGGCGGTGTCGATGAAGTTGACGCCGGCGGCCTTGGCCAGGTCGATCTGGGCGAAGGCCTGGGCCTCGGTGTTCTGCTCGCCCCAGGTCATGGTTCCCAGGCACAGGGCGCTGACTTTCAGTTCGGTGCGGCCGAGCGGGTGGTACTCCATGGCGTCTCCTCGTGAAATCAAGTGGTTAACAAGGTTGTAAATTCTGCCGGAATCTGCATAATTCGGCAGCCTTTCATCGGTAGGGGATGCCTAGCCTGCCGATTGATACATCTAGTCGTTACGGACGCACACTGACCCGAGCCCCAAATCGTGTCTGTTTCTGGCTGTCCTTGACTTGTCAAGGCAACCACTGTCCAGTAAGATTCGCCGTCTTATTTTCAGGCGGCCCCTGAGGCTATAACGAATGAAAACTTTCACCGCGAAACCAGAAACTGTTAAGCGCGACTGGTTCGTCGTCGACGCTGCTGGCCTGACCCTGGGTCGTCTGGCTACCGAAATCGCTACCCGCCTGCGCGGCAAGCACAAGCCGGAATACACCCCGCACGTTGACACCGGCGACTACATCGTCGTGATCAACGCCGAGCAGGTTCGTGTCACCGGCGCCAAAGCCACCGACAAGATGTACTACCATCACTCGGGCTTCCCGGGCGGTATCAAGTCGATCAACTTCGAGAAGCTGATTGCCAAGGCTCCCGAGCGCGTCATCGAGATCGCGGTCAAAGGCATGCTGCCGAAGAACCCGCTGGGTCGCGACATGTACCGCAAGCTGAAAGTGTACAAGGGTGCCAACCACCCGCACACCGCTCAGCAGCCTCAAGAACTGAAGATTTAACGGGATAGCTCATCATGTCGGCGACTCAAAATTACGGCACTGGCCGTCGTAAGACCGCTACCGCACGCGTCTTCCTGCGTCCGGGTACCGGCAATATCTCCATCAACAACCGCAGCCTGGACGTGTTCTTCGGCCGCGAAACCGCTCGCATGGTCGTGCGTCAGCCCCTCGAGCTGACCGAGAACACCGAGAAGTTCGACATCTACGTCACCGTCGTCGGTGGTGGTGTCAGCGGCCAGGCCGGTGCGATCCGTCACGGTATCACCCGCGCCCTGATCGAATACGACGAGACCCTGCGCAGCGCCCTGCGCAAAGCCGGCTACGTCACCCGCGATGCCCGTGAGGTCGAGCGTAAGAAAGTCGGTCTGCGTAAAGCGCGTAAGCGTCCGCAGTACTCCAAGCGTTAATACGACGCTTCGAAAAAAACGCCCAGCGCCGAGAGGACTGGGCGTTTTTTTATGCCTAGGATTAAGGGGGCCGGTAATTTATGCGGCAAGGTGTCGCACGGTCTGGGAGCCGCATGGCGCAAGGGTTCCAGCTTCCTGCTCGGGGGTAATTACCTTGTCAGCTACAGGGCTTTTCTTTACCATTTGGCGAATTTTTCTGCGGCACAACTTTTACTCTAAGGCCCGAGAAGATAACGGGCTAAAGCTGATGGGAGACGACTGAATGAGTAATGACGGCGTGAATGCAGGCCGGCGTCGCTTCCTCGTCGCGGCCACTTCGGTGGTCGGCGCCGCGGGAGCTGTCGGAGCTGCGGTCCCGTTCGTGGGGTCATGGTTCCCCAGTGCCAAGGCCAAGGCGGCCGGCGCGCCGGTGAAGGTGAACGTCGGCAAGATCGAGCCAGGACAGCAGGTCATCGCTGAATGGCGCGGCAAGCCGGTGTTCCTGGTTCACCGAACCAAGGAAATGCTCGATGCCCTGCCGACCCTCGAAAGTCAGCTGGCCGACCCGGAGTCCAAGGCTTCCGAGCAGCCGACCTACGTCGATCCCAAGCTGCGCTCCATCAAGCCGGAACTCGCCGTCATCGTTGGTATCTGCACCCACCTGGGCTGCTCGCCGACCTTCCGCCCGGAAGTCGCTCCCGCCGACCTCGGCCCGGACTGGAAGGGTGGCTACTTCTGCCCCTGCCACGGCTCCCACTACGATCTGGCCGGTCGCGTCTACAAGGGCCAGCCCGCGCCCCTGAACCTGCCGATTCCGCCCTATAGCCTCGATGGTGACGTGCTGACCATCGGTGTGGACCAGGAGAAAGCCTGATGAACAAGTTCATGGCTTGGGTCGATGCCCGCTTCCCCGCGACCAAGATGTGGGAAGACCATCTGAGCAAGTATTACGCCCCGAAGAACTTCAACTTCTGGTACTTCTTCGGCTCCCTGGCACTGCTGGTGCTGGTCAACCAGATCCTCACCGGTATCTGGCTGACCATGAGCTTCACGCCGTCCTCGGAAGAAGCCTTCGCCTCCGTGGAATACATCATGCGCGATGTGGACTACGGCTGGATCATCCGCTACATGCACTCCACCGGTGCATCGGCGTTCTTCATCGTGGTCTACCTGCACATGTTCCGCGGCCTGCTCTACGGCTCCTACCAGAAGCCGCGCGAACTGGTCTGGCTGTTCGGCATGCTGATCTACCTCGCCCTGATGGCCGAGGCCTTCATGGGCTATCTGCTGCCCTGGGGCCAGATGTCCTACTGGGGCGCCCAGGTGATCATCTCGCTGTTCGGCGCCATCCCGGTGGTGGGCGAGGCGCTGGCGCAGTGGATCCGCGGTGACTTCCTGATCTCCGGCATCACCCTGAACCGCTTCTTCGCCCTGCACGTGATCGCCCTGCCGATCGTCCTGCTCGGCCTGGTCGTGCTGCACATCCTGGCGCTGCACGAAGTCGGCTCGAACAACCCCGACGGCGTGGACATCAAGAAGAAGAAGGACGAGAACGGCATCCCGCTGGACGGCATCCCGTTCCACCCGTACTACACCGTCAAGGACATCCTCGGCGTGGTGGTCTTCCTGTTCGTGTTCTGCACCGTGATCTTCTTCTTCCCGGAAATGGGCGGGTTCTTCCTCGAGAAGCCCAACTTCGAGATGGCGAACCAGTTCAAGACCCCCGAGCACATCGCCCCGGTGTGGTACTTCACCCCGTTCTACGCGATCCTGCGCGCGGTTCCGGACAAGCTGATGGGCGTCATCGCCATGGGCGCCGCCATCGCCGTGCTGTTCGTCCTGCCGTGGCTCGACCGTAGCCCGGTGCGCTCGATCCGCTACAAGGGCTGGCTGAGCAAGATCTGGCTGGTGATCTTCGCGGTGTCCTTCGTGATCCTCGGCTACTACGGCTCGCAAGCGCCGTCGCCGCTGGGCACCACGCTGTCGCGTCTGTGCACCATCCTGTATTTCGCGTTCTTCATCCTGATGCCGTTCTACACCCGGATGGAGAAAACCAAACCGGTTCCGGAAAGGGTGACTGGCTGATGAAAAAGCAATTCGCAGCATTGATTCTGGCCTTGGTGCCCCTCTTCGGCTTCGCCGCCGAAGGCCACGGACCGGCCCTCGATCACGTCGACATCGACCTGACCGACAAAGCAGCCATGCAGGACGGCGCGCGTACCTTCGCCAACTACTGCATGGGTTGCCACAGCGCCAAGTTCCAGCGCTACGAGCGCGTTGGCCGTGACCTCGGGATTCCCGAGGAGCTGATGCTCAGCCACCTGGTGTTCACCGGGGCGAAGATCGGCGACCACATGGACATCGGCATGAAGCCGGCCGACGCCAAGGTCTGGTTCGGCGCCGCGCCGCCGGACCTGACCCTGGTGGCCCGCGTGCGTGGCACCGACTGGCTGTACACCTACCTGCGCTCCTTCTACGAGGATCCCAAGCGTCCGTGGGGGGTGAACAACAAGGTGTTCCCCAACGTCGGCATGCCCAACGTGCTGGGTAGCGTGCAAGGCCGCCAGGTTATCGGTTGCAAGCAGATCCAGGTCGTGGAAAATGGCAAGAAGCAGTTCGATCCGCTGACCGGTACGCCGCTGACCCACGAGGCCTGCGACCAGCTCACCGTGGTGCCGAAGACCGGCCAGCTGACCGAAGCGCAGTTCGACGAGAAGGTGAAGAACCTGGTGACCTTCCTGGCTTACTCGGCTGACCCGAACAAGCTGGATTCCCACCGCATCGGCACCTACGTCCTGCTGTACCTGGCCTTCTTCTTCGTGTTCGCCTACCTGCTCAAGCGCGAATACTGGAAGGACGTGCACTAGCACAAGCCAGCTCCAAGCGTTGAAGCGCGCGCGCCCTACGGGGCGCGCGCGTCTTTTTACCTCCCTGAAATGCTGTTGCGAGGAGGCCCGGCATGGCCGCAGTCAATAAGCTCACCTGTTACTCCGACCCTGCCGATCACTACTGCCATCGTGTGCGTCTGGTCCTGGCGGAAAAGAACGTCCAGGCCGACATCGTCGAGGTCCAGGCCGGGCGCTGCCCGCCGAAGCTGGCCGAGGTGAACCCCTACGCCAGCGTGCCGACCCTGGTCGACCGCGATCTCGTACTCTACGAGTCGACGGTGATCATGGAGTACCTCGAGGAACGCTATCCGCACCCGCCGCTGATGCCGGTGTACCCGGTGGCGCGGGCCAACACCCGCCTGCTGGTGCATCGCATCCAGCGCGACTGGTGCGCCCTGGTCGACCGCATCCTCGACGATCGTCAGAAGGATGGCGATCGCGCCTTGGCGCGCAAGGAGTTGCGTGAGAGTCTAACGGGTGTGTCGCCGCTGTTCGCCGAGAAGCCTTTCTTCCTCAGCGAGGAGTTGAGCCTGGTCGACTGCTGCCTGCTGCCGATCCTCTGGCGCCTGCCGCTGCTCGGCATCGAGCTGCCGCGCCAGGCCAAGCCGTTGCTCGACTACATGGAGCGGCAGTTCGCCCGCGACAGCTTCCAGGCTAGTCTGTCCTCCATCGAACGTGATATGCGCTAAGGAAACCGATGATGAATTCCAGTCGACCCTACCTCGTACGAGCCCTCTATGAGTGGATCGTCGACAACGGCTGTACGCCGCATATCCTGGTGAACGCCGAATATCCAGGGGTCAGGGTGCCGCCGGGATATGCCAGCGATGGCCAGATTGTCCTCAACGTATCGCCCACGGCGGTGCGCCACCTGCAGATGGACAACGAGGCGGTGAGTTTCGAAGGGCGTTTCGGTGGCGTGGCGCAGAGCCTGTACATCCCGTCCCAGGCTGTGATGGCGGTCTACGCGCGGGAAAACGGCCAGGGTATGGTCTTCGACCTGGAGCCGCCAGTGCCGGCGGACGACGAGGAACTGCAGGACGACGACGGTCCCAGCGACGAGCCGCCACGGCCCAGCGGGCGGCCCAGCCTGAAAGTGGTCAAGTAGGAAAAAAGGCGATCCGAGGATCGCCTTTTTCATGCCCTCACGGTCGCGATGGTTCGCCGCCAGGTGGCATTTCTCCGGTGTGTCAACGTCTACGGGTTATCCGCCGAATCGCGGACAGAGTCCGGGCAAACACAGCGCCCCGTAGGATGGTGTTGAGCGAAGCGATACCCATCGCCACGACCGCATGGGTTTCGCCCAGGCTCAACCCACCCGTTGAGGCGCACCTCGGCGCGGCCTGCAGGACAGTTGCTCCTACGGTTCCAGGGAAGCACGGGTGTAGGAGCGGACTCCGTCCGCGATTGGTTTCGCCGGCCACGCCGGACACCTCGGCGGCACGGCCAACGGCGGATAACCGCGAACGGTTATTCGCCCTACGTTCCTGCCAAGGAAAAAGCCCCGCATGGCGGTAATGCTGTTCACTTAAGAAGGGATGCCGTTTCTCTGCCTGGGGGAAACGGTATTTTTCATTTGGGGTTATGGCTTGGCTCGCGAAGCTTGCCCCACTCCGGCCTTAACCTCGTCATTGCCGCGAACAATACTGAAGGGGAATAACCCAGTTGCCTTGGCTTGGGTGTTTCTGCGCCGCACCGAGTCTGCCCGACCGTCTTGTTTCGCCCCCTCGGGCGAGTCCCTTTTGTCAGTCGCCACAAAAGGAACCAAAAAGGCTTGCCCCGACATACGGGCCCGACACAGTCGGGCTACCCTCGCGAATTCCCCCGCCACGGAGGCCCGCCCCGAGGGTACGTCCCTGTAGCCCATCGGGGCTCTCGCGACATCCATGTCGCATGACCTCCTGAGCGCCGGTTTCGCTCGGCCTTCTGAAGGGGCGTTCCGGTGCGCTCGGATATTTCTCTGGAAATCCCAAGAGCAAACGCGCTTTTGCTTTTGCTTTTCGTAGGAGCGAGCTTGCTCGCGAACCCAGGGTTCGCGTTCGCGGGAATGACGGGGTGGGGTTAGGCGTTTCAGGAAGACTCCGAACTCTCCAGCCACTCAGGACAGCCCCCTCTCCCTTCAGGGAGAGGGCTGGGGAGAGGGTGCTCTTGAGTCCAGCACCTACGCCACCGACAAACCCCGTTCGCGAGCAAGCTCGCTCCTACAGGGGAGACGCCATGCCTTCCGCTGGACTGTATACGCCCCGGTGGCACGGCCGACGGCGGATAACCGCGAACGGTTATGCGCCCTACAGCGGTCGCGGTAGCAAGAAAAAAGCCCCGCGTGGCGGGGCTTCTTCAACTGGCTGAAGTCGCTCAGTCGATGTACTCGAACAGCCGCACGATCTTCTGCACGCCATTGACGTTCTGCACCACCTGGGTGGCCAGGTCGCCTTCGCGGCGGGTCACCAGACCCAGCATGTAGACGATGCCGTTCTCGGTGACGACCTTGATGCGCGAGGACGGTACGTTGGCGTCGGTGAGCATCTGCGTCTTGATCTTGGTGGTCAGCCAGGTGTCGTTGTTGCGCGCCAGCAGCGAGGAGGGCTGCAGGACCTGCAGCTCGTTGTGCACGGTCTTGACCTTCTGCACGTTGCGCGCGGCCTGCTCGGCCTTGTTCTTCAGGTCGGCGCGCGGCGTCTGGCCGGCCAGCAGGACCACGCCGTTGTAGCTGATGACCACGATGTGCGAGTTGCGGTCCAGGTCCGGATCGGCCTTGGCGACGTTGACCGCGACCTTGGTCTCGATCAGCGAGTCGTCGATGGTGCTGCCGATGGTGCGGGTGCCGCGGTTGTCGTCGATGGGCTCCTCGCGGGTGGCGCTGAGGAAGCTGCTGCAGCCGCCCATGACCAGAGTCAGGGCAAGGAGGCCGGCGAGGGTCAGCGGACTACGACTCATTCTTCACTCCCGAACAGTTGACGATCGATGAGGTCGCACAGGCAGTGGATCACCAGCAGGTGCACTTCCTGGATGCGTGCGGTCACCTTGGCCGGCACGCGGATTTCGACGTCCTCCGGCAGCAGCAGCGAGGCCATGCCGCCGCCGTCGCGGCCGGTCAGGGCCACCACCACCATCTCGCGGTCGTGGGCGGCCTGGATGGCCTGGATGACGTTGGCCGAGTTGCCGCTGGTGGAAATCGCCAGCAGCACGTCGCCGGGCTGACCGAGGGCGCGGATCTGCTTGGAGAACACCTCGTTGTAGCTGTAGTCGTTGGCGATCGAGGTGATGGTCGAGCTGTCGGTGGTCAGGGCCACTGCGGGCAGGCTCGGGCGCTCGCGCTCGAAGCGGTTGAGCAGTTCCGAGGAGAAATGCTGGGCGTCGCCCGCCGAGCCGCCGTTGCCGCAACTGAGGATCTTGCCTTCGTTGAGCAGGGCATTGACCATCACCATGCTGGCCTGTTCGATATGCGGAATCAGCACTTCCGTGGCCTGCTGCTTGGTCTCGATGCTGGCATGGAAGAGCTGGCGGATACGGGATTGCATGTCCATCAGGTGTGACCTTTCGTCGAGCGTCTGATCAGGTGTCAAAGGCGTTGGTGATCCAGTTCAGTTGAGCGGGTGGGGTTCCCGCGGAGGGCTGCACCGCTATTACGTCGAACCGGCAAGGGTGCCGGGACCAGCGGGCTTCCTGTTGCAGAAAATGTTCGGCGGCGGCGATCAGCCGTTGGCGCTTGTGCGCGTCCACGCTTTCCAGGGCGCCGCCCCAGGCCTGGTGCCGGCGGCAGCGAACTTCGACGAATACTACTGTATCGCCGTCCAGCATGACCAGATCGAGCTCGCCGCGGCGGCACCGCCAGTTCTGCGCCAGCAGGCGCAGGCCATGGCGCTGCAGATGCTCGCGGGCGAGCTGCTCGGCGCGGCGCCCGAGTTCCTGCGAGTCGCCGCGCCGTCCGCTCAAAGGCCGCCGTTCTCCAGCGGCTGCGCCTGGCCATTGCGGAATTCCGCCCAGGGCAGCTGGCGCTGGATGCGCTGGTTGGGCGCCAGGCTCAGGTTGCCGGTGAAGCCGTCGAGCTGCATGCTCGGCAGGGCCTTGAGTTCCGGCAGGCGCGGCGCCAGGCGGTAGGCGTCGGCGCCCATGGCGTAGAGCCGGCCGAGGCTGCTGGCGGCCTGCGGCCACTGGGCCACGACCTGCTGGCGCAGCGGGTTGCCGGTCTGCAGCAGCCAGGGCGTCTCGCAGAAACGGATGCCGTTGAGGTCCTGGTCCTGCGCCGGGTTGTTCTGCCCGGTGTAGAGGTTGGAGGTGGCGTAGACCGGCAGGTCGCCGGCGTACTGGAAGGCCAGGGTCGGCTTGATCTGGCGCGCCTGCTGCGGGGTCGAGGCGAGGAAGATGAAGTCGATGTCCTGGCGCCGCGAGGGCTGGGTGTCGACGTTGCTGTCGAGCACGCCCTGCAGGCGCTTGGCGCGGCCTTCGCTCTGGCGCAGCTGGAGCAGGTCGGCGATCTGCTGGGCCAGCTCCACCGGCTGGTCGACGTGCTCGGCGGCGATCAGGGTGCCGCCGCGGGCCTGCCAGTCACGGCTGAAGGCCGCCAGCACGCGGTCGCCCCAGTCGCCGCGCGGCACCAGCGCCACGGCGCGGCGCATGCCGTCGTCCCAGGCCTTGCGGGCCACTTCGCGGGCCTCGTCCTCGGCCGACAGGCCGAACTGGAACAGCTGGGCCGGGCCGGTCTGGGCGCTGTCGGTGTAGTTCAGGGCCAGGGTGGTGATGGGCAACTGCGGGCGATCGCCGAGTTGCTTGACCAGCGGCTTCTCCAGCGGGCCGACCACCAGTTGCACGCCGTCGGCCTGGGCCTGGCGGTAGAAGTCGTCCAGCGAGCGCACCTGGCTGCTGTCGTAGAGCTGGATGGACGGTTGCTGGCTGCCGCTCTGCTGGGCCTGGTAGTAGGCGGCCATGAAGCCGTCCTGCAGGGCTCGGGCGACGCCGGCCAACTGGCCCTGCTGGGGCAGCAGCAGGCCAATCTTGTTCAGCGGCTGGGCGGCCAGCGACTTGAGCTTCTCCAGGGCGTCCGGCAGTTGCTTGGCCGCCGGGTGCTGCGGGTTCTGCTGGCGCCAGGTGTCGATGTTGGCCTGCTGCTCCTGCAGGGTCGAGGCACTCTTCACCACGCGGGCCAGCTCCATCCAGCCGTTCAGGTCGCCTTCGTTGGCCACGGGTTGCAGCTGCTCCACCGGCAGGCTGGAGACCAGGCCCCAGATGGCCTCGTGGTTGGCCTTGCTGGCCTCGGCGTTGAGTAGCGGGTCGACGAACACGCGTTCGCGGGCGGCGGCCAGGGCCTGGCCGTCGGCAGCCAGGGCCTGGGCCTTGACCAGGCCGCTGCGCGCCTGCTGTTCCACCGGCAGTTCGCCCAGGTGGGTGAAGCTGGGGTGGTCGAAGGCCTTGAGGGCGGCCTTGGGCTTGTTGCGGGCCAGGGCGATCTGCGCGTCCAGGGTGCTGGCGAAGATCTGCTGCGCCGGCTTCAGGCTATCCATCGGGATCTGTTCGAGGATCTGCGCGGCGCGGCCGACGTCCTTCTGCTGGTAGGCCAGGTCGGCGGCCGACAGCTTGAGCAGCACGGCTTCCTCGGGCTTGGCGGTGGCGGCCTGCTGCAGCAGTTGCTCGATGCTGGCGTTCGGGGTGCGCGGCAGTTCGCCGAGGTTGGAAGAGGGCGAGCTGGCGCAGGCGGCCAGCAGGGTGGCCAGGCACAGGGCGGAAAGCGGACGCAGTCGAGCGATCATCATCGGGCTTCTCGTGGCGCATTCAAAAAGAGTCGGCAATTGTACCCAAGGCGGCTGGCCGAGGCGATGGCGGGTGCCGGAAACGGGATACAATGGGGAATTTTCCGGTTCGGCTTTAAGGAGTGCTGCGTGTCCCTCGGTACCTTGTATGTGGTGGCTACGCCCATCGGCAACCTCGACGACATCAGCGCCCGCGCCCAGCGCACCCTGCGCGAGGTGGCCCTCATCGCCGCCGAGGACACCCGCCATTCGATCCGCCTGCTGCAGCACTTCGGCATCGAGACGCCGCTGGCCGCCTGCCACGAGCACAACGAGCGCGAGCAGGGCGGGCGCTTCATCACCCGCCTGCTGGCGGGGGACGATGTGGCGCTGGTCTCCGACGCCGGCACGCCGCTGATTTCCGACCCCGGCTACCACCTGGTGCGCCAGGCGCGCGCCGCGGGTATCCGGGTGGTCCCGGTGCCGGGGGCCTGCGCGCTGATCGCCGGGTTGTCGGCGGCGGGCCTGCCGTCGGACCGCTTCGTCTTCGAAGGGTTCCTGCCGGCCAAGACCGCCGGGCGCAAGGCGCGCCTGGAAGCGCTGCGCGAGGAGCCGCGCACGCTGATCTTCTACGAGGCGCCGCACCGCATCCTGGAGTGCATCCAGGACATGGCCGAGGTGTTCGGCGAGGCGCGCCAGGCGGTGCTGGCCCGCGAGCTGACCAAGACCTTCGAGACCCTCAAGGGCCTGCCCCTGGGCGAGCTGCGCGACTGGGTGGCGGCGGACGCCAACCAGCAGCGCGGCGAGTGCGTGCTGCTGCTGGCCGGCTGGGAGGCGCCTGAGGATGAGGGCATCGACGCCGAATCGCTGCGGGTGCTCGACCTGCTGCTGGCGGAGCTGCCGGTCAAGCGCGCGGCGGTGCTGGCGGCGGAGATCACCGGGGTGCGCAAGAACCTGCTGTACCAGGCGGCGCTGGAGCGCAAGGCGGACTGAAGCGTCGGTTCGCGATTTTAAGACCTTCGTACCAGGCTGGCGGATTGCCCTTGCGGCTGGCCGCCGCTGTCGCTAACCTTGGCGGCGGAGAGTCGATTGGACAGTCGCTGCTTCGTGGTTCGCCACGGGGGGGAGGAAAGTCCGGGCTCCATAGGGCAGAGTGCCAGGTAACGCCTGGGAGGCGCGAGCCTACGGAAAGTGCCACAGAAAATAACCGCCTAAGCGCTACAGCGCCGGTAAGGGTGAAAAGGTGCGGTAAGAGCGCACCGCACGGCTGGCAACAGTGCGTGGCTAGGTAAACCCCACTCGGAGCAAGACCAAATAGGAATCCGTTGCGTGGCCCGCGCTGGATTCGGGTAGGTCGCTTGAGGCGTTCAGTGATGGATGTCCCAGAGGAATGGCTGTCCTCGACAGAACCCGGCTTACAGATCGACTCTCTCCTCTTTTCCCACTTCTTCCCACAACGACCATTTGTCGCGCGATGGAAGAAGCATAAATCTTAAGAAGTTGCTTTAAGTAGAAAAGCCCAGTGTTTTGAAAACACTGGGCTTTTTGCCTTTCAAGGTGGCGTCAAAAACGCTGCGAAACCTCTTAAAAGCACGCTAAATCTCCGTCCTATAAGGATTTTTCCCTCCAGCCTCGCCTTGACGGTGGGGAGTGCGCATTTCTATAGTGTGCGCAAGTGGTATGAAGTGGGTAAAAGTGGGATCAACTGGCAAGGAAAGCCAACCACCGGGGGAAACGCTGACGTGTTTCGCGGAGCTAACGCCATCAGTCTCGACGCCAAAGGGCGCCTCGCGATGCCGAGTCGGTATCGTGACGAGCTCGTTTCGCGTTGCAATGGCCAGCTCATCGTCACCATCGATGCCGTCGACCCCTGCCTGACCGTCTACCCCTTGCCCGAATGGGAAATCATCGAAGCCAAGCTCCGCGAGCTGCCCTCGCTGCGTGAAGAGACGCGGCGCCTGCAGCGTTTGCTGATCGGCAACGCGGTGGACCTGGAACTGGATGGCAACGGGCGTTTCCTGGTGCCGCCGCGGCTGCGCGAGTACGCCAAGCTGGACAAGCGGGCGATGCTCGTCGGCCAGTTGAACAAGTTCCAGTTGTGGGACGAAGACAAGTGGAATGCGGTGGCCGAGGCCGACCTCGCCGCCATCAAGGAGCCCGGCGGACTGCCGGACGAACTACGCGACCTTATTTTGTGAGCCTGCCTGTGAACGCCACCTACCAACACATCACCGTACTGCTCGAGGAGGCCGTCGAAGCGCTGGCCCCAAGGGCGGGCGGCTGCTATGTGGACGGTACCTTCGGCAGGGGAGGGCACAGCCGGGCCTTGCTTGGCAGGCTGGACCCGGGCGGGCGGTTGCTCGGGTTCGACAAGGACCCCCAGGCGATAGCCACGGGTCAAGCACTGGCGGCCGAAGATGGCCGCTTCGTCGTTGTACAAAGGTCGTTCGCCGAGATGGGCGAAGAGCTGGCCGCGCGCGGCCTGACCGGCCAGGTCGACGGCGTTCTGCTGGACCTGGGCGTGTCCTCGCCGCAGCTAGACGACCCCGAGCGCGGCTTCAGCTTCCTCAACGACGGCCCGCTGGACATGCGCATGGACCCCAGCCGCGGTGTCAGCGCCGCCCAGTGGATCGCCAGCGCCGCCGAGGACGAGATCGCCCGGGTGTTCAAGGAGTACGGCGAGGAACGCTTCGCCAAGCGCATGGCCCGTGCCATCGTGCAGCGCCGGGCGGAGAAGCCCTTCGAGCGCACCGCCGACCTGGCCGCCGTGATCACCGAGGCCAACCCGGCCTGGGAAAAGGGCAAGAACCCGGCCACCCGGGCCTTCCAGGGCCTGCGTATCCACGTCAACAACGAACTGGGCGACCTCGAGCGCGGCCTGGACGCCGCCCTGGAGGCCCTGGCCATAGGCGGCCGCCTGGTGGTGATCAGCTTCCACTCCCTGGAAGACCGCATCGTCAAGCAGTTCATGCGCAAGCACGCCAAGGGCGAGGCGGACAATCTGCCGCGCGACCTGCCGATCCGCGCCAAGGCCTTCGAGCCGCGCCTGAAGCTGCTGGGCAAGCCGCAGTACGCTTCCGAGGCCGAGCTCAAGGCCAACCCGCGCTCGCGCAGCGCGGTGATGCGCGTGGCGGAGAAGCTGCGATGAGCCGCCTGTTCGCCAAGCGCCTGCCCACCGGCAGCTTCATCATGCTGCTGCTGTTCATCGGCGTGCTGCTGTCGGCGATTTCCGTGGCCTACAGCGCCTACTGGAACCGCCAGTTGCTGAACACCCTGTACACCGAGCTGAGCGTGCGCGACAAGGCGCAGGCCGAGTACGGCCGGCTGGTCCTGGAGCAGAGCACCTGGACCGCCTACAACCGCATCGAGACCCTGGCCACCGGCCAGTTGAAGATGCGCGTGCCGGACCCGGCGGAAATCATCATGGTGGCGCCATGAAGAACCTCAACGGCGCGCTCTACCCCTGGCGTTTCCGCGTCGCCGTCGGCCTGTTGCTGGCGATGGTGTCGGCCATCGTCTGGCGCATCGTCGACCTGCACGTGATCGACCATGACTTCCTCCAGGAGCAGGGTGACGCGCGCAGCGTGCGGCACATCTCCATTCCGGCCCACCGCGGGCAGATCACCGACCGCAACGGCGAGCCGCTGGCGGTGAGCACGCCGGTCGCCACCCTCTGGGCCAACCCCAAGGAGCTGGTCCTCGAACGCGACAAGTGGCCGATCCTGGCCCATGCCCTGGGGATCAACCGCGACGCGTTGAGCGCGCGGCTGGAGCAGATGGCCGACAAGGAATTCATCTACCTGGTCCGCGGGCTGACGCCCGAGCAGGGCGAGGCGGTGATGGCCGAGGTCAAGGCCAACAGGATTCCCGGCGTCTACTCCATCGAGGAGTTTCGTCGTTTCTACCCGGCCGGCGACGTCACCGCCCAGGTGGTCGGCTTCACCGACGTGGATGACCGCGGCCGCGAGGGCGTCGAGCTGTCCTACGACAGCTGGCTGGCCGGCGTGCCGGGCAAGCGCCAGGTGCTCAAGGACCGCCGCGGCCACCTGATCCGCGACCTGCAGGTCACGCGCAACGCCAAGGCCGGCAAGACCCTGGCGCTGTCCATCGACCTGCGCCTGCAGTACCTGGCCAACCGCGAGCTGCGCAACGCCATCGTCGAGAACGGCGCCAAGGCCGGCAGCCTGGTGATCCTCGACGTGAAGACCGGCGAGGTCCTGGCCATGGCCAACCAGCCGACCTACAACCCGAACAACCGCCGCGACATGCAGCCGGAGATGATGCGCAACCGCGCCATGATCGACGTCTTCGAGCCGGGTTCGACCATGAAGCCGTTCTCCATGAGCGCGGCCCTGGAAACCGGACGCTGGAAGCCCAGCGACACCGTCGAGGTCTACCCCGGCACCCTGCAGATCGGCCGCTACACCATCCGCGACGTGTCGCGCACCGAAGGCCCGGTGCTGGACCTCACCGGCATCCTCATCCGCTCCAGTAACGTGGGCATGAGCAAGGTCGCCTTCGACATCGGCGGCGAAGCCATCTACCAGCTGATGCAGAAGGTCGGCCTCGGCCAGGACACCGGCCTTGGCTTCCCCGGCGAGCGCGTCGGCAACCTGCCCAACTACCGCGAGTGGCGCAAGGCCGAGACCGCGACCCTGTCCTACGGCTACGGCCTGTCGGTCACCGCCATCCAACTGGCCCATGCCTACGCGGCCCTGGCCAACAACGGCCAGACGGTGCCGCTGACCATGGTCCGCGCCGACCGCCTGCCGACCGCCACCCAGGTGATCCCGGAGCCGGTCGCCAAGACCATGCAGGGCATGCTGCAGCAGGTGGTCGAGGCGCCGAACGGCGTCTACCGCGCCCAGGTCCCCGGCTATCACGTGGCCGGCAAGTCCGGTACCGCGCGCAAGACCCAGACCGGCGCCAAGGGCTACGCCGAGAATTCCTACCGCTCGCTGTTCGCCGGCTTCGGGCCGATGAGCAACCCGCGTTTCGTGGTCGTCGTGGTGATCGATGAACCCAGCAAGGCCGGCTACTTCGGTGGCCTGGTCTCGGCCCCGGTGTTCAGCAAGGTGATGTCCGGCACGCTGCGCTTGATGAACATTCCGCCAGACAACCTGCAGACGACCCCGCAGCAGCAAGCCGATGCTGCGCCCACGAAAGGAGGGCGTGGCTGATGCCGATGAGCCTCAACCAACTGCTGCCGCAGGCCGAAGCCGGCGTGCTGATCCGCGAGCTGACCCTGGACAGCCGCGCGGTCAAGCCGGGCGACCTGTTCCTGGCCATTCCCGGCGCCCAGCATGACGGCCGCGCGCACATCGCCGATGCCATCGCCCGTGGCGCCGCCGCCATCGCCTACGAAGCCGAGGGCGCGTCCGTCGCGCCCATCGGCGATACGCCGCTGGTCGCCATCCGCGGCCTGGCCGCCCAGCTGTCGGCCATCGCCGGGCGCTTCTACGGCGAGCCCAGCCGCGGCATCGAGCTGATCGGCGTGACCGGCACCAACGGCAAGACCAGCGTCAGCCAGTTGCTGGCCCAGGCCCTGGACCTGCTCGGCCAGCGCTGCGGCATCGTTGGCACCCTCGGCAACGGTTTCCACGACGCCCTGGAAAGCGGCAAGCACACCACGCCCGACGCCCTGGCGCTGCAGGCCACCCTGGCGCGGCTGAAGCAGGCCGGCGCGCGCGCCGTGGCCATGGAAGTGTCCTCCCATGGCCTGGAGCAGGGCCGCGTGGCCGCCCTCGAATTCGACGTCGCGGTGTTCACCAACCTGTCCCGCGACCACCTCGACTACCACGGCACCATGGAAGCCTATGGCGCCGCCAAGGCCCGGCTGTTCGCCTGGCCGGGCCTGAAGTGCCGGGTGATCAACCTGGACGACGCCTTCGGCCGCCAACTGGCCGGCGAGACCCATCCCTCGCGCCTGATGGGCTACAGCCTGGAAGACGCCAGCGCCTTCCTCTATTGCCGCGAGGCGCGCTTCAGCGACGCCGGCGTCGAAGCCCTGCTGGTCACGCCCAAGGGCGAAGGCGTGCTGCGCAGTTCGCTGCTCGGCCGCTTCAACCTGAGCAACCTGCTGGCGGTGGTCGGCGCGCTGCTCGGCCTGGACTACCCGCTGGGCGACATCCTCAAGCTGCTGCCGCAGCTGCAGGGCCCGGTGGGCCGCGTGCAGCGCCTGGGCGGCGGCGACAAGCCGCTGGTGGTGGTGGACTACGCCCACACCCCCGACGCCCTGGAGAAAGTCCTGCTGGCGCTGCGTCCGCACGCCCACGGCAAGCTGCTGTGCCTGTTCGGCTGCGGCGGCGACCGCGACCGCGGCAAGCGCCCGATCATGGCCCAGGTGGCCGAGCAGCATGCCGACGGCGTGCTGGTGACCGACGACAACCCGCGCAGCGAAGACAGCGCGCGAATCATCGACGACATCCGCGCCGGTTTCGCCAGGCCCGAGGCCGTGCGCTTCGTGCCGGGCCGCGGCCACGCCATTGCCCAACTGATCGCCGACGCGAGCGCCGACGACGTGGTGCTGCTGGCCGGCAAGGGCCATGAGGATTACCAGGAGATCGCCGGCGTCCGCCATCCGTTCTCCGATCTGCAAGAAGCCGCCAAGGCGCTGGCTGCCTGGGGGGTGAAGAAAGATGCTTAAGCCGCTGCTGCTCAGTGAAGTCGCCGCCGCCCTCGAGGGCCGCGTGCTCGGCGCCGACGTCGCCTTCGACGCAGTGAGCACCGACAGCCGCGCCATCGAGGCCGGCCAGCTGTTCGTCGCCCTCGCCGGGCCGCGCTTCGACGGCCACGACTACCTTGCCGAGGTCGCCGCCAAGGGCGCCGTCGCCGCCCTGGTGCAGCGCGAAGTGGCGGATGCGCCGCTGCCGCAACTGCTGGTGGCCGACACCCGCGAGGCCCTTGGCCGCCTGGGCGCGCTGAACCGCGCCGGTTTCACCGGCAAGGTGGCGGCGGTCACCGGCTCCAGCGGCAAGACCACGGTCAAGGAGATGCTCGCCAGCATCCTGCGCACCCAGGGCGAAGTCCTGGCCACCCGCGGCAACCTGAACAACGACCTGGGCGCACCCCTGACCCTGCTGCAGATCGGCCCGCAACACGCCAGCGCGGTGATCGAGCTGGGCGCCTCGCGCGTCGGCGAGATCGCCTACACCGTCGGGCTGACGCGCCCGCAGGTGGCCATCATCACCAACGCCGGCACCGCCCACGTCGGCGAGTTCGGCGGCCAGGACAAGATCGTCCAGGCCAAGGGCGAGATCCTCGAAGGGCTCGACGATACCGGCACCGCCGTGCTCAACCTCGACGACCGCGCCTTCGACACCTGGAAGAAGCGCAATGGCGAACGCCGCCTGCTGAGCTTCGCGCTGAACAAGACCAGCGCCGACTTCCACGCCCGCGACCTGCAGCGCGACGCCCGCGGCTGCGTCGGCTTCACCCTGCTGGGGCGGGCCGGCGAGGCGCGCATCCAGCTCAACCTGCTGGGCGAGCACAACGTCGCCAACGCCCTGGCCGCCGCCGCCGCCGCCCACGCCCTTGGCGTGCCGCTGGTCGGGATCGTCCAGGGCCTTGCGCAACTGCAGCCGGTCAAGGGCCGCGCGGTAGCCCAGCTGGCGACCAACGGCATGCGGGTGATCGACGACAGCTACAACGCCAACCCGGCGTCAATCTGCGCGGCCATTGATATACTCGCCGGCTTTTCCGGCCGGACCGTCCTGGTCCTCGGGGACATGGGCGAACTGGGCGCCTGGGCCGAGGCCGCGCACCGCGAGGTGGGCGCCTACGCCGCGGGCAAGGTCGGTGCGCTCTATGCCGTGGGGCCGCTGATGCGCAACGCCGTCGAGGCGTTCGGCGCGGCGGGCCGGCATTTCGCCGACCAGGCCAGCCTGATCCAGGCCCTGGCCGGCGAACCCTCCACCACCACCATTCTGATCAAGGGCTCGCGCAGCGCGGCGATGGACAAGGTCGTCGCGGCGCTGTGCGCGTCCCCCGAGGAGAAACATTAATGCTGCTGCTGCTCGCCGAGTACCTGCAACAGTTCTACAAGGGCTTCGGCGTCTTCCAGTACCTGACCCTGCGCGGCATCCTCAGCGTGCTGACCGCGCTCGCCCTGTCGCTGTGGCTGGGCCCGTGGATGATCCGCACCCTGCAGATCCGCCAGATCGGCCAGGCCGTGCGCAACGACGGGCCGCAGTCGCACCTGTCGAAGAAGGGCACCCCGACCATGGGCGGCGCCCTGATCCTCACCGCCATCGCCATCAGCACCCTGCTCTGGGCCGACTGGTCGAACCGCTACGTCTGGGTGGTGCTGGCCGTGACCCTGCTGTTCGGCGCCATCGGCTGGGTCGACGACTACCGCAAGGTGATCGAGAAGAACTCCCGCGGCCTGCCGAGCCGCTGGAAGTATTTCTGGCAGTCGGTGTTCGGCCTGGGCGCCGCGGTCTTCCTCTACCTGACCGCCGAGACGCCGGTGGAGACCACGCTGATCCTGCCGCTGCTGAAGAACATCGAGATTCCCCTGGGCATCTTCTTCGTGGTGCTGACCTACTTCGTCATCGTCGGCTCCAGCAACGCGGTGAACCTGACCGACGGCCTGGACGGCCTGGCGATCATGCCGACGGTGATGGTCGGCGGCGCCCTGGGCATCTTCTGCTACCTGTCGGGCAACGTGAAATTCGCCGAATACCTGCTGATCCCCAACGTGCCGGGGGCCGGCGAGCTGATCATCTTCTGCGCCGCCATCGTCGGCGCCGGGCTGGGCTTCCTGTGGTTCAACACCTACCCGGCGCAGGTCTTCATGGGCGACGTCGGCGCGCTGGCCCTGGGCGCCGCGCTGGGCACCATCGCGGTGATCGTCCGCCAGGAAATCGTGCTGTTCATCATGGGCGGGGTGTTCGTCATGGAAACCCTGTCGGTGGTCATCCAGGTCGCCAGCTTCAAGCTGACCGGGAAACGGGTGTTCCGCATGGCGCCCATCCACCACCACTTCGAACTCAAGGGCTGGCCGGAGCCGCGCGTGATCGTGCGCTTCTGGATCATCACGGTGATTCTCGTGCTGATCGGCCTGGCCACGTTGAAACTGCGTTGAGGGCAGAGCGAGCATGAGCCTGATCGCTTCGGACAATTTCCGCATCGTTGTCGGCCTCGGCAAGAGCGGCATGTCGCTGGTGCGCTTCCTGACGCGCCAGGGCGTGCCTTTCGCCGTGGCCGACACCCGCGAGAATCCGCCGGAGCTGGCCACCCTGCGCGCCCAGTACCCGCAGGTGGAAGTACGCTGCGGCGAGCTGGACGCCGGCTTCCTCTGCCGCGCCAGCGAGCTGTACGTCAGCCCCGGCCTGTCGCTGCGCACGCCGGCGCTGGTCGAGGCCGCCGCCCGTGGCGTGCGCCTGTCCGGCGACATCGACCTGTTCGCCCGCCATGCCAAGGCGCCGATCGTCGCCATCACCGGCTCCAACGCCAAGAGCACCGTGACCACCCTGGTCGGCGAGATGGCCGCGGCGGCCGGCAAGCGCGTGGCCGTGGGCGGCAACCTGGGCACCCCGGCCCTGGACCTGCTGGCCGACGACGTCGAGCTGTACGTGCTGGAGCTGTCCAGCTTCCAGCTGGAGACCTGCGAGCGCCTGGGCGCCGAGGTCGCCACCTGCCTGAACGTCAGCGAAGACCACATGGACCGCTACGACGGCATGGCCGACTACCACCTGGCCAAGCACCGCATCTTCCGCGGCGCCCGCCAGGTCGTGGTGAACCGCGCCGACGCCCTGAGCCGGCCGCTGATTGCCGATAGCGTGCCGTGCTGGACCTTCGGCACCAACAAGCCCGACTTCAAGGCCTTCGGCCTGGTGGAAGAGGGTGGCGAGAAGTACCTGGCCTTCCAGTTCGAGGCGCTGATGCCGGTGCGCGAGCTGAAGATCCGCGGCGCTCACAACCAATCCAACGCCCTGGCCGCCCTGGCCCTGGGCCACGCCGTGGGCCTGCCGTTCGAGCCCATGCTGCGGACCCTGCGTGAATTCGCCGGCCTGGCCCACCGTTGCCAGTGGGTCGGCGAGCGCGCCGGGGTGAGCTTCTATGACGACTCCAAGGCCACCAACGTCGGCGCCGCGCTGGCCGCCATCGAAGGCCTGGGCGCCGACATCGACGGCAAGCTGGTGCTGCTCGCCGGCGGCGACGGCAAGGGTGCGGACTTCAGCGCCCTGCGCGAGCCGGTGGCGAAGTTCTGCCGCGCCGTGGTGCTGCTCGGCCGTGATGCCGAGCTGGTCGGCGCCGCGTTGAGCGACGAGACGCCGAAGGTGCGCGTGCAGACCCTGGACGAAGCCGTGCGCAAGGCCGCCGAGCTGGCCAGGCCGGGCGATGCCGTGCTGCTGTCGCCGGCCTGCGCCAGCCTGGACATGTTCAAGAACTTCGAAGAGCGCGGCCGCCTGTTCGCCAGGGCCGTGGAGGAGATCGCCTGATGTTCTCCTTCCTGCGCCCATACCCGTCCCCGCTGATCAGCCGCAACGGCATCGATCTGGACTTCCCGCTGCTCGCCGGTTGCCTGGCGCTGCTCGGCCTGGGTCTGGTGATGGTGACCTCGGCGTCCTCGGAAGTGGCGGCGGCGCAGTCGGGCAACCCGCTGTACTTCTCGGTGCGCCACCTGATCTACCTGGCCATCGGCTTCGTCGCCTGCGGCGTGACCATGCTGACGCCGATGGAGACCTGGCAGCGCCACAGCTGGAAGCTGCTGGGCGTGGCCTTCCTGCTGCTGGTGGCGGTGATCACCCCCGGCGTCGGCCGCGAGGTCAACGGCTCCATGCGCTGGATCGGCTTCGGCCTGTTCAACATCCAGCCCTCGGAGATCGCCAAGGTCTTCGTGGTGGTGTTCATGGCCGGCTACCTGGTGCGCCGCCAGCACGAGGTGCGCGAGAGCTGGATCGGCTTCTTCAAGCCCTTCGCCGTGCTGCTGCCGTTCGCCGGCCTGCTGCTGCGCGAGCCGGACTTCGGCGCCACCGTGGTGATGATGGGCGCCGCGGCGGCCATGCTGTTCCTCGGCGGCGTCGGCCTGTTCCGCTTCGGCCTGATGGTGGCCCTGGCGGTGGGCGCGGTGGCCCTGCTGATCTGGACCCAGCCTTACCGGATGGCGCGCCTGACCAACTTCAGCGACCCCTGGGCCGACCAGTTCGGCGCCGGCTACCAGCTCAGCCAGGCGCTGATCGCCTTCGGCCGCGGCGGCTGGCTGGGCATGGGCCTGGGCAACAGCATCCAGAAGCAGTTCTACCTGCCCGAGGCGCACACCGACTTCGTCTTCGCCGTGCTGGCCGAGGAGCTGGGCATCGTCGGCGCCCTGGCCACCGTCGGCCTGTTCGTCTTCGTCGGCCTGCGCGCGCTCTACATCGGCATCTGGGCCGAGCAGGCCAAGCAGTACTTCTCCGCCTACGTGGCCTACGGCCTGGCGTTCCTGTGGATCGGCCAGTTCCTGATCAACGTCGGGGTGAACGTCGGCCTGCTGCCGACCAAGGGCCTGACCCTGCCGTTCCTCAGCTACGGCGGTTCCTCGCTGGTCATCTGCTGCGGCTGCCTGGGCATGCTGCTGCGCATCGAATGGGAGCGGCGCACCGCGGTGGGCAGCGAAGAGTACGAATTCACCGAGGAGGACTTCGCCGATGAAAGGTAACGTCCTCATCATGGCCGGCGGCACCGGCGGCCACGTGTTCCCGGCCCTGGCCTGCGCCCGCGAGTTCCAGGCCCGCGGCTACGCCGTGCACTGGCTCGGCACCCCGCGCGGCATCGAGAACGACCTGGTGCCCAAGGCCGGCCTGCCGCTGCACCTGATCAACGTCAGCGGCCTGCGCGGCAAGGGCCGCCTGGCCCTGCTGCGCGCGCCCTTCGACCTGCTCAAGTCGCTGTTCCAGGCCCTGGGCGTGGTGCGCAGGCTCAAGCCGGTGTGCGTGCTCGGCCTGGGCGGCTACGTCACCGGCCCCGGCGGCGTGGCGGCGAAGCTGAGCGGCGCGCCGCTGGTGATCCACGAACAGAACGCCGTCGCCGGCACCGCCAACCGCGGCCTGGCGCCGCTGGCCAAGCGCGTCTGCGAGGCCTTCCCGGACACCTTCCCGGCCAGCGCCAAGCGCCTGACCACCGGCAACCCGGTGCGCGCCGAGCTGTTCCTCGAGGCCGATGCCCGCGCCGAGCTGGCCGGCCGCAAGGTCAACCTGCTGGTGCTGGGCGGCAGCCTGGGCGCCGAGCCGCTGAACAAACTGCTGCCCGAGGCGCTGCGGCTGATTCCTGCCGAGCAGCGCCCGGCCATTCGCCACCAGGCCGGTCGTCAGCATGCCGAAGTCACCGCGGAGCGTTACGCCCAGGCCGGTGTCCAAGCCGACGTCGCTGCGTTCATCGGCGACATGGCCGCGGCCTACGCCTGGGCCGACCTGGTGATCTGCCGCGCCGGCGCCCTGACCGTCAGCGAGCTGACCGCCGCCGGCCTGCCGTCTTTCCTGGTGCCGCTGCCCCACGCGATCGACGACCACCAGACGCGCAATGCCGAATTCCTGGTACGGGAGGGCGCCGCCCGCCTGCTGCCGCAAAAGTCTACCGGCGCCGCCGACCTGGCCGCGCAGCTGTCCGAGGTATCGATGCATCCCGAATCCCTGAAGCAGATGGCCGCCAGCGCCCGGCGCCTGGCCATGCCCGAGGCTACCCGCACGGTAGTCGATGCCTGCCTGGAGGTGGCCCGTGGTTAAGGAACCCAACGGCATCACCCGCACCATGCGGCGCATCCGCCGCATCCACTTCGTCGGCATCGGTGGCGCGGGCATGTGCGGCATCGCCGAAGTGCTGCTGAACCTCGGCTACGAAGTGTCCGGTTCCGACCTCAAGGCTTCGGCTGTGACCGAGCGCCTGGAGAAGTTCGGCGCCCAGGTATTCATCGGCCACCGCGCGGAAAACGCCGACGGCGCCGACGTGCTGGTGGTTTCCAGCGCGGTGAACAAGGCCAACCCGGAAGTCGCCGCCGCCCTGGAGCGCCGCGTGCCGGTAGTGCCACGCGCGGAAATGCTCGCCGAGCTGATGCGCTACCGCCACGGCATCGCCGTGGCCGGCACCCACGGCAAGACCACCACCACCAGCCTGATCGCCTCGGTGTTCGCCGCCGGTGGGCTGGACCCGACCTTCGTCATCGGCGGCCGCCTGAACGCCGCCGGCACCAACGCGCAGCTGGGCACCAGCCGCTACCTGGTGGCCGAGGCCGACGAGAGCGACGCCAGCTTCCTGCACCTGCAGCCGATGGTCGCCGTGGTCACCAACATCGACGCCGACCACATGGCCACCTACGGCGGCGACTTCAACAAGCTGAAGAAGACCTTCGTCGACTTCCTGCACAACCTGCCGTTCTACGGCCTGGCGGTGATGTGCGTGGACGACCCGGTGGTCCGCGAAATCCTCCCGCAGGTGGCGCGCCCGACCGTCACCTACGGCCTGAGCGAGGACGCCGACGTCCGCGCCATCAACATTCGCCAGGAAGGCATGCGCACCTGGTTCACCGTGCTGCGCCCCGAGCGCGAGCCGCTGGACGTCTCGGTGAACATGCCCGGCCTGCACAACGTGCTGAACTCCCTGGCGACCATCGTCATCGCCACCGACGAGGGCATCTCCGACGAAGCCATCGTCCAGGGCCTGTCCGGCTTCCAGGGCGTGGGCCGGCGCTTCCAGGTCTATGGCGAGCTGCAGGTCGACGGCGGCAGCGTAATGCTGGTCGACGACTACGGCCACCACCCGCGCGAAGTCGCGGCGGTGATCAAGGCCGTGCGCGGCGGCTGGCCGGAGCGCCGCCTGGTGATGGTCTACCAGCCGCACCGCTATACCCGCACCCGCGACCTCTACGAAGACTTCGTGCAGGTGCTCGGCGAGGCCAACGTGCTGCTGCTGATGGAGGTCTACCCGGCCGGCGAGGAGCCGATCCCCGGCGCCGACAGCCGCCAGCTGTGCCACAGCATCCGCCAGCGCGGCCAGCTCGACCCGATCTACCTGGAGCGCGACGGCGACCTCGCCGCGCTGCTCAAGCCGCTGCTGCGCGCCGGCGACATCCTGCTCTGTCAGGGCGCCGGCGACATCGGCGGCCTGGCCCCGGCGCTGATCAAGAACCCGATGTTCGGCGGCGACGCCCCGAGGAAGGCGTGATGAACGACGCACTCAAATCCACCCTCGAACCCCGCGCCTTCGGCCGCGTCGCCGTGCTCTACGGCGGTAAGAGCGCCGAGCGCGAGGTGTCGCTGAAGTCCGGCGGCATGGTCCTCAAGGCCCTGCAGGACGCCGGGGTGGACGCCTTCGGCATCGACGTGGGCGACGACCTGCTGCAGCGCCTGCTGAGCGAGAAGATCGACCGCGCCTTCATCATCCTCCACGGCCGTGGCGGCGAGGACGGCAGCATGCAGGGCCTGCTGGAAGTCGCCGGCATCCCCTACACCGGCAGCGGCGTGCTGGCTTCGGCCCTGGCCATGGACAAGCTGCGCACCAAGCGCGTGTGGCTGAGCCTGGGCCTGCCGACGCCGGCCTATGCCGTGCTGGCCAGCGAGGACGACTGCCGCCGCGCCGCGGCGGAACTGGGCTTCCCGCTGATCGTCAAGCCGGCCCATGAAGGCTCCAGCATCGGCATGGCCAAGGTCGACGGCGTGGACGCGCTGATCGCCGCCTGGCGCAGCGCCGCCGAATACGATTCGCAAGTGCTGGTCGAGCAGTGGATCAGCGGCCCCGAGTTCACCGTGGCCACCCTGCGCGGCCAGGTGCTGCCGGCCATCGGCCTGGGCACCCCGCACAGCTTCTACGACTACGACGCCAAGTACCTGGCCAGCGACACCCAGTACCGCATCCCCTGCGGCCTGAGCCCCGAGAAGGAGCGCGAGCTGCAGGACCTGTGCGCCCGCGCCTGCGAGGCCCTCGGCATCCAGGGCTGGGGACGGACCGACGTGATGCAGGACGCCGAGGGGCGTTTCTGGCTGCTCGAAGTCAACACCGCACCGGGCATGACCGACCACAGCCTGGTGCCCATGGCCGCGCGCGCGGCCGGCCTGGATTTCCAGCAACTGGTGCTGGCGATCCTCGCCGACAGCGTCGAGGCAAGGGGGTAAGACCATGAACGGCGCGATGCTCCGCCACTCGCAACCCGGTATCGGCCGCGTGCCCGCACGCAAGCCGGTGCCGCGCGGCGCCAGCCGCCTGGTGGCGAAGGAGCCGATCAGCGCTCGCCTGCCCAGGCCCAGCTTCGGCTTCCTGCGCATGCTGATGTGGCCGGTGCTGCTGGCCGTGCTGGGCTTCGGCGCCTACCAGGGCGCGCAGTACGTGCTGCCCTACGCCGACCGCCCGATCGCCAAGATCAGCGTCGAGGGCGACCTCAGCTACATCAGCCAGCAGGCGGTGCAGCAGCGCATCGCACCGTTCGTCTCGGCCAGCTTCTTCAGCATCGACCTGGCCGGCATGCGCCAGGAGCTGGAGCAGATGCCCTGGATCGCCCACGCCGAAGTCCGCCGCGTCTGGCCGGACCAGGTGGTGATCCACCTGGAGGAACAGCTGCCGGTGGCCCGCTGGGGCGACGAGGCGCTGCTGAACAACCAGGGCCAGGCCTTCGCGCCCCACGAGGTGTCGCACTACGAACACCTGCCGCGCCTGTCCGGCCCGCAGTTCGCCCAGCAGAAGGTGATGCAGCAGTACCAGATCCTCAGCCAACTGCTGCGGCCCCTGGGCTTCACCATCGCCAGCCTGGAGATGAGCTCGCGCGGCGCCTGGACGCTGGATACCGCCCAGGGCGTGCAGATCGTCCTGGGCCGCGACCACACGGTCGAACAGATCCGCCGTTTCGTGACCATCTACGAAAAGGCCCTGAAAGAACAGATATCGAAGATTGCGCGCATCGACATGCGCTACCCCAACGGCCTGGCCGTGGCGTGGCGCGACCCGCTGCCGCAGACGGACGTGGCCCAGGCCGCGCCCGCGCAGTGATTTGAGGAGACAGCAATAAACATGGCAAGCGTGCAGAGCGGCAAGATGGTCGTCGGCCTGGACATCGGCACCTCCAAGGTGGTGGCGCTGGTGGGCGAGGTAGCGGCCGATGGCAAGCTGGAGATCGTCGGCATCGGCACCCATCCGTCGCGCGGCCTGAAGAAGGGCGTGGTGGTGAACATCGAGTCCACCGTGCAGTCCATCCAGCGCGCCATCGACGAGGCGCAGCAGATGGCCGGCTGCCGGATCCACTCGGCCTTCGTCGGCATCGCCGGCAACCACATCCGCAGCCTGAACTCCCACGGCATCGTGGCGATCCGCGACCGCGAGGTGAGCCCGGCCGACATCGACCGCGTGCTCGACGCCGCCCAGGCCGTGGCGATCCCGGCCGACCAGCGGGTGCTGCACACCCTGGCGCAGGACTACGTGATCGACAACCAGGAAGGCGTGCGCGAGCCGCTGGGCATGTCCGGCGTGCGCCTGGAAGCCAAGGTGCACGTGGTGACCTGCGCGGTGAACGCCGCGCAGAACATCGAGAAGTGCGTGCGCCGCTGCGGCCTGGAAGTCGACGACATCATCCTCGAGCAACTGGCTTCGGCCTACTCGGTGATCACCGAGGACGAGAAGGAACTGGGCGTGTGCCTGGTGGACATCGGCGGCGGCACCACCGACATCGCCATCTTCACCGAGGGCGCCATCCGCCATACGGCGGTGATCCCGATCGCCGGCGACCAGGTCACCAACGACATCGCCATGGCCCTGCGCACGCCCACGCAGTACGCCGAGGAAATCAAGATCCGCTATGCCTGCGCACTGGCCAAGCTGGCCGGCGCGGGCGAAACCATCAAGGTGCCCAGCGTCGGCGACCGGCCGCCGCGGGAGCTGTCGCGCCAGGCCCTGGCCGAGGTCGTGGAGCCGCGTTACGACGAGCTCTTCACCCTGGTCCAGGCCGAGCTGCGCCGCAGCGGCTACGAGGACCTGATCCCGGCCGGGATCGTCCTGACCGGCGGCACCGCCAAGATGGAAGGTGCCGTGGAGCTGGCCGAAGAGATCTTCCACATGCCGGTGCGCCTGGGCGTGCCGCATGGCGTCAAGGGGCTGACCGACGTCGTGCGCAATCCTATCTATTCCACTGGCGTGGGCCTGCTCATGTATGGCCTGCAGAAGCAATCCGACGGCATCTCCATGTCCGGCGGCAGCAGCTTCAGCGATGAACCCAAGACACCTGTTCTGGAACGGCTCAAACGCTGGGTCCAGGGCAATTTCTGATTTACCGGCGCGGTAAAACGTAGGCGACACAACTAGAAAGGAAGGAGAGGGGAAAATGTTCGAACTCGTCGATAACGTCCCACAAACGGCAGTAATCAAAGTCATCGGTGTCGGTGGTGGCGGCGGCAACGCCGTGAATCACATGGCCAAGAACAACGTCGACGGCGTGGAATTCATCTGCGCCAACACCGACGCCCAGGCGCTGAAGAACATCGCGGCGCGCACCGTGCTGCAGCTCGGCCCGGGCGTGACCAAGGGCCTGGGCGCCGGCGCCAACCCTGAAGTCGGCCGCCAGGCCGCGATCGAGGATCGCGAGCGCATCGCCGAGGTGCTGGAAGGCGCCGACATGGTCTTCATCACCACCGGCATGGGTGGCGGCACCGGTACCGGTGCGGCGCCGATCATCGCCGAAGTGGCCAAGGAAATGGGCATCCTGACCGTTGCAGTGGTCACCCGTCCGTTCCCGTTCGAAGGCCGCAAGCGCATGCAGATCGCCGATGAAGGCATCCGCTCGCTGGCGGAAAGCGTCGACTCGCTGATCACCATCCCCAACGAGAAGCTGCTGACCATCCTCGGCAAGGACGCAAGCCTCTTGGCAGCCTTCGCCAAGGCGGACGACGTGCTGGCCGGCGCCGTGCGCGGCATCTCCGACATCATCAAGCGTCCGGGCATGATCAACGTCGACTTCGCCGACGTGAAGACCGTGATGAGCGAGATGGGCATGGCCATGATGGGCACCGGCGCCGCCAGCGGCCCGAACCGCGCCCGCGAGGCCACCGAGGCGGCGATCCGCAACCCGCTGCTGGAAGACGTCAACCTGCAGGGCGCGCGCGGCATCCTGGTGAACATCACCGCCGGTCCCGACCTGTCCCTGGGCGAGTACTCCGACGTGGGCAACATCATCGAGCAGTTCGCCTCCGAGCACGCCACCGTCAAGGTGGGCACCGTGATCGATCCGGACATGCGCGACGAGCTGCACGTCACCGTGGTCGCCACCGGCCTGGGCGCACGCCTGGAAAAACCGGTCAAGGTGGTCGACAACACCGTGCAGACCCAGGCGGTCAGCAGCCAGGCTCCGGTACAGCGCGAGCAGCAATCGGTGAACTACCGCGACCTGGACCGCCCGACCGTGATGCGCAACCAGGCGCACGGCAGCGCGGCCACCGCGGCCAAGCTCAACCCGCAGGACGACCTGGACTACCTGGACATCCCGGCATTCCTGCGTCGCCAGGCCGATTGAGGCAATTTATCAGGAGTATGAATGTGATTGGTGTTCAGCAAAGGGCGGTTCTGCTATCATCGCCGCCCATTGTTGACAACAGTTCGCAACTTGCGCGAAAGCGGCCAAAGCCATGATCAGACAACGCACCTTGAAGAACATCATCCGGGCCACCGGCGTCGGTCTGCACTCGGGGGAGAAGGTCTACCTCACCCTGAAGCCGGCTCCGGTGGACAGCGGTATCGTGTTCGTCCGTACCGACCTCGACCCGGTGGTGGAAATCCCGGCCCGGGCCTCGAACGTCGGCGAGACCACCATGTCGACCACCCTGGTCAAGGGTGACGTCAAAGTGGATACGGTGGAGCATCTGCTCTCGGCCATGGCTGGCCTGGGCATCGACAACGCCTATGTCGAGCTGTCCGCCTCGGAAGTGCCGATCATGGACGGCAGCGCGGGGCCCTTCGTATTCCTGATCCAATCCGCCGGCCTGCAGGAGCAGGAGGCGGCCAAGAAGTTCATCCGCATCAAGCGTGAAGTGACCGTGGAAGAGGGCGACAAGCGCGCCACTTTCGTTCCCTTCGACGGCTTCAAGGTGAGCTTCGAGATCGATTTCGATCACCCGGTCTTCCGTGGTCGCACCCAGAAGGCGACGGTGGACTTCTCCAGCACTTCCTTCGTCAAGGAAGTCAGCCGCGCGCGGACCTTCGGGTTCATGCGCGACATCGAGTACCTGCGTTCGCAGAACCTGGCGCTCGGTGGCAGCGTGGAGAACGCCATCGTGGTCGACGAGTATCGCGTGCTCAACGAAGACGGCCTTCGTTACGAGGACGAGTTCGTCAAGCACAAGATCCTGGACGCCATCGGTGACCTGTACCTGCTTGGTAACAGCCTTATCGGCGAGTTCCGCGGCTTCAAGTCCGGCCATGCCCTGAACAACCGCCTGCTCCGCGCACTCATCGCGGACAAGGAGGCCTGGGAAGTGGTCACCTTCGAAGACGCGAGCACCGCGCCGATTTCCTACATGCGGCCCGCTGCGGCCGTTTGAGGAAACCTCCTCCTTTCAAGCTGTACATATTGAAGGCCACCCTCGGGTGGCCTTTTTTTATGCGCGCGAAATGGCGCGGGCAAGAGGCTTGGAGTTTGGAGGGGGAAAGTTCTCACGAGTTCATCGGCAAGCGCCGACGAGGGGCGTTATGAGACCGGCGGTAGGCGAGGGGTTCAGTCTTCGCGCGGGCGGCTGCGGCTGGCCAGGCGTTCCAGCGCCGCGCGCAGGCGCGGGTTGGCGATGCCTTCGGCGGCCTCCTGCAGGGCCTCGGCGGCGGCGGGGGAGAGCTGGTGGGTGCGCACCGGCGCCTGGCGCTCGACCTGGGGCTGGACCTTGAACAGGATGTGCTGCAGCCCGGCGAACTCGTCGAACATCTGCAACTGGCGCAGCAGGCGCTTCTGCTGGTAGCGCAGGCGCGTGGCCCAGTGCGCGTCGGTGAGCACCAGCAGCAGGTTGCCGCCGCGCCAGGAGGCGACCCGGCAGTGCGGGCGCGCGGCCGGCTGCAGCTGGCTGTCGAGCAGCTGTTGCAACTGGGCGAGGCGCTGGGCCTCGTTGAACAGCGACTGCAGCGGCTTGGCTTCGCGCAGCAGCTTGGTGGTGGCCTGTGCGGGCAGCGGGCGGAACGCCATGGTGAAAATTCCGGGGTTGTTGAGCGCCGATGGTATCAGAATGCGGTCATCGCCGGCCGTCGCGCCGACGCCCGCCGGCGCCGAGCCTTGAACTTTGCCGGCGCGACACAATATAAAGCAGGCGGACTGCCAGTCCTCCCCCGAGTTCCTGCCGGGCAATGTGCGCGCATGGAAAGTCCCCGGCATGACCTGGGCACTTCTTTCGTTCACGTTTCCGAGTAGAATGCCCCCTTTGCCGTCGATGCAAGCCGCGGCCAGCCAGTCGGGCAGCCCTCCATTCCCCAAGTTCGGATGACCCAGTCGATATGTTTGCGCCTTTGTTGAAAAAACTCTTTGGAAGCAAGAACGAGCGTGAAGTGAAGCGCATGGCCAAGCAGGTCCAGGCCATCAATGCGCTCGAACCACAGATGGTGGCGCTTTCCGATGAGCAACTGAAGGCCAAGACCGAGGAATTCAAGCAGCGCCTGGCCAAGGGCGAGACCCTCGACCAGATCCTCCCGGAAGCCTTCGCCGTGTGCCGCGAGGCGGGCAAGCGGGTGATGGGCATGCGCCACTTCGACGTCCAGTTGATCGGCGGCATGACCTTGCACGAGGGCAAGATCGCCGAGATGCGCACCGGCGAGGGCAAGACCCTGGTGGGCACCCTGGCGGTGTACCTGAACGCGCTGTCCGGCAAGGGCGTGCACGTGGTCACCGTGAACGACTACCTGGCCCGCCGCGACGCCAACTGGATGCGTCCGCTGTACGAGTTCCTCGGCCTCTCGGTGGGCATCGTCACGCCCTTCCAGCCGCCGGAAGAGAAGCGCGCGGCCTACGCCTCGGACATCACCTACGGCACCAACAACGAATTCGGCTTCGACTACCTGCGCGACAACATGGCCTTCAGCCTGCAGGACAAGTTCCAGCGCGAGCTGAACTTCGCCGTGGTCGACGAAGTGGACTCCATCCTCATCGACGAGGCGCGGACCCCGCTGATCATCTCCGGCCAGGCCGAAGACAGCTCCGAGCTGTACATCAAGATCAACAAGCTGATCCCGCGCCTGAAGCGCCACATCGAGGAAGTCGAGGGCCAGGTGACCCAGCAGGGCCACTACAGCATCGACGAGAAGACCCGCCAGGTCGAACTCAACGAGCAGGGCCACGCCTACGTCGAGGAACTGCTGAGCCAGGCCGGCCTGCTCGGCGAGGGCGAGAGCCTCTACTCGGCGCACAACCTCAGCCTGCTGACCCACGTCTACGCCGCGCTGCGCGCCCACACCCTGTTCCACCGCAACGTCGAGTACATCGTCCAGGGCGACCAGGTCCTGCTGATCGACGAGCACACCGGCCGCACCATGCCCGGCCGCCGCCTCTCCGAGGGCCTGCACCAGGCCATCGAGGCCAAGGAAAACCTGCCGATCCAGGCCGAGAGCCAGACCCTGGCCTCCACCACCTTCCAGAACTACTTCCGCCTCTACACCAAGCTGTCCGGCATGACCGGCACCGCCGACACCGAGGCCTTCGAGTTCCGCCAGATCTACGGCCTGGACGTGGTGGTGATCCCGACCCACCGGCCGGTCGCCCGTAAGGACTTCAACGACCTGGTCTACCTGACCCAGGAAGAGAAGTACGCCGCGATCATCACCGACATCCAGCAGAGCCAGGCCCTGGGCCGGCCGATCCTGGTCGGTACCGCTTCCATCGAAACCTCCGAATACGTGTCCAAGCTGCTGGAGCAGGCCGGCATCGAGCACAAGGTGCTCAACGCCAAATACCACGAGAAGGAAGCCGAGATCATCGCGCAGGCCGGCGCGCCGGGCTCGGTGACCATCGCCACCAACATGGCCGGCCGTGGTACCGACATCCTCCTGGGCGGCAACTGGGAAGCCGAGATCGCCAGCCTGGAGAACCCCAGCGACGAGCAGATCGCCCAGATCAAGGCCGAGTGGCAGAAGCGCCACCAGCAGGTGATCGAGGCCGGCGGCCTGCATGTGATCGCCTCCGAGCGCCACGAGTCCCGCCGTATCGACAACCAGCTGCGGGGCCGTTCCGGCCGCCAGGGCGACCCGGGTTCCAGCCGCTTCTACCTGTCGCTGGAAGACAACCTGATGCGCATCTTCGCCTCCGACCGGGTGAAGAACTTCATGAAGGCCCTGGGCATGCAGCCGGGCGAGGCCATCGAGCACCGCATGGTCAGCAACGCCATCGAGAAGGCGCAGCGCAAGGTCGAAGGCCGCAACTTCGACATCCGCAAGCAACTGCTCGAATTCGACGACGTGGCCAACGAGCAGCGCAAGGTGATCTACCACATGCGCAACAGCCTGCTGGCCGCGGAGAACATCGGCGACACCATCGCCGAGTTCCGCGAGGAAGTGCTGAACAACACCATCAGCCAGCACATCCCGCCGCAGTCGCTGCCCGAGCAGTGGGACATCGCCGGCCTGGAAGCCGCGCTGTACAGCGACTTCGGCCTGAAGCTGCCGGTCCAGCAGTGGCTGGACGACGACGAGAAGCTCTACGAGGAGACCCTGCGCGAGAAGATCCTCGCCGAGCTGGTCGCCGCCTACAACGAGAAGGAAGACCTGGCCGGCGCCGAGGCCCTGCGCACCTTCGAGAAGCAGATGCTGCTGCGCGTGCTGGACGACCTGTGGAAGGACCACCTGTCCACCATGGACCACCTGCGCCACGGCATCCACCTGCGCGGCTACGCGCAGAAGAACCCGAAGCAGGAGTATAAGCGCGAGTCCTTCAACCTGTTCCAGGAACTGCTGGACTCGATCAAGCGCGACACCATCCGCGTGCTGTCCTTCGTCCAGGTCCGCCGCGAGGACCCGGCCGAGGAAGAGGCGCGCCTGCGCCGCGAAGCCGAGGAAATGGCCAAGCGCATGCAGTTCCAGCATGCCGAGGCGCCGTCCATCGACCAGGCCCCCGATGCCGAGGAAGGCGAAGAGGGCGAGCAGGGTCCGGGCCAGGTCGTGCCGCTGGAGCCGGTGCGCGCCGAGCCGAAGATCGGCCGCAACGAGCTGTGCCCCTGCGGCTCCGGCAAGAAGTACAAGCATTGCCACGGCCAGGTGAACTGATCCGCCTGCCGTCGTAACCCCCGACGCCGCGACCGGCCCTGCCGCTCGCGGCGTTTTTCACATTCGATCCACCCTTTTTCGTAAGGAGCACATCCATGGCTGTCGGTCTCGGCCCCATCTCCACCCTGCACCCGGTCCCCGGCTTCGAACTCGGCATCGCTTCCGCCGGCATCAAGCGCCCCGGTCGCAAGGACGTCGTGGTGATGCGATGCGCCGAAGGCTCCAGCGTGGCGGGTGTGTTCACCACCAACGCCTTCTGCGCCGCGCCCGTGCTGCTGTGCAAGCAGCGCTTCCTCGGGCCGGTGCGCTACCTGGTGACCAACACCGGCAACGCCAACGCCGGCACCGGCGAGCCGGGCCTGGCCAACGCCTCGGCGGTATGTGCCAAGCTGGCCGAGCTGGCCGGCGTGGACGAAAGCCAGGTGCTGCCGTTCTCCACCGGGGTGATCGGCGAGCCGCTGCCGGTGGCCAAGATCGAAGCCGCGCTGCCGGCCGCCCTGGCCGCCCTGGGCCCGGACAACTGGGCCGAGGCCGCCGCCGGCATCATGACCACCGACACCCTGCCCAAGGGCGCCAGCCGCCAGTTCGTGCATGACGGCGTCACCGTCACCGTCACCGGCATCAGCAAGGGCGCCGGCATGATCAAGCCGAACATGGCCACCATGCTCGGCTACATCGCCACCGACGCCAAGGTCGCCCAGGGCGTGCTGCAGGACCTGCTGCGCGACGCGGCGAACAAGTCGTTCAACCGCATCACCATCGACGGCGATACCTCCACCAACGACAGCTGCATCCTGGTCGCCACCGGTCAGGCCGCGCTGCCGGAGATCACCCAGGCCAGCGGCGCGCTGTTCAGCGCCCTGAAGCAGGCGGTGATCGAGGTGTCCATGGAACTGGCCCAGGCCATCGTCCGCGACGGCGAGGGCGCCACCAAGTTCGTCACCGTGCAGGTCAACGGCGGCGGCACCCACCAGGAGTGCCTGGACGTCGGCTACGCCGTGGCCCACTCGCCGCTGATCAAGACCGCGCTGTTCGCCTCCGACCCTAACTGGGGCCGCATCCTGGCCGCGGTCGGCTACGCCGGCGTGCCGAACCTGGACGTCAGCAGGATCGACGTCTTCCTCGACGAAGTCTGCATCGCCAGCCGCGGCTGCCGCGCCGCCAGCTACACCGAGGACCAGGGCGCGCGGGTGATGGCCCAGGAAGAGATCACCATCCGCATCGAACTGGGCCGCGGCGACTGCAGCGAGACCATCTGGACCACCGACCTGTCCCATGAGTACGTGAAGATCAACGCGGAATACAGGACTTGATGGGAGCGGGAAGCTGGAAGCTGGAAGCTTGAAGCCGGAAGTGAAAGGCGCCACGCTCTCTAGCTTCTAGCTTCTAGCTTCTAGCTTCTAGCTTCTAGCTTCTAGCTTCTAGCTTCTAGCTTCTAGCTTCTAGCTTCGTAGCGGAGAAACGAGCGATGAAACTGGTCATTGGCAGCAAGAACCTGTCGTCCTGGTCGTTGCGCGGCTGGCTGGCCATGCAACTGACCGGCGCGGAATTCGAAGAAGTGCTGATCCCGCTGGGCGGCGTCGACACCGCGCGGCGCATCCGCGAGCACTCGCCCACCGGCAAGGTGCCGGTGCTCAAGTGCGAGGACGGGGTGATCTGGGATTCCCTGGCGATCGCCGAGTACCTGGCCGAACGCTTCCCCGAGGCGCACCTGTGGCCGCGCGGCGAGGCGGCCCGGGCGCTGGCGCGGTCGATCTGCGCGGAGATGCACAGCGGCTTCCTCGCCCTGCGCTCGCACATGCCCATGGACCTGCAGCGGCACAAGCCGCTGGCCAAGGTGCCGCCCGAAGTGGAAACCGACATCGCCCGCGTCATCGAGCTGTGGACCCTGTGCCGCCAGGGCTTCGGCCAGGACGGGCCGTTCCTGTTCGGCCACGCCAGCATCGCCGACGCCTTCTACGCGCCGGTGGCCACGCGCCTGCGCAGCTACGCCGTGGAGCTGCCGCCGCTGGCCAAGGCCTACGTGGACACTATCTACCAGTGGGCGGCCTTCCAGCCCTGGCTGCAGGCCGCGCTGGCCGAGCGCCCCTGAGCGCCGGCAACCGACGAGGAGTAATGCTGTGAAACGAGTACATGTCGCCGCCGCCGTGATCCGTGGCGTCGATGGCCGCGTGCTGATCGCCCGGCGCCCGGACGACAAGCACCAGGGCGGCCTGTGGGAGTTCCCCGGCGGCAAGGTGGAGGAGGGCGAACCGGTGCAGGCCGCGCTGGCCCGCGAGCTGGAAGAGGAGCTGGGCATCCGCGTCGAGCGCGCCCGGCCGCTGATCCGCGTGGCCCACGACTACCCGGACAAGCAGGTGCTGCTGGACGTCTGGGAGGTCTCGGCGTTCTCCGGCGAACCCCATGGCGCCGAGGGCCAGCCGCTGGCCTGGGTGGCCCCGCGGGAGCTGCCCGACTACGAGTTCCCCGCCGCCAACCGGCCCATCGTGCAGGCCGCGCGGCTGCCCGAACGCTACCTGATCACCCCCGACGGGCTGGAGCCGCAGGAAGTCCTGCAGGGCATCCGCGCCGCCGTGGCGGGCGGTATCCGCCTGATCCAGCTGCGCGCGCCGAACATGTACAGCCCGGAGTACCGCGACATGGCGGTGGATGCCGTCGGGCTGTGCGCCGGCAAGGCGCAACTGATGCTCAAGGGCCCATTGGAATGGCTGGGCGACTTTCCCGCCGCCGGCTGGCACCTGACCGCCGAGCAACTGCGCAAGTACGCCCCCAACGGTCGCCCGTTCCCCCAGGAGCGCCTGCTGGCGGCGTCCTGCCACGGCGCCGAGGAGCTGGCGCTGGCCAGTGCGATGGGCGTGGACTTCGTCACCCTGTCGCCGGTGCAGCCGACCGAGAGCCATCCGGGCGAACCGGCAATGGGTTGGGACGTGGCGCAGAAATTGGTGGAAGGCTTCAACCAGCCGGTATTCCTGCTCGGCGGCCTGGGCCCGCAGGACCTGGAACGCGCCTGGCAGATAGGCGCCCAGGGCGTGGCCGGCATCCGCGCGCTCTGGCCGAAGGCCGGGGCATAGGCCGTCGTAGGTGCCGCTTTCTTTCCGGCTGCACCGGGGTGCTCTTCGTAGGATGGGTTGAGCGAAGCGATACCCATCACCATGGCCGATGGGTATCGCTTCGCTCAACCCATCCTACGGGGCTTCAGGGAGACACGTTCGTAGGAGCGGACCTTGTCCGCGATAGCCGGACGTATCGGCGCGATTCGCGGATGAGATTCGCTCCTACGCTGCCCCACCCATGCCATTCCCATTGTAGGAGCGCGCCCTGCGCGCGAATCGCGGGCAGGGCCCGCTTACACATCTACGCGGGCTTTTCCGCCGCCTTCCACAGCACTTCGGCGACGCCCTGGCGCTTGGCGGCTATGCGGGCTGCCACGAACAGCAGGTCCGACAGCCGGTTCAGATAGCGCAGCCCGGCGCCTTCCAGGGGCTCCTCGGCGTTGAGCTGCTGGCAGCGGCGCTCGGCCTTGCGCGCCAGGGTGCGGCATACGTGGATCTGCGCCACCAGCCGGGAGCCGCCGGGGAGGATGAAGTCCTTCAGCGGTTCCAGCTCCTCGTTCCAGGCGTCGATGGCCTGTTCCAGGCGCGCCACCTCGTGGTCGTCCAGGGCGCGGTATTCCGGCATCGCCAGTTCGCCGCCGAGGTCGAACAGGCGGTGCTGCACCGGCGCCAGCACCGTCAGCAACTGGTCCAGCGCGGCGCTGCGGGCTTCCTGCAGGTCGGCCAGCAGCAGCCCCAGCTGGCTGTTCAGCTCGTCCACGCAGCCGATGGCTTCGATCCGCGGGTGGTGTTTCGGCACCCGGCTGCCGTCGGCCAGGCCGGTCTCGCCGGCGTCGCCCGTGCGGGTGTAGATCTTCGACAGGCGATAGCCCATGCCTCAGAGCTCCTTGTTCTGCGGGGGCGGCAGCGCCACCGGCGCCACGGGCTCGTCGCCCAGCGGCAGGCGCAGGGTGAAGCAGGTGCCCTGGCCGAGTTCCGATTGCACTTCCATCTGCCCCTTGTGGTTGTTGGTGATGATGAAATACGACACCGACAGGCCCAGGCCGGTGCCCTGGCCCACTTCCTTAGTGGTGAAGAAGGGCTCGAAGATGCGCTTGCGCACCGTTTCCGGCATGCCGCAGCCGTTGTCTTCCACCTGCACTTCCGCCCACGGCGGGTTGAGCCGGGTGCGCAGGACGATGCGGCCGTGCTCGCCTTCCTCTTCGTCGTCACGCAGGTGGATGGCCTGGGCGGCGTTCTTCAGCAGGTTGAGCAGCACCTGCTCGAATTCGTTGGCGATGACCGGCACCGGGCCCAGGCGCGGGTCGAACTCGTGGACGATCTCCAGCGACTTGAAGTCGAAGCCGCCGGCCAGGTCGAAGTCGTTGCCGGCGATCTCCACCGCCTGCTCGATCAGCGAGGGCAGTTCGCAGGGCGCCATCTGCCGGTGGCTGCGGCGGCTGAAGGCGAGCATGTGGGTGACGATCTTGGCGGCGCGCGAACCGGCGTACTGGATGCCGTCCATCAGCTTGGGAATCTCCCGCGCCTCCAGGTAGTGGTTGAGGTCGTCCAGGGCGACGCCCACCTCGGCCGCCACTTCCAGGTTCTTCGGCAGTTCCGGCGACAGCCGCCGGCGGATGTTCTGCACGTTGTGCAGGATGGCCCCCAGCGGGTTGTTGATCTCATGCGCCATGCCGGCGGCCAGGCCGCCCACCGAGAGCATCTTCTCCGACTGCACCATCAGTTCTTCCATGCCCAGGCGCTCGGTGATGTCGTCGATGCGGATCACCGCGCCACGGCCGGTGCCGCCCATCAGCGGATAGAAGGTCAGGGCGTAGTGCCGTGGCGAGTCGATCAATGCCCAGGTGACGCGCTCCACGCGCTCCACCTTGTGCTGCTCGGCGGCGCGGGTCAGTTGCAGCAGGAAGGGCTTGAGCGAGGGGAAGGCGAGGAACACCGGCTGGTTCACCGCGTCGTCCAGGCTGGTGCCGGAAAGCCGGCTGGCCTCCTGGTTCCATTGGGTGACGTAGAGCTGCTCGTCCACCGCGATCAGCGCCGAGGGCATGGAGTCGATGATGCTGTTGAGGTAGTGCTGGAAGCCGGTGAGCTTCTTCTCGATCTTGCTGCGCACCTGCACTTCCAGCTCCAGCTTGCGGTTGGAGCGGCGGGTTTCCTCGGCCAGGTCCTGGGCCTGGGCCATGGCGTCCTGGGCGTCGTCGCGGGCGCGCTTGAGCTGCTGCTCGCGGGCCTCGATGCGGGTGAGCATGGTGTTGAAGGCGTCGGACAGGCGGCCGATCTCGTCGGCATTGCCGCGTTCGGCGCGCAGCGAGTAGTTCTCCTCGCGGGTGACCTGGCGCGACAGCTCTTCCAGGCTGCGGATCGGCCGGGTGATCAGGCGGCGGATCTGCCGGGCGATCAGCATCCACAGCAGCACGCTCACGGCCAGGATCGCCAGGCTGGCGGTCAGCGTGCCGGTGTAGAAGGCGCCGGGCAGCTCGCTGCTGGCCACCAGCAGCAGGTAGCCGTTGCGCCCGCCGGGCTGCGGCAGTTCGAACAGGGCGTTGAGGCGGTATTCGTGGGCGCGCCAGCGTTCCAGGTCCTCCAGGTGCCTGGGCAGCGAGCCTTCCCGGGGCGACTGGGCGATGCGCGTGCCGTTGGCGTCGTAGAGCGCGGCGGCGCGCAACGGCTGGTAGTCGTCGAGCTGGTGCAGCAGGGTGTCGGCCTGCTCCGGGGAACTCAGCGCCGGGTAGCTGAGCGCCGGGTTGGCGATCAGCCGGCCGATGGTCTGCAGGGCCTGGGGCGCCACGCTGTCCTGGGAGATCCAGTAGGCCGCGCTGATGAACGCCAGGTTGGCCGCCAGCAAAACAGTGGCCAGCAGCACCAGCAGGGCGGCGAGAATCTTCTGGCCGACCGGCAGGTTTTCCAGGCGCTGGCGCAGGTTGATGAAGGACAGCATAGGGGCTCGGCGATCGAAAGCGTGGCGGGCAGGTTAGCCCGCCGCTCAGGCCTCGGGCAATCCGCGTTGGCGCAGCGCGTCGCGCAGGCGCCGGTGCAGGGCGTTCAGCCCGGGCAGCGCCAGGTGGCGGCGCTGGCCCTCGGCGCAGGCATGGCCGAGCAGGTAGGCGATTTCGGTGCGCCGACCGTTGGCCACGTCCTGGTACATGGAGGAATAGTTGGCCGCGGTGGCGGCGATCACCCGTTCCACTTCGCCCTGCAGCTCCCGCGCCGCCGTGTCGTAGCCGCAGGCGTGGAGCAGTTGGCCGAGTTCGTCGCACAGGCCGGCGACTTCCTCGGCATGGCTGGCCAGTTCGCCGTTGCGGCAGTGGTGCAGTACGCTCAGCGGGTTGATCGCGCAGTTCAGCGCCAGCTTGCGCCACAGCCGTTCGAGGATGTCGCCGCTCCACTGCACGGGGATTTCGGCGCGGGCCAGCTCGTCCAGCCAGGCCGGCGCAGGGCCACCGCGCTCGTCGCCGAGCCAGGTCTGCCCGCGGCCGGCGAAGACCACGCGGAAATCGCCGTCGCGGAACGCCCCTTCGGTGCTGGAGGCGTACAGGCAGCGCGCCCGCGGCAGGTGCGCGGCCACCGCCTGCTGGCTGCCCAGGCCGTTCTGCAGGAGGATGATCTCGGCGCCGGGCGCCAGGTGCGCGGCCACGCTGGCGGCGGCTTCCTCGGCGTCGTAGGCCTTGCTGGCCAGGAGCAGGCGCTGGATGGGCGCGTTCAGGTGCCCGGCGGTTTCCGCCGGGATCGGGTAGAGGCTCTCGCGGCCGTCCTCGCAGAGGGTGATGCCGCCGCAGGCGCGGTACGCCGCCAGGCGCTGGCGGTCACGCAGCAGCAGCTGCACGGGCAGGCCGGCGCGGGCCAGGCGGGCGGCCCAGAGGCTGCCGAGACTGCCGGCGCCGAGGATGGTCCAGTTCATGGTGGGCTTCGCGTGTCGATGGGCGTACTGCGAAGTCTAGCGCACCCCGGGCAGCCGGCTGGCGTTGATTCGCCCGCTGGCATAGGCATCGGGCAGCAACTGGCGGGCCTGTTCCATCACCTCTTCGGCCTGCAGCGGCAGGGACTTGGCGTCCAGCCCCACCAGGCCGATGCCGGCCTTCAGGCTGACGAAGCCGCGGCTGGTCTTGAAGGCCTTGAGGTTGAGCCCTTCGTGCAGGCGACGGAAGCTGCTCGGCGAGCATTCCTGGAGGTCGTCGATCAGGGTGATGAGGCCGAAGTGCTGTTCGTCGATGCGCGCCAGCACGTCCAGCGGCCGCACCAGTTGCTGCAGGCGCCGGCCGATGCCGTGCAGCAGCTCCTGGTGGAAGCCGGGGAAGTGCTGGCCGTCCTGCTCCAGCAGGACGGGAATGCCGATCAGCAGGTAGCACACCGCGCCGCCGCGGGATTCCACCTGGCGGATGCTGTCGGCGAGCTTCTGCCGCAGGTAGCGCAGGTTGCCCAGGCCGGTGGCGGCGTCCACCAGGTTGCGCTCTTCCAGGCGGTTGATGTTCTCGGTGAGCAGGCGGTTCTCCACCAGCAGGCGCTGCAGGGTGTTGCACAGGCGGTCGGCGGCCAGCACCCGCGGCACCAGTTGCTCGCTCATCGCCGTCTTGCTGACGAAGTCGTCCACGCCGCGGTCGAAGGCCTCGGCCAGGGCGTTGTCGCCCTCCTTGCCGGTGAGCAGCATGATGTAGGTGTAGTGGTCGCCGCTTTCGTCCAGCTGGCGTACCCGCGCGGTGAGCTCCAGGCCGTCCATCTCCGGCATCAGCCAGTCGGCCAGGAGCACGCTCACCGGTTCCCGTTCCAGCAGTTGCAGGGCCTCGCTGGCGCTGCTGGCGAAGCGCACGTTCTGGTAGCCGGCCTGGCTCAGCGCCCGGCCGATCATGGCGCTGGAGAATTTCGCGTCGTCGACCACCAGGATGCTCAGATGGTTGGTTGGCATGGGGCAGGGGACTCGGAGGAGGCGGGGATTCGCCGGTTCTGGGCCGGGCGCGTGCTTGTGGCTCAGTTATAATGAGCGCGCATTTTTACCGTCAAGCCAGGCGCGTGCCCGAGTGTGAACCGGATCGCGCCGTCCATCTGGAGAGATGACATGCCTTCGTTCGACGTGGTGTCCGAACTGGACAAGCACGAACTGACCAACGCCCTGGACAACGCCGGCAAGGAGCTCGAGCGCCGCTTCGACCTCAAGGGCAAGTGCAGCTTCGAGCCCAAGGACAAGTCGGTTACCTTGACCGCCGAGGCCGATTTCATGCTGGAGCAGATGCTCGACATCCTGCGCAGCAACCTGATCAAGCGCAAGATCGACATCCAGTGCATGGAGCTCAAGGATGCCTACCCCTCTGGCAAGGTGGTCAAGCAGGAAGTGAACTTCCGCGAGGGCATCGACAAGGACCTGGCGAAGAAGATCGTCGGCCTGATCAAGGACCGCAAGATGAAGGTCCAGGCCGCCATCCAGGGCGAGCAGGTGCGCGTCACCGGCAAGAAGCGCGACGACCTGCAGGAAGTGATCGCCATGCTGCGCGGCGAGTCCCTGGGCATGCCGGTGCAGTTCAACAACTTCCGCGATTGAGCGGAACCTCGTTGTCCGGGCGGCGTCGCAAATAGAGCGCCGCTCGGCGAATACCGATCGCCATGGTTCGCCATGGCGTTCGTATTTCTAATAATCGAAAACCAAGGGGCCCCATTCCATGGACATGAATTACGACCAGCTAGTACGGAGCGCAGAGGCCTGGATGCCGGTGGTGCTGACTTACCTGGGCAACGCCGTGCTGGCGCTGATCACCCTGCTGATCGGCTGGTGGCTGATCAACCTGCTGACCCGCCGGGTGGGCGGGCTGATGGCCAGCCAGCGGGTGGACAAGACTCTCCAGGGCTTCATCGGCAGCCTGGTGAACGTGGCGCTGAAGATCCTCCTGGTGGTCAGCGTGGCCTCGATGATCGGCATCCAGACCACCAGCTTCGTCGCCGCCATCGGCGCCGCCGGCCTGGCCATTGGCCTGGCCCTGCAGGGCAGCCTGTCGAACTTCGCCGGCGGCGTGCTGATCCTGCTGTTCCGTCCGTTCAAGGTCGGCGATGCCATCGAGGCGCAGGGCGTCTCCGGCACCGTGGACAGCATCCAGATCTTCCACACCGTGCTGCGCACCGGCGATAACCGCACGGTCATCATGCCCAACGGCGCGCTGTCCAACGGCATCATCACCAACGTCTCGAGCCAGGCCACGCGCCAGGTGATCTTCGACATCAAGCTGGCCTTCGACGCCGACCTGGACGCGGCCCGCGGCATCCTCCTGGAACTGGCCCAGGACCCGCGCGTGCTCAAGAACCCGGCGCCGGTGGTGGTGGTCTCGGCCCTGGGCGAGAACTCGGTGACCCTGTCGCTGCGCCTGTGGACCGCCAACGCCGATTTCGGCGCGGTGACCTTCATGCTCAACGAACAGGTGCGCCTGTGCCTGCGCGACCGCGGCATCGACCTGGCCCTGCCGAGCCGGGTGGTGCGGGTGGTCAGGGGCTCCGAGGAAGAAGCCTTCGCCGAGTGAGGGCGAGCCCATGGAATAAGGCCGGCGATATCAGGCCGTGTGAAAACCTCCGGATCGGTCCAGCTGGTTAAAAAACAACCTGGATTTCGCGTTTCTACGCGGATTCTGGGTTGGCTGAATAGCCAAGCCTTTTCAGATTTCACGTAGGAACGCACTCTTCGAAGAGCCGCTCGGGTTTTCACACAGCCTGATATGCCGGCCTTTTCGTTTCTGCGCCGGCCTTGCCGGCGCAATCGCGGGCAGGGCCCGCTCCTACAGGTCGAGGGAGAATTCTGGCGTAGGATGGGTGGAGCGAAGCGATACCCATCGCCACGACCGCATGGGTTTCGCAGGCTCAACCCATCCTACGAAGGCGCCTCGGTGCAGATTCCCCTGTAGGAGCGCGCCCTGCGCGCGAATCGCGGGCAGGGCCCGCCCAAGGCCGCTCAGTGGCGCTGATGGGTATCGCTTCGCTCAACACCATCCTACGAAAAGCCATGCTCGCTCATGCGCCCTACGAACCTGCGCTGCGCGGGGGGGCTGCCGGCTCTTCCGGCTCGCTCGGCACGCCGTCGGGCATGCCCTTGTCGCGGCGCATCCACAGCCAGCCGATCAGCAGCAGGGTGGGGATGCCGAGCACGGCGGTGACGAAGAAGAAGTGCTCGTAGCCCATGTATTCGACCATCTTGCCCGAGTAGCCGCCGATGAAGCGCGGCAGCAGCAGCATGGTGGAGCTGAGCATGGCGTACTGGGTGGCGGAGAACTTCAGGTTGGTCAGGCTCGACAGGTAGGCGACGAAGGCCGAGGCGGCCAGGCCGCCGCTGAAGTTGTCGAGCATGATGGTCAGCACGAACATGCTGACGTGGGGCTCGAATTCGCGCAGCAGGGTGAAGACGTCTTCGCTGATCACGCTCGGGTCGGTGATCGGCCCCATGTGCGCCAGCATGGCGAACAGCAGGTTGGTGCCGGCCGAGGCGGCGCCGGCGAGGAGCAGGATCGGCAGGATGCTGAAGCGGGCGATGAGCAGGCCGCCGGCCGCCGCGCCTACCAGGGTCATGATCACCCCGAACAGCTTGCTGACGGTGGCGATCACTTCCTTGGAGAAGCCCATGTCGATGTAGAACACCCCGGCCATCACTCCCATCACGGTGTCGGAGAGCCGGTAGGTGGAGATCAGCCCGAGCAGCAGCAGCGCCTGCCAGCGGTAGCGGCGGATGAACTCGGTGATGGGCGTGAGCACCGGCGCCATCAGCAGGCGGCCGGGGGCCGACAGGCAGCTCAGGGCGATCAGCAGGTAGAGGCTGGCCAGCCACCATTTGCCGGCGCCCGCGGAGTTGGTCATGGCGGTGCCGGTCACCAGCAGGATGATCAGCACTATCACCGACACCGCCTGGTGGACGAAGTCGAACTGCGGCACGCCCTTGCCGTGGGCGGCGATCAGCAGCGGCCGGCGCACCCGCGAGAGCAGTTCGCGCACCGGGCGGATCTGCTTGCGCCCGCGCGGGCTCAGGCAGAGGACGATGAACAGGGCGTAGAGCGCCGCCCGCGGCCAGGCCTGGTTGGTCAGCGCGGTGAGCATGGCCGGCACCGAGATCAGCAGCACCAGCAGCTGCAGCACCGAGAGCAACTGGTGGTTGAAGGCGTAGGCGGAGTTGCCCACCGCCTGCGGCTGGACGTTCACCTCGGGCTCGCGGATCAGCAGACTGGTGACCAGCCCGGGGAGGATCAGCAGGGCGAACAGCGCATAGGTCAGGCCCCAGGCCGCCTGGCTGTAGTGCAGGCTGCTGGAGCCCAGCCATTCGGCGAGGAACAGCGCGCCGGCGCTGGCCAGCAGCACGGCGCCGCGGTAGCCGGTCATGTAGCAGGCGGCCAGGGCGGCCTGGCGGGTGTTCTCGGCGATCTCCAGGCGGTAGGCGTCGATGGCGATGTCCTGGGTGGCCGAGGCGAAGGCTACCACCAGGGCCAGGCCGATCAACCACGGCAGGTGGCTCTGCGGGTTGCACAGGGCCATGCCGAGCAGGCCGATGGCGATCAGCGCCTGGGAGAACACCAGCCACGAGCGGCGCCGGCCGAGCCGGCCGACGACGGGCAGGCGCCACTGGTCGAGCATCGGCGACCACACCCACTTGAACGCGTAGACCAGCCCCAGCCAACTGGCGAAGCCGATGGTTTCCCGCGCCACGCCGGCTTCCCGCAGCCATACCGAGAGGGTGGTGAAGACCAGCATCGTCGGCAGCCCGGCGGCGAAGCCGAGCAGCAACAGCGCGAGACTGGCGGGAGACTTGTAGGCAACCAGTGCCTCTCGCCAGGAGTGCTTCTTCATGAAAGGTTTCCAGCACGCAAAAAATTATCGCGAACTCTACTAGCAGAGCCCGGCGTGAAGCCAGCCATGCCGACGTATGTCCACCCGATCGTTGTGGATTCGGACTCCCTCGGCGCGCAATCGTGCCCGTTGTTCGTCGCCGCCCGGGCTGCCGAGCGGCAGGCTGATGCGCCCGCCGGCGGCGATCACCCGGTGCCAGGGCAGGCGCGAGCCTTCCGGCAACTGGCTGAGCACGCGGCCCACCAGGCGCGCGGCGCGGCCCAGGCCGGCCATGCGGGCCAGTTCGCCGTAGCTCACCACGTAGCCCTCGGGTACCTGGGACAAGGCCAGGTAGATGGCCTCGCGGCGCACCTGCAGGCTTTCCAGGCCGAGGTCGGCGACATTTTCAGGGGCGGGGGCGGGCGGTTTTCTTGCAGGCATGGGGCGGCTTTCCGATGGCAGCGGGCCGGGTCGACAGCATAGCGCCGGGTGGCGTCGGGGCAATGATGCAGGAGGTACCCTTCATCCATCCAGTTGAACTCCCTGCATGGGGCCCGGTCAGTCGTTGCTCTGGTGTCGGGTATGCGGATAATGCCCGGCTTTTTTTCCAGCCATCCGAATTGAATGCCGCTCATGCTGTCGAGAACCCTGCTGTGCCTTGCCGTCGCCGCCGCTCCCCTGACTTCCCTGGCCGATACCGTCTGGTTGAAGAACGGTGACCGGCTGACCGGCAAGATCAAGCTCTACGATGGGGGTCGCCTGGTGCTGGCCACCGACTATGCCGGCGAGGTCACCCTGACCGGCGACAAGATCGCCACCCTGCAGACCGAGCAGAACCTGCTGGTCAAGCACGACGAGGACGCCACCGGCGAGCACTCCAAGGGCCTGAAGGCCGCCGAGCCGGGCAAGGTCACCCTGGTCAACGGCGCCGAGGAGACGATACCGCTGGCCAGCATCGAGCAGATAGTGCCGCCGCGCCCGCTGCTGCAGGACTGGGTATGGAAGGGCCAGGTGGACTTCTCCGTCGACCACACCATGGCCGAGAACGACGTCGAGGACTACGACGTCGACTTCAAGACCAACGCCCGCCACGGCATGTGGCGGCACAACCTGCAGGGCGAGTACAACCGCGAGAAGAAGGACGACTCGGTCAGCGTCAACAACTATTCCGCCGAATACGCCCTGGACCGCTTCCTGGACGAGCACTGGTTCTGGCAGGGCAAGGTGGAATACAAGCGCGACTGGGTCGAGGACCTGGAGAAGAAGCGCACCGTCGGTACCGGCCCCGGCTACCAGTTCTGGGACAACGAGCTGGGCGCCTTCTCCTTGGCCACCCTGGTCAACCGCAACGACTACGACTTTGTCGATGGCGAGAAGGACCATTTCTACTCGGCGAGCGTGAAGTGGGACTACAACCGCTACCTGTTCGCCAAGCAGTTCGAGATATTCACCAACGGCGAGGTGGGCAAGCCGCTGTCGTCGAAGGTGGACTACGAGGTGGAGAGCGAGGCGGGCGTCCGCTACAAGCTGACCTCCTGGGCGGCGCTGAGCCTGAAAGGCGAATGGGACCGCCTGAGCGCCGAGGACGGCGGGGTGAACCAGCGGCGCTATACGCTGGGGATCGGGGTGGGGTGGTAAGTAAATTAGCTGGAGGCTAGAAGCTAGAAGCTGGAGGCGGGAGGGCGCTTCCAGCTTCCAGCTTCCAGCTTCCAGCTTCCAGCTTCGGGCTTAGGGCTTAGGGCTTTACAATCTCAACCCGCCATCCAGCTCCAGCACGCGGCCGGTGTAGTAGTCGTTCTCGAGGATGTAGGCCACCGAGTGGGCGATCTCGTCCGGGCGGCCCAGGCGCTTGAGCGGGATGCCGCTGGTCATCTTCTCCAGGGCCTCGGGCTTCATGCTGGCGACCATGTCGGTCTCGATGAAGCCCGGCGCCACGCCGGCCACGCGGATGCCGTAGCGCGCCAGTTCCTTGGCCCAGACCACGGTGTCGGCGGCGACGCCGGCCTTGGCCGCGGAGTAGTTGGCCTGGCCCATGTTGCCGGCGCGGGAGATGCTGGAGATGTTGACGATCGCGCCCTGGTTGTCCAGCTCGATCATCTTCGCCGCCACTTCGCGGGTGCAGAGGAACACGCCGGTCAGGTTGACGTCGATCACCGCCTGCCACTGGGCCAGGCTCATCTTGCTCAACTGGCCGTCCTTGACCTTGATGGTCAGGCCGTCGCGCAGGATGCCGGCGTTGTTCACCAGGCCGTTGATGGCGCCGAAGTCGCTGGCCACCTGGGCCACCATGTGGCTAACCTGTTCCTCGTTGGCCACGTTGCACAGGTAGGCGCGGGCGTCGCCGCCGGCGGCCTTGCAGGCGGCGACGGCCTCGTCCAGTTTCTCCTGGTTCAGGTCGACCAGCGCCAGTTTCGCTCCCTTGGCGGCGAGGAACTCGCCCATGGCGCGGCCCAGGCCCTGGCCGCCGCCGGTGATGATGATGACCTTGTCTTGCAATTGCATGGTTGGAATCCCCACGGCAATGTCGAGTGATTGGCCTCGCCGGCAACGGTGAACGAATTTTCTGTGCCCGTCCGTTTGCGACGGATTCTTAGCGAGGAGTCATAAGGTGAGCGTGAAAGCTGCCAAGAATGCCCGAGAATTGCTGCTCAAGGAATACCGGGCAGTGCTTTCCACCCAGTCGAAGAAGTGGCCGGGCTACCCCTTCGGCTCGGTGGTTCCATACTGCCTGGACGGCGCCGGCCGGCCGCTGATCCTGATCAGCCGGATCGCCCAGCACACCCACAACCTGCAGGCCGATGCCAAGTGCTCGCTGCTGGTCGGCGAGCGCGGCGCCGACGACATCCAGGCCGCCGGCCGCCTGACCCTGCTGGCCGAGGCCCGGCCGCTGGAAGACGTCGAGGAGATCGAGGCCGCGGCGGAGCGCTACTACCGCTTCTTCCCCGGCTCGCGCGACTACCACACGGCCCACGACTTCGACTTCTGGGTGCTGCAGCCGGTGCAGTGGCGCTTCATCGGCGGCTTCGGCGACATCCACTGGCTGGGCGCCGACAGCGTGCCGCTGGCCAACCCCTTCGTCGGCGAGGTGGAGCGGAGCATGGTCGGGCACATGAACCAGGACCACGCCAACGCCATCGTGCATTACCTGGAGCTGGCCGGCCTGCCGGTGGGCGAGGCCCCGGAGCTGGCGGGAATCGATACGGAAGGTTTCCATCTGCGCGTCGGCTCCATCCTCCACTGGCTGCCGTTCCCGGCGCCCTGCGCCAACCCCGGCGAGGTTCGCCAGGCGCTGGTGCAACTGGCGCGGGCGCAGGCCTGGCCGGGTACCGAGGTGATCCAGGCTTGAAATAGGCGGGTGTCGGCGCCAACTACTGAATATCCGGGCCGACGCCCCGCCAAGGACCCCTGAAATGCGAGTTACCCTGTTCTTCCTGCTGCTCTTCCCGCTGATCGAACTGGCCGTGCTGATCAAGGTCGGCAGCGTCATCGGCGTGGGCTGGACCCTCCTGCTGCTGGTCGCCGGCGCCTTCCTCGGCGCGGCGCTGCTGCGCGTGGCCGGCCTGGCCACCCTGTGGCGCGCCCGCGAGCGCCTGGCCCGCGGCGAGATGCCCGAGCAGGAAATGCTCGAGGGTCTGTTGATCGCCGTCGGCGGCGCCCTGCTGATGCTGCCGGGCTTCATCAGCGACGTCTTCGGCCTGCTCTGCCTGCTGCCGTTCACCCGCAGCCTGCTGCTGGGCGGCCTGCGCCGGCGCATGCGCGAGCAGGAAGAGCGGCGCCGCGCCTTCGCCGGCGACCCGTCGGCGCAATCCCGCGGCCCGCATGGGCCGAACGTGATCGAGGGCGAGTTCGAACGCCGCGACAACGATCGCCTGCGCTGAAAATTTTTTCTTCACGGCCTTGAAATGCCCCACGACGACCTCATGTAGCAGGCACCGCAAGGTCCCTGTCATTCGGACAGGCTGTCTTACGCGGCTCGCCCGTCGGGCCGCAAACCGGCGAAGCCGGCTTCAACAAAACCTGCCGGACACTGATCCGGCCGTTGTAAACCACTGTTTGGGAGAGTTACGACTATGAAGCTTCGTCCTCTGCATGATCGCGTCGTCATCCGTCGCAGCGAGGAAGAAACCAAGACCGCAGGCGGCATCGTGCTGCCGGGTTCCGCCGCCGAGAAGCCGAACCGTGGCGAAGTCGTCGCCGTCGGTGCCGGCCGCGTGCTGGACAACGGCGAAGTTCGCGCTCTGGCAGTGAAAGTGGGTGACAAGGTGGTGTTCGGCCCCTACTCGGGCAGCAACGCCATCAAGGTCGACGGCGAAGAACTGCTGGTGATGGGCGAGTCCGAGATCCTCGCCGTCCTGGAAGACTGATCAGTCCGCCCCAACCCCACTGAATTCGATTTAGAGGAAACAGAACATGGCTGCTAAAGAAGTCAAATTCGGCGATTCCGCTCGCAAGAAAATGCTGGTCGGCGTGAACGTCCTGGCCGATGCCGTCAAGGCCACCCTCGGCCCGAAAGGCCGCAACGTCGTGCTGGACAAGTCCTTCGGCGCACCGACCATCACCAAGGATGGCGTGTCCGTCGCCAAGGAAATCGAACTGAAGGACAAGTTCGAGAACATGGGCGCCCAACTGGTGAAAGACGTTGCCTCCAAGGCCAACGACGCCGCCGGTGACGGCACCACCACCGCCACCGTCCTGGCCCAGGCCATCGTCAACGAAGGCCTGAAGGCCGTTGCCGCCGGCATGAACCCGATGGACCTGAAGCGCGGCATCGACAAGGCCACCATCGCCATCGTCGCCCAGCTGAAGGACCTGGCCAAGCCGTGCGCCGACTCCAAGGCCATCGCCCAGGTCGGCACCATCTCCGCCAACTCCGACGAATCCATCGGCCAGATCATCGCCGAAGCCATGGACAAGGTCGGTAAAGAAGGCGTCATCACCGTCGAAGAAGGCTCGGGCCTGGAAAACGAACTGTCCGTCGTCGAAGGCATGCAGTTCGACCGCGGCTACCTGTCGCCCTACTTCATCAACAAGCCGGACACCATGGTGGCCGAGCTGGAAAACCCGCTGCTGCTGCTGGTCGACAAGAAGATCTCCAACATCCGCGAAATGCTGCCGGTGCTGGAAGCTGTCGCCAAGGCCGGCCGTCCGCTGCTGATCGTCGCCGAGGACGTCGAGGGCGAAGCCCTGGCCACCCTGGTGGTCAACAACATGCGCGGCATCGTCAAGGTCGCCGCCGTCAAGGCCCCGGGCTTCGGCGATCGCCGCAAGGCCATGCTGCAGGACATCGCCGTCCTGACCGGCGGTACCGTCATCTCCGAAGAGGTCGGTCTGAGCCTGGAAGGCGCTACCCTGGAGCACCTGGGTAACGCCAAGCGCGTGACCATCAACAAGGAAAACACCACCATCATCGACGGCGCCGGCGCCCAGGCCGACATCGAGGCCCGCGTCGCCCAGATCCGCAAGCAGGTCGAAGAGACCTCCTCGGACTACGACCGCGAGAAGCTGCAAGAGCGCCTGGCCAAGCTGGCCGGCGGTGTTGCCGTGATCAAGGTCGGCGCTGCCACCGAAGTCGAGATGAAAGAGAAGAAAGCCCGCGTCGAAGACGCCCTGCACGCTACCCGCGCTGCGGTGGAAGAGGGCGTGGTCCCCGGCGGTGGCGTGGCCCTGGTGCGCGCACTGCAGGCCATCGAAGGCCTGAAGGGCGACAACGAAGACCAGAACGTCGGCATCGCCCTGCTGCGCCGCGCCGTCGAATCCCCGCTGCGCCAGATCGTCGCCAACGCTGGCGACGAGCCGAGCGTGGTGGTCGACAAGGTCAAGCAAGGTTCCGGCAACTTCGGCTTCAACGCCGCTACCGGTGTCTACGGCGACATGATCGAGATGGGCATCCTGGACCCGGCCAAGGTCACCCGTTCGGCCCTGCAGGCCGCTGCCTCCATCGGCGGCCTGATGATCACCACCGAGGCCATGGTTGCCGAAGTGGTGGACGACAAGGCCGCTCCGGCCATGCCGGACATGGGCGGCATGGGTGGCATGGGCGGCATGATGTAAGAGCCTGTTTACGATCTCGCGAGCTAGAGCAGAGCAAGGCGCAACGACCAACGGGAGTAACAGCCGAAGGCTGGCCCGAAGGGCGAGCGCAGCGAGTCAAAACAGGCGAGGGAAGCACCGGGCTCGCGTTCGAGTTTAGTCCGCTAAATGAGCATCACTCGTCTGTTTTTAACGCAGTTATGCCGACGCGCAGCAGATCGTAGATAGGTTCTTAGTCACCCGGCCCCAGGCCGAGAAATAGCCCCGCTTCGGCGGGGCTTTTTCGTTTCCGGCCCTTTGTGCCAAGATGTGCCGCGCAGGAGATGGCATTCCTCCTTCAACCGCCCCCGTGGCTGATGATGCCTACGCATTCACCTGGACCAGGCGCGTAGGCGTTCGCCTGCGGCCTGTCCGAAAGCCCCTCAAGGACAGGATCATGTGGAAACCCGTTCTCGCCATCGCCCTCGGCGCCGCCATCGGCGCGTTGCTGCGCTGGTACCTCGGCCTCAAGCTGAACAGCCTGATGCCCAACCTCCCTCCCGGCACCCTGGCCGCCAACCTGATCGGCGGCTACATCATCGGCGTCGCCGTCGCCTACTTCGCCAGCGCCCAGGGCATAGCGCCGGAGTGGCGGCTGCTGATCATCACCGGCTTCTGCGGCGGCCTGACCACCTTCTCGACCTTCTCCGCCGAGGTCGTCACCCTGCTGCAGGAAGGCCGCCTGGCCTGGGCCATGGGCGCGGTCGCCGTGCATGTCTGCGGCTCCCTGGCGATGACCCTGCTCGGCTTGTTCACCGGCAACTGGCTGATGGGCAGATGAACCGCCGCGGGGGCGCTGCGAGTTCGCCCCCGCGACTCTTCGCGACACCTCTCCCGCGATCCCCTTCACGCCCCGGCTGGCGCGGCCTGGCGCTTTGTGAAAAAAACGTCAAAGACGCTTAAGTTCCAATTAAGCGAGCTAGTCTAGGGTGCCCTGCAAAGCGGAGAGGAACATGCGGATTCTGTTGGTGGAAGACAACCGGGACATCCTGGCCAATATGGCGGATTACCTGGGGCTCAAGGGTTACACGGTGGATTGCGCGCAGGACGGCCTGTCCGGCCTGCACCTGGCGGCCACCGCGCACTACGACCTGATCGTCCTGGACGTGATGCTGCCCGGCCTGGACGGTTTCACCCTGTGCCGGCGCCTGCGCGAAGACGCGCGGCGCGACACCCCGGTGATCATGCTGACCGCCCGCGACCAACTGGATGACCGCCTGCAAGGCTTCCGCTCCGGCGCCGACGACTACCTGCTCAAGCCCTTCGCCCTGTCGGAGCTGGCCGCGCGCATCGAGGCGGTGCTGCGCCGGACCCAGGGCGGCGGCCGCCGCGAGCTGCAGGTGGCGGACCTGAGCTACAACCTCGACACCCTGGAAGTGAACCGCGCCGGCAAGGCGCTCAAGCTCAACCCCATCGGCCTCAAGCTGCTGGCCGTGCTGATGCAGAAGAGCCCCCACGTGGTGCGCCGCGACGTGCTCGAGGAAGCCGTCTGGGGCGACGACTGCCCGGACAGCGACAGCCTGCGCAGCCACGTGCATCAACTGCGCCAGGTGATCGACAAGCCTTTCGCCCTGCCGTTGCTGCACACCGTCCACGGTGTCGGCTACCGCCTGGCGGAGGAAACGAATGGAGTATAGGCAGAGCCTTTCCCGCCGGATCGTCTTTGCCTTCGTGTTCATGACCGCGCTGGTCGGCGGCCTGTTTTCCCTGAGCATCGTCGGCGTGGTGCACGTGGTCGAGGAACGCCTGATCTCCCGTGACCTGGGCGGCGAACTGGACCGCATCATCAACGAGGACCTGCACAGCGGCAGGGGCCCGCGGCTGGACCCGGGCATGCGCTTCTTCGTCAGCGATGGCGTCGGCATCTATGCCATGCCGCCGGCGCTGCGGCGCCTGGAGTCGGGCTTCCACGAAGTGTTCGACGGTGAGCTGTCGTTCCACGCGCTGGTGCGCGACACCGACGGCCGCCGCTACGTGCTGCTGCAGGACCAGAGCGATTTCGAGGCGCGTGAGCAGGTGCTGTACGCCGCCGTGGTGACCGGCTACGTGCTCAGCCTGGCGCTGGCCGGCCTGCTCGGCTGGCTGCTCTCGCGCAAGGTGATGGAGCCGGTGGTGCGCCTGGCGCGCCAGGTGCGCCACCGCGACCAGTTGCTGGACCTGGCGCCGCCGCTGGCGCCGGACTACGCCCACGACGAGGTCGGCGAACTGGCCGAGGCCTTCGACTATGCGATCGGCCAACTGCACCAGGTGCTGACCCGCGAGAAGCTGTTCACCAGCGACGTCAGCCACGAACTGCGCACGCCGCTGATGGTGATCGCCACCAGCAGCGAGCTGCTCGCCGAGGAACCGGGCCTGAGCCCGAAGGCGCGCACCCAACTGGCGCGGATCGCCAGCGCCAGCGAGGAAATGCGCGACCTGGTGCAGACCTTCCTGATGCTGGCGCGCTCGCGCACCAAGGAACTGGACATCGCCCCGCGGGCCGGCCTGCAGCGCATCGCCGACGACCTGGCCGGGCAATGGCGCGGGCCCATCGAGGCCAAGGGGCTGCAGCTGATCTACGAGGTGCAGGGAGTGCCGCCGGAGGAATACAACGCGGCTTTCCTGCGCTCGGTGATGAGCAATCTGTTGCGCAACGCCATGCACTATACGGACGCCGGACATATCCGCTTGCAATTGACCGACAGCGGTTTCGTCGTCGAGGACAGTGGCCAGGGCATCCCCGAGGAGCAGCGCGAGCGCATGTTCCAGCCCTTCGTCCGCGGCCCGCAACAGCGCGGCGAGGGCCTTGGCCTGGGCCTTTCGCTGGTGAAGCGGATCTGCGCGGCGGAAGGCTGGGAAGTCGGCCTCACGCCGGCGCAACCGCACGGATGCCGTTTCGAGGTTCGCCTGGTGGGCGAGCCTTGACGAATTTTTCACATGCGCATGACCGCATGGATACAGAATCACCCTTAGTTTCGTATAAAAAATGAGCAGGAACCCCATCATGAGCGACAAGCCCGTCGAGCTTGAGTTTTCCCAGAAGTACGACCGTCAGCATGCCGAGCGCTACCTGCGCAAGCATCGCAGTGGGCTGTCCCGGAAACTTTCCCATTGGCGCGATGTCCAGATCGCCCGCCAGGCACTCAAGCTGGCCGGCCAGCCGAACCTGGTGCTGGACCTGCCGTGCGGCGCCGGTCGCTTCTGGCCGATGCTGGCCGAGAAGGACAACCGGGTGATCATCGGCGCGGACAATTCCGCCGACATGATCGCCGTGGCCTGCGCCGGCCAGCCGGAGGAGGTTGTCAAACGCGTGCGGCCTTTGCAGACTTCGGCGTTCGCCATCGATTTGCCGGACAACGCCGTCGACAGCATTTTCAGCATGCGCCTGATGCACCACATCGGTGAACCGAGCGACCGCATGACCATGCTGCGCGAGTTCCACCGCGTGACCCGCGACAGCGTGATCCTCTCGCTGTGGGTCGACGGCAACTTCAAGGCCTGGAAACGCCGTCGCGCCGAGGAAGGGCGCAAGAAGCACGCGTACCAGAACCGCTTCGTGATTCCTGCCCGCAGCATCGAGGAGGAGTTCCGCCAGGCCGGTTTCTCGGTGCAGGACCATATCGATTTCGTCCCGCTGGTGCACATGTGGCGGGTCTACATTCTGCGTAAGGAGTAATGATGGGCGCTGATTTGGCAGCTCTGCAGCGAATTTCCGGTGAAGATGCCATCGATCGCTGGTTGCAGATTCCCGGCAAATGGGTAGAGGAGCCGAATCGGCGGCGGGGCGGCGAAAGCGGGGTCCAGCGCGTGCTGACCGACGATGGCCGCCTGCTCTACCGCAAGCAGCAGGTCGGGCATATCTACCGCGACCTGCTGCACCCCTTCGGCTACCCGACCGCCATCCGCGAGCGCGATGCGCTGCAGGCCGCCGCGAGCCTGGGCGTCAAGGTGCCGACCCTGGTCTACGCCGGCTGCCGCAAAGTGGACGGCGAATGGCAGGCGCTGCTGGTCACCGAGTCGCTGGACGGCTACTCGAGCCTGGAAGACTGCTACGCCCGCGGTGACCACGAGCGCTGGGGCGAGGCCGTGCACCAGCGCATCCTGCAGCAGTACGGCAAGACCCTCGCCAGGCTTAACCTGGGCCGCTGGCAGCATGGTTGCCTGTACCTCAAGCATGTCTTCGTCAAGGTCGAGGGCGAGCAGATCGACGTCGCCCTGATCGACCTGGAAAAAGCCCGCCAGCGCTTCAGCGCCCGCCGCGCGGCCCGCCACGACCTGCGCCAGGTGAAGCGCCGTTCGTCGTGGACGGAAGCGCAATGGCAAGCCTTTGTCTATGGTTACGAGGCGGCGTTTGGCAGCGCCATCAAAGGGTTGCAGGCATGAAACTAGAAATCACACGAAGTTTGCTCCTCGTTGGCGCCCTGGGCGTGGCAACGCTGGCGGCGGCTGCCTGGCATGAGCCGGGTCCCGAGGTGATCGGCTCCCATGGCGAGCAGGCCAGCTGCCGTGTGCCGGCGAACGTGCAGGCCAAACAGGCGGCGCGGCCGGACCACGATCTGCTGCTGTTCCTCTTCGGCATGTCGCAGGGTGGTGTCAGCGCGCCACGTTGAGCAGGGTCCGCCTCGGCGGTGAAGAAAAGAATGCCGTTTCTCCCTATGGGGGAAACGGCATTTTTCATGATGCGCCGGGGCCCGGCGTGGCCGGTGAATCCAATCGCGGACAAAGTCTGCCCGTGCCTCCCTGAACTCGTAGGAGCAACTGTCTTGCCGGCTTCGCCAAGGCGCGCCTCAACGGATGGGTATCGCTCCGCTCAACGCCATCCTACGGGTCTTGTGTTTGCCGGAGGGCTACGGATTTTCTGCGTCTGCCGAACACATCCCGTTAGACTGCAAGCTGACGACAAGCGAGAGGCGAGCATGGCTGAGTCCGCATTCACCCCCTTCGGCGTGCAGAACCTGCTGGATACCGACTTCTACAAGTTGAGCATGATGCAGGCGGTGCTGCACAACTACCCCAACGTCGAGGTGGAGTGGGAGTTCCGTTGCCGCAACCGCGAAGACCTGCGCCCCTACCTGGCGCGCATCCGCGAGCGCATCGAGGCGCTGGCCGGGCTGAGCTTCAGCAGCGAGCAACTGGCCTTCCTCGAACGCATTCCCTTCTTCAAGCCGGACTTCATCCGCTTCCTCGGCCTGTTCCGCTTCAACATGCGCTACGTGCAGACCGGCATCGAGAACGACGAGTTCTTCCTGCGCCTGAAAGGCCCCTGGCTGCACGTGATCCTCTTCGAGGTGCCGGTGCTGGCCAGCATCAGCGAGGCGCGCAACCTGCAGCGTTATCCACAGGTGACCCTCGACCTGGTGCGCGAGCGCCTGAGCGACAAGCTCGACTGGCTGCGCCGCGAGGCCAGCGCCGAGGAGCTGGCCGGCTTCAAGATGGCCGACTTCGGCACCCGCCGGCGCTTCTCCTATGCCGTGCAGGAATGCGTGGTGCGCGAGCTGAAGGCGAGTTTCCCCGGGCGTTTCGTCGGCACCAGCAACGTGCACCTGGCGCGCAAGCTCGACCTCAAGCCGCTGGGCACCATGGCCCACGAATGGCTGATGGCCCATCAGCAGCTCGGCCCGCGGCTGATCGACAGCCAGGCCGCCGCGCTGGACGCCTGGGTCCGCGAGTACCGCGGCCAACTGGGCATCGCCCTGACCGACGTGATCACCATGGACGCCTTCCTGCGCGACTTCGACCTGTACTTCGCCAAGCTCTTCGACGGCCTGCGCCACGATTCCGGCGACCCGCTGCTTTGGGCGGAGAAGGCCATTGCCCACTACGAGAGCCTCGGCATCGACCCGCGCAGCAAGACCCTGGTGTTCTCCGACGGCCTCGACCTGCCGCGCGCGCTGCACATCTACCGCTCGCTGCGCGGGCGCATCGACGTCAGCTTCGGCATCGGCACCCATTTCACCTGCGACATCCCCGGCGTCGAGCCGATGAACATCGTGCTGAAGATGACCGCCTGCAACGGCCAGCCGGTGGCGAAAATCTCCGATACTCCGGGCAAGATGCAATGCAACGACGAGAATTTCGGCCGCTACCTCAAGCACGTCTTCCGCGTCGACGAGGCCCGCGGCTGAAAAGCGCTGCGGCGCCGTTGCGCTCGGGCGCGCGAAGCGCCAGTCTTGCCGGGTGACCTTCCGTTCACCAGGGGAGCAAGGATGTCAGCAAGCAACCAACTCATCATCGGCGCCGGTCCCGATGGCCAGCCCGTCAGCCAGCCGTGGAAGCTGGCCAACCGCCACGGCCTGATCGCCGGCGCCACCGGCACCGGCAAGACGGTGACCCTGCAGCACCTGGCCGAGAGCTTCAGCGATGCCGGCATCGCGGTGTTCGCCGCCGACATCAAGGGCGACCTCTGCGGCCTGGGCGCGGCGGGCAACCCCCAGGGCAAGGTGGCCGAGCGCATCGCCTCGATGCCCTGGCTGGGCTACCAGGCCAAGGCCTACCCGGTGAGCCTGTGGGACGTCGCCGGCCACAGCGGCCACCCGCTGCGCACCACCCTCAGCGAGATGGGCCCGCTGCTGCTGGGCAACCTGCTGGAGCTGACCGACAGCCAGCAGGCCGCGCTCTTCGCCGCCTTCAAGGTGGCCGACCAGCAGGGCCTGCTGCTGCTCGACCTGAAGGACCTCAAGGCGCTGCTCAATTACCTCAAGGACCACCCGGAAGTGCTCGGCGACGACCGCGCGCTGTTCACCGGCGCCTCGTCCCAGGCGCTGCTGCGGCGCCTGGCGACCCTCGAGCAGCAGGGCGCCGAGGCCTTCTTCGGCGAGCCGGCGTTGCAACTGGAAGACATCCTGCGCCCGGATTCCGACGGCCGCGGGCGCATCCACCTGCTCGACGCCAGCAAGCTGGTGCACGAGGCGCCCAAGGTCTACGCCACCTTCCTGCTCTGGCTGCTGTCGGAACTGTTCGAGCAACTGCCCGAGCGCGGCGATGCCGACAAGCCGGTGCTGGCGCTGTTCTTCGACGAGGCGCACCTGCTGTTCAACGGCACGCCCAAAGCCCTGCACGACCGCCTGGAGCAGGTGGTGCGGCTGATCCGTTCCAAGGGCGTGGGTGTGTACTTCGTCACTCAGTCGCCCAGCGACCTGCCGGACGACGTCCTGGCCCAGCTCGGCCTGCGCATTCAGCACGGCCTGCGCGCCTTCACCGCGAAGGAGCAGAAATCCCTGCGCGCGGTGGCCGACGGCTTCCGCCCGAACCCGGCGTTCGACACCCTGAAGGTGCTCACCGAACTGGGCATCGGCGAAGCGCTGGTGGGCACCCTGGAAGAGAAGGGCACCCCGGCCATGGTCCAGCGCGTGGCCATCGCCCCGCCGCAGTCGCGCATCGGCCCGCTGACCGACGCCGAGCGCGCGCAGATCATCCGCACCTCGCCGCTGGCCGGGCGCTACGACAAGCCGATCGACCGCGAATCGGCCTACGAACGCCTGACCGGGCGCACCGACGAGAAGATGGCGCCCAGCGAAACCAAGGCCGACGTTGGCAGCAGCCTGGGCAGCATGGCCGGGGAAATCCTCGGCAACCTGGCCAGCCAGACCATGAAGACCGTGGTGCGCCAGGCCGCTAACCAGATCGGCCGCGAACTGGTGCGCGGGCTGATGGGCTCGCTGCTGGGGGGCAAGCGGCGGTAGGTGGGCATATCGCTTACAGCCGTGCTCGCCTGCAACGTAGGAGCAACTGTCTTGCGCCGAGGTGCTCTTCGTAGGATGGGTTGAGCTTGCGAAACCCATGCGGTTGCGCTGATGGGTATCGCTTCGCTCAACGCCATCCTACGAAAAGCCGTGCTTCCTGGAACCGTAGGAGCGGACTCCGTCCGCGATGGGCCGGGCATGAGATCGGTGTATCGGCGTATAACCGCGAACGGTTATTCGCCCTACGGGTGCCCATGCCCCGCACCCCTGTAGGAGCGCGCCCTGCGCGCGATTCGCGGGCAAGGCCCGCTCCTGCAGGTGGCCTCTTGCGAACATGAAAAAGGCGCCCCCAGGCGCCTTGTTCATGGATGGCGGTTCAGATACGGAAGCTGTCCACCAACTGCCGCAGCCGCCCGGCCTGGGTCTCCAGGTCGGCGCAGGCGCGCAGGGTGGCCTTGAGGTTCTCCACGCCCTCCTGGTTGAGGGTGTTGATCTCGGTGATGTCCATGTTCAGCGAGTCGACCACCGCGGTCTGTTCCTCGGTGGCGGTGGCTACCGACTGGTTCATCGCATCGATCTCGCTGATGCGCCCGGTCACGCTGGCCAGGCGCTGGCCGGCGCGGTTGGCGATCTCCACGCTCTCCAGGCTGTAGCGCTGGCTCTCGCCCATGGTGGTGACCGCCTCGCGGGCGCCCACCTGCAGTTCCTCGATCATGCCCTGGATCTGCTGCGCGGCCTCCTGGGCGCGGTGCGCTAGGTTGCGCACCTCGTCGGCCACCACGGCGAAGCCGCGGCCCGCCTCGCCGGCGCGGGCGGCTTCGATGGCGGCGTTGAGCGCCAGCAGGTTGGTCTGCTCGGAGATGCCCTTGATCACTTCGAGAATCTGCCCGATGTTCACCGTGCGGCTGTTCAGCGACTCGATGTGGGTGCTGGCGTAGCTGATCTTCTCCGACAGCTGGTTCATCGCGCTGATGGTCTGCTCCACTACCTGACGGCCGTCGCCGGCCTGGTGGCTGGCGTCGCTGGCGTGGTGCGAGGCATCGGCGGCGTTGCGGGCGATCTCCTGGGCGGCGGCGCCCAGCTCGTTGATCGCCGCGGCCACGCTGTTGGTGCGGTTGGCCTGCTCGTCGGAGTTGGCCATGGACGAGTTGGAGGCGTTGACCACCAGTTGCGACACGTCATGCAGTTGGCGCGCGGTGCCGGCTACTTCACGAATGGACTCGTGGATGCGCTCGACGAAGCGGTTGAAGGCTTCGGCCAGGGCGCCGAACTCGTCGCGGCTGTGTACGGCCAGGCGCTTGGTCAGGTCGCCTTCGCCCTGGGCGATGTCCTGCATGGCGCGGCCCATGGCGGTGAGCGGCTGCATCAGCACGCGGATCAGCATGCCCAGCAGCAGGAGGATCGTGACTATGGCGACCAGCGCGGCTATCACCGCTGAGGTGCGGAAGGTGCTGAGCATGGCGTAGGCCTTGTCCTTGTCGATGGACAGGCCGATGTACCAGTTCACCGAAGGCAGGCCCTTGACCGGGGCGAAGGCGAGGATGCGGGTGGCGCCGTTGAGTTCGCTCTCGCTGAAGCCGTTGCCGATCCGCGGGGTGTTCTGCGGGTAGATTTCGCTGAGGTTCTTCATCACCTGCTGCTTGTCCGGGGCGACCAGCACCTTGCCGTCGCCGCTGACCAGGAAGGCGTAGCCCATGCCGCTGAAGTCCAGCGAGTTGATGATCTGCACGATGGCCTGCAGGTTGAGGTCGCCGCCGACCACGCCCACCGTCTTGCCGGCGGCCTGGGCCGGCGTGGCGATGGTGATGATCAGCTGGCCGGTGGCGGCATCGACGTAGGGTTCGGTCAGGGTGGTGCCGCCGGCGGCCAGGGCGTCCTTGTACCAGGGGCGGGTGCGCGGGTCGTAGCCGTCGGGCATCTTGTCGTCCGGGCGCATGGTGAAGGTGCCGTCGGCCTGGCCGAGGTAGGTGAAGCTGAAGGTCGAGGTCAGCGCCTTCTGCTCCAGCAGGCCGCCGAGGCTGGCCGGCGCGCTGTCGCGGCCGATGCTCTGGGCGGTGTGCTCCACCAGCAGGATGCGCCCGCTGAGCCAGTTCTGGATGTTGCTGGCGGTGACTTCACCCATTTCCTGCAGGTAGGACTCCAGGTCCGCGCGGATGGCGTTGCGCTGCAGGGAGTCGTTGTACAGGGTGAAGAGCGCGAATGCGGCGAAAACCACCAGAGAAGCGGCCAGCAGTATTTTGTGGCTGAACTTCAGGTTCTTCATCATCTTGTTTTTGCATCCAGGGATGGGGCCAGTGATTTGGGGGCCTCGGCGATGGTTCCGAGCCCCCGGACTACAGACCGCGCGCCGGGTGGGTCGGCGGTGGAGCCGCCCGCGGGTGACGTGCGGCCGGTGGCACTCCTGTGCCGGGAAGCCCTTGCCCGGGGCTGAAGCGCCGGCTGATGCGGCCTTCAGACAAGAAGTCGGCATTTTCCGTAGGAAGCTTTAGCGAGGCGGACGAACGGTAGCGGCCGGAGGGTGAAAGGCAGAGAAGTGTGTAGGGCGTATAACGCTCCGCGTTATACGCCGCTTGGCCTTGGTTCCAGGCCCTTGCATGGTCGAGCCCGAACCTCTGTTTCCGCGCATTCCGGGCTCGGCCAGGAGGTTGGCCTGTGGATGAGGTGTATCGGCGTATAACCGCGAACGGTTATACGCCCTACGGGTGCCCATGCCTCGCACCCTTGTAGGAGCGCGCCCTGCGCGCGATTCGCGGGCAGGGCCCGCTCCTACAGATGGCATCTTGCGAACATGAAAAAGGCGCCCGCAGGCGCCTTGTTCATGGATGGCGGATCAGATGCGGAAACTGTCCACCAGGTGCCGCAGCCGCCCGGCCTGGGCCTCCAGGTCGGCGCAGGCGCGCAGGGTGGCCTGGAGGTTTTCCACGCCTTCCTGGTTGAGGGTGTTGATCTCGGTGATGTCCATGTTCAGCGAATCGACCACCGCGGTCTGCTCCTCGGTGGCGGTGGCCACCGACTGGTTCATCGCGTCGATTTCGCTGATCCGCCCGGTCACGCTGGCCAGGCGCTGGCCGGCGCGGTTGGCGATCTCCACGCTTTCCAGGCTGTAGCGCTGGCTTTCGCCCATGGTGGTGACCGCCTCGCGGGCGCCCACCTGCAGTTCCTCGATCATGCCCTGAATCTGCTGCGCCGATTCCTGGGCGCGGTGCGCCAGATTGCGCACCTCGTCGGCCACCACGGCGAAGCCGCGGCCTGCCTCGCCGGCGCGGGCGGCTTCGATGGCGGCGTTGAGCGCCAGCAGGTTGGTCTGCTCGGAGATGCCCTTGATCACTTCGAGGATCTGCCCGATGTTCACCGTGCGGCTGTTCAGCGCCTCGATGTGGGTGCTGGCGTAGCTGATCTTCTCCGACAGCTGGTTCATCGCGGCGATGGTCTGCTCCACTACTTGACGGCCGTCGCCGGCCTGGTGGCTGGCGTCGCTGGCGTGGTGCGAGGCGTCGGCGGCGTTGCGGGCGATTTCCTGGGCGGCGGCGCCCAGTTCGTTGATCGCCGCGGCCACGCTGTTGGTGCGGGTGGCCTGCTCGTCGGAGTTGGCCATGGACGAGTTGGAGGCGTTGACCACCAGCTGCGACACGTCATGCAGCTGGCGCGCGGTGCCGGCCACTTCGCGGATGGATTCGTGGATGCGCGCGACGAAGCGGTTGAAGGCCTCGGCCAGCAGGCCGAACTCGTCGCGGCTGTCGACCTTCAGGCGCTTGGTCAGGTCGCCCTCGCCCTGGGCGATGTCCTGCATGGCGCGGCCCATGTCGGTGAGTGGCTGCATCAGCACGCGGATCAGCATGCCCAGCAGGAAGATGATCGCGACGATGGCGACCAGGGTGGCGATCACCGCCGAGGTGCGGAAGTCGCTGAGCATGGCGTAGGCGGCGCTCTTGTCCAGCACCAGGGCGACGTACCAGGACACCCCCGGCAGGCCCTCGACGCGGGTCATGGAGACCAGTTGCGTATGGCCGTCGACCTGCACTTCCTGCACCCCGGGGCGAACCTGCGGCGCGCCATGCGGGTAGACCTCGGTGAGGTTCTTGAACACCTTCGCGTCGTCCGGGTGCAGGAGGATCTTGCCGGCGTCGCTGACCAGGAAGGCATAGCCGTCGCCGTCGAACTTCAGCGAGTTGAGGATGGCGGTGATGGTCTGCAGCTTCATGTCGCCGGCGGCCACGCCGACCAGTTGGCCGTTGCGCATGACCGGCATGGACATGGCGAGGATCTGCTCCTTGGTGCCGGCGTCGAGGAAGGGCTCGGTGACGATCAGCCGGCCGGCGGCCGCGGCGTCCTTGTACCAGCCGCGCTGGCGCGGGTCGTAGCCGTCGGGCATGGGCGAGTAGGGGCGCATGGTGAAGACGCCGCTGGCGGCCTCGCCCAGGTACACCGATTCGAAGTTCCGCTGCAGCACCTGCTGCTCCAGCACGTGCTGGATGCGCTCGGCGGTGGGCTCGCCATCGGCCAGTTGCGCGGCTTCCATCTCCACCAGGTGGATGCGGCCTTCCAGCCAGCTCTGGATATTGCTGGCGGTGAGGCTGCCGATCTCGCGCAGGTAGGAGTCGGTGTCCTCCTGGATGGCGCGGCTCTGGCGGAAGTCGTTGAAGAAGATGAAGCAGGCGAAGGCGAAGATCACCACGAGGGAGGCCGCCAGAAGGATCTTCTTGGCGAAGGACAGCGAGCGAAGCATGGGTAGAGCATCCTGCGGGAACGACGGTGTGGGCAGGTTGTATCGGCCGTCTTCTGTAGGACTTTAGCTTTGTGATGGGAAAATGACGTCAGAAAAGAATGACGGATCCCGCGGGCATCGTTCAGGTGAATGCCAGTTGCAGCAGATAGCCGGCAAAGATCGAGAAAACGAAGGGAAATGACTTGGAACGGCTGACATCGAAGGATTTCAGCCGCGCCACGACGGGCTGCGGAAGCCTGTTCGAGTCGATCGAAAGCCTGCTGCCCAGCATCAGCAGCAGCGTCGCCAGGCAGGCCAGGCCCAGGCTGTAGAGCAGGGTGTCGGGGTCGCTGGCCAGGCCCAGCGCGGCCAGCAGCTTGACGTCCGCCGCGCCCAGCTTGCCGAGCCAGTAGCCGGGCAGGCTCAGCGCGAGGCCCAGGGCCGCCGCGGCAAGGGCGGCCGCCACGGAATGCTGGGTCAGGCTGTGGCCGTGCAGGTACAGGTAGGCGGCGGCCGCGGCCAGGCCGCCGAGGGTCAGCAGGTTGTCCACCTTGCGGCGGCGCAGGTCCTGGTAGGCACAGGCGGCCAGCCAACCGAGCAGCATCCATGTCGCCAGCATTCGCTCGTGTCCTGCTCAGGTCAGGCCCGGATGGCCAGGCGACGCCTGCGCGGGGCAGGCGTCGCTGGCGTGGTGCGAGGCATCGGAGGCGTTGACCACCAGTTGCGATACGTCATGCAGTTGGCGCGCGGTACCGGCGATTTCGCGAGTCGACTGGTGTATGCGCCCGCTCAGCCAGTTCTGGGTGTTGCTCGCGGTGACCTCGCCCATTTCCTGCAGGTAGGACTTCAGGTCCGCGCGGATGGCATTGCGCTGCAGGGAGTCGTTGTACAGCGTGAAGAGGGCAAAGGCGGCAAAAACCACCAGGGAAGCGGCCAGCAGTATTTTGTGGCTGAACGTCAGGTTCTTCATCATCGAGTCGTCCAGGAGGGGCCAGTGGTTGACGGGCTCGACGGTGAGCCCGAGTTCCGTGTTATGGGTCCGCGCGGGGTGGGCGGCGGAGGTGGCCGGTCACGCGGGTGGCGGCCGGCCGGGTTGGCGCTCCTGGCCGCGAAGCCCTTGTCCAGGGCTGGGGGGCCGGCTATTCGCGGCCTCCAGATTAGAAGTCGGCATTTTCTGTCAGAAGCTTTGGGTAGGTGGACGAACGGTAGCGGGCAGAGCTGAAGTGCAGAGAAAAGCGTTCGCGAGAACGAAGAGCAGATTCACCCGTTCCGAAGAAGGACGCGACAGTGTGAGAACACCCCACACACCGCTATTTCTCGTTACCGAACACCCCAGTGCCGAAAAGGCGCTCCTCTGATTTTCTTCGAGCATTTAAAAATACTATATTTTTCAATGGCTTAATATTTATTGATGGTATGAATACCGGCTGGCCCTTTATTTGCACATACTTGTATGTACATGTATAAATTTGAGATGCAGGGGGAACGGCCCCTTTGGGAGCCAGGTTCATGCCGCTTACCGCATGGAGTCCTCCTGCCGATGTGCATCACAAGGACCCCGCCCCTTGGCGGCCTATAAAGGAGACCCCTGATTTGGAACTTCACCTGACTGCCGGCAACCTTCAGCTAAGTGATCTGCGCAAAGCCTATCGCCAGCCTCTACGGGTTGTACTGAACGCCTCCTGCAATAACGCCATCAATGCCAGCGTTGCATGTGTGGAAGACATCATCGCCCAAGGCCGGACGGCCTATGGAATCAACACCGGGTTTGGCCTTCTAGCCTCGACGCGTATCGCCTCCGACGAGCTTGAAAAGCTGCAACGCTCATTGGTGCTCTCGCACGCCGCCGGCGTGGGCGAGGCACTGGATGATGCCATGGTTCGGCTGATCATGTTGCTGAAGGTGAATAGCCTTGCCCGGGGCCTCTCCGGCATCCGTCGCAAGGTGATCGATGCCTTGGTCGCGCTCATCAATGCCGAGGTGTACCCGCATATTCCCTTGAAAGGGTCTGTTGGAGCATCGGGCGACCTCGCGCCTTTGGCACACATGTCCCTGGTGCTGCTTGGAGAAGGCAAGGCGCGTTATCGGGGACAATGGTTGCCAGCGTGCGAGGCACTCGCCATTGTGGGCCTGGAACCCATGACACTCGCTGCCAAGGAGGGGCTCGCGCTGCTTAACGGAACGCAGGTTTCGACGGCATACGCCCTTCGAGGCTTGTTCGAGGCCGAAGATCTGTATGCGGCCGCTACCGTCTGTGGGGCGCTGAGCGTGGAGTCCATGCTCGGCTCGCGAGCGCCATTCGACGCCCGTATACACGATGCTCGAGGCCAGCCAGGCCAGATTGATGCCGCCGCGGCATATAGAAGCCTGCTGACCGAGAGCAGCGAGATCGGCAGCTCTCACGCGCAGTGCGAAAAGGTTCAAGACCCGTACTCCCTACGTTGCCAACCGCAAGTCATGGGGGCATGCCTGACCCAGCTGCGCAATGCCGCCACGGTCCTGCAGATCGAGGCCAACGCGGTTTCAGACAACCCTTTGGTGTTTGCCGAGCAAGCCGAGGTAGTTTCCGGCGGTAATTTCCACGCCGAGCCGGTGGCGATGGCCGCCGACAATATAGCCTTGGCGCTTGCCGAGATCGGCGCACTGTCCGAGCGGCGTATCTCCTTGATGATGGACCGCCACATGTCCCAGTTGCCGCCGTTCCTCGTCGAGAACGGTGGGGTCAATTCCGGGTTCATGATTGCCCAGGTCACCGCGGCAGCGCTTGCCAGCGACAACAAAGCACTCGCTCACCCCGCCAGTGTCGACAGCCTGCCCACTTCCGCCAACCAAGAGGACCACGTGTCGATGGCTCCGAACGCCGGCAAGCGGCTCTGGAGCATGGCGGAGAACGTCCGCGGAATTATTGCCGTCGAATGGCTTGGCGCCTGCCAGGGGCTGGACTTCAGGGAGGGTCTGAAGTCATCCCTGCCGCTCGAGGAAGCCCGCAGGCTTCTGCGGCACGAGGTTCCGTATTACCAGGAGGACCGCTTCTTTGCTCCTGACATCGAGGCTGCAAGCAGCTTGCTTGCCAGCGGCTGCCTCAACGCGCTGATGCCGGCAAAGCTTCTGCCCAGCCTCTAGGGCTGACTGGCGCCCGCGAGGGCGCCTTGCAACCCTGTCCCATAAGAACAATCAGGAGAGCAAGGGAATGACAGCAAAAACTGAACTTCAACGTGGTCTGAGCGCCCGCCACATTCGCTTCATCGCCTTGGGGTCGGCGATCGGTACTGGCCTTTTCTATGGTTCCGCCTCGGCCATTCAGATGGCCGGCCCCGCCGTATTGGCTGCCTATGTCATAGCGGGCATCGCGGTATACATGGTGATGCGCGCACTGGGGGAGATGGCGGTTCGCAATCCCGCACCGGGCTCATTTGGCGAGTACGCCAGCACCTACTTGGGGCCACTGGCGGGTTTCATCACGGGGTGGACCTACGCTTTCGAGATGGTCATCGTTTGCCTGGCCGACGTGACGGCATTTGGGATCTACATGGGCTTCTGGTTTCCAGAAGTGCCTCGATGGATCTGGGTGCTGTCGATCATCTTCTTCATCGGGGCGTTGAACCTTTGCACCGTGAAGGTATTTGGCGAACTCGAGTTCTGGCTATCGCTCGTGAAGGTGGGGGCCATCGTAATGATGATCCTCGCCGGCCTCGGCATCATGCTCTTTGGTTACGGCCTGGCGGAGTCGGCAGCGGCCACCGGCGTCCAGAATCTTTGGGTCCATGGCGGCTTCATGCCCCATGGGATCGAGGGATTGATAGCTTCCTTCGCCGTTGTGGTGTTCGCCTTTGGCGGAATCGAGATCATTGGCGTAACGGCGGGAGAGGCCCGCGACCCGCAGCGCGTTTTGCCACGAGCCATCAACGCCGTGCCGGTGCGAATCCTGCTTTTCTACGTCCTGACGCTCTTCGTGCTGATGTCGATTTTCCCCTGGCCGCAGATTGGCACGCAGGGGAGCCCCTTCGTACAGATTTTCAGCGGGCTGGGCATCAACTCTGCAGCGGCGATACTCAACGTTGTGGTGATATCCGCGGCGGTGTCGGCGATCAATAGCGATGTTTTCGGGGCGGGGCGCATGCTTTATGGGATGGCCAAGCAAGGGCAAGCGCCCGCGGTATTTGCGCGGGTGTCCCAAAAAGGTGTGCCCTGGATGACCGTTGTCGTGATGGCGATTGCGCTGCTGCTTGGCGCGGTACTGAATTACCTGATCCCGGAGAATGTTTTCCTGCTGATCGCCTCCACCGCCACATTCGCCACTGTCTGGGTGTGGCTGATGATCCTGCTGTCGCAGGTGGCGATGCGCAGGAGCATGAGTGCTCAAGAAGCCAAGGCACTGAAATACCGCGTGCCTTTATGGCCGTATGCCCCAGCTGCCGCAATCGCTTTCATGCTGTTCATCTTCGTCGTGCTGGGAGCCTTTTCCAAAACGCAAATGGCCTTATGGGCAGGGCTCGTATGGCTTGCGATCTTGACGGCCATTTTCTGGTTCCGCCTGCGCCCAGGCAACGCAGGGGAGGGCATTACCGATTGAGCCTGCTTTATCGCCGCCTGCCTTAGGCGCGTAAGGTCTGAAAAGCACGACGCCTGCACTGGGCAGGCGTCGTGAATGGGGCAGGCGTCGGCGGGGCCGTCAGTAGAAGCGCGAGGCCAGCCAGAACAGGCCGGCGGCCAGGGCCATGGAGGTGGGCAGGGTGAGGATCCAGGCCATCAGGATGTTGCGCACGGTGCCGCCCTGCAGGCCGCTGCGGTTGGCGACCATGGTGCCGGCCACGCCCGAGGACAGCACGTGGGTGGTGGACACCGGCAGGCTGTAGAGGTTGGCCATGCCGATCGCCGCGGTGGCGGTGAGCTGGGCGCTGATGCCCTGGGCGTAGGTCATGCCCTGCTTGCCGATCTTCTCGCCGACGGTGAGCACCACGCGTTTCCAGCCGACCATGGTGCCCACGCCCAGGGCCAGGGCCACCGCGATGATCACCCAGAAGGGCGCGTATTCGGTGGTGCTGGTCAGGTCCTTGCGCAGCTTCTCCAGGTCGGCCTTCTCGCGCGCCGGCAGGCTGTCGAGCTTGCCGACCTTCTTCGCGGTGTCGTCCAGGCACAGCAGGTAGCGGCGCACCTGCACGCGGCTGTCGGCGGACAGCTCGTTGTAGCTGGAGATGCCCTTGATGTCGCTCAGCAGGCCCTTGAGGGTGGATTCGGTCTGCTTCGCTTCGCAGCGGTACAGCTCGGGCATCTCGCCGTCGGCGCCCTTGCCCAGGGCGAGCATGTCGCCGAGCACGTCGGTGTGGCGCTGGTAGAACTGGCTGAGGTGGATGGCGGCGTCGCGGGTGCGTTCGATCTGGTAGGTGGTGCTGTTGAGGTCGAGGACGAACTTGGCGGGGACGATGCCGATCAGCACCAGCATGATCAGGCCGATGCCCTTCTGGCCGTCGTTGGAGCCGTGGACGAAGCTCACGGTCATGGCCGAGAGCACCAGCACCAGGCGGTTCCAGAACGGCGGGTGCTTCTTCTCGTCGACTTCGCGGCGGGTTTCCGGGGTCTTGTGCATCTTCGACAGCGGGTACATCCACTTCAGGCCGATCAGCACCAGGGCCGCGACGATGAAGCCGGCCAGCGGCGAGAAGATCAGCGACATGGCGATGTCGATCGCCTTCTGCCAGTTCACCCCGTCGGCCAGCGGCACGCCGGTGATGACGGCGTTGGCCAGGCCCACGCCGAGGATCGAGCCGATCAGGGTGTGCGAACTGGAGGCGGGGATGCCGAAGTACCAGGTGCCCAGGTTCCAGGCGATGGCCGCGGCCAGCAGCGAGAACACCATGGCCAGGCCGTGGCCGCTGTTGACGTTGATCAGCAGCTCCACCGGTAGCAGGTGCACGATGGCATAGGCCACGCCGACGCCACCGAGCAGCACGCCGAGGAAGTTGAAGATGCCGGAGAGGATGACCGCGCGGTAGGGCGACATGGCCTTGGTGTAGATCACCGTGGCCACCGCGTTGGCGGTGTCATGGAAGCCGTTGATGAACTCGAAGGCCAGGACGAAGCCCAGCGCCAGCACCAGGCTGATGCCTACCCAGAGGTCGAGTCCGCTGAAGAGATCGAACATGAAGTTTCTGTGACCGGTCGGTGACGGGGCGGCGATTATGCCAGAAGCGATAGGATGTCGTCTGAAACCTGAAGCGATTCTCGGAATCCAGCGACACCCGGTCGCACGGGGCTTGCAGCGCTGCGGGCAATGCGCTGCAACGTTTTCGGGGGGCCGTCGCGGCTCAGTTCGCGTCCTGTTCGGCCTGGCGTTGCTGGGCCTTCTGCAGGTCGGTCTGCATCTTCTCCAGTTCCCGGTCGAAGGCCTTGTCCTGCACGGTCGGGCGCTTGCGCCAGGGCTTCTTGTCGGGGTCGGGCTGGGCGGCGTAGAGGGTGACCTCGCCGCCATAGACATCCTTGTAACGCTGTTCCTGGCGCTCCAGTTCGGCGCGCAGTTCGTCTTTCGTCACCTGTGTTCCTGATGGCGTGTGGCTGATGGGGGGATATGCGGGGAAAGCATAGCAGGCGCGATTATAACCGCTGGCGGGGCGCTGTCAGCCGTGACCGGGGCACGCGGGTGAGCTCGCACAAATGTAACAGCAGGCTACGCTCAGGAAGCGATCAACATTCTAGGAGACCGCTCCATGATCAAGCTCCGCCTTCCCCTGCTGCTGTGCGCGCTGTTGTTCTCGGTGCAGGGTTTCGCCGCCAACACCGCCCAGCAGGAAAAGATGAAGACCTGCAACGCCGACGCCACCGCCAAGTCGCTGAAAGGTGATGAGCGCAAGACCTTCATGAGCAGCTGCCTGAAAGCCGGCGGCGGCGATACCGGCAAGAAGCTGACGCCGCAGCAGGAGAAGATGGCCCAGTGCAACAAGGACGCCGCGGCCAAGGCGCTGAAGGGCGATGAGCGCAAGACGTTCATGAGTGGGTGCCTGAAGAAATAGCGGGGGCGGGGCGCAGGTGTGGCCGGGGCGTCCGGCGTGGCCGGTGAACCCGATCGCGGACAAGGTCCGCTCCTACGCCCGTGCTTCCCTGTAACCGTAGGAGCGGACTCCGTCCGCGATTCGGCGGATAACGCCGTACGCCAAGCCCACCGTAGGGCGTATAACCGTTCGCGGTTATCCGCCGACACACCCAAGCCCCCAGCCAACGCCCAGGTCAGCCCCGGAGCCGCCGGGCGCCAAGGCCAAACGGCGGATAACGCGGAGCGTTATTCGCCCTACGGATTTCCAGAGAAACATCCAAGCGCACCGGAATGCCCCTTCAGAAGGCCGAGCGAAACCGGCGCTCAGGAGGTCATGCGACATGGATGTCGCGAGAGCCCCGATGGGCTACAGGGACGTACCCTCGGGGCGGGCCTCCGTGGCGGGGGAGTTCGCGAGGG
>NZ_BSQE01000027.1:0-104069 GCF_030268185.1 Pseudomonas sp. NBRC 100443
CATACGGGCCCGATGGAGCCGGGCTACCCTCGCGAACTCCCCCGCCACGGAGGCCCGCCCCGAGGGTACGTCCCTGTAGCCCATCGGGGCTCTCGCGACATCCATGTCGCATGACCTCCTGAGCGCCGGTTTCGCTCGGCCTGCTGAAGGGGCGTTTGGGTGCGCTCGGATGTTTCTCTGGAAATCCGAATCGCGGACAAGGTCCGCGGTTCCAGGGACGCACGGGTGTAGGAGCGGACCTTGTCCGCGATGGGATTCACCGGCCACGCCGGACGCCCCGGTGGCACGAACAGCCCCCTCTCCCGCTTGCGGGAGAGGGCTGGGGTGAGGGTGCTCTTGAATAGAGAAACCACGCGAACAGCAACACACCGAACCGGCTCTTCTCCCACCCCGGCTCAGCGCCAGACAGGCTCTATGCCACCTGGCATCAGGCCGCCTCCAGCAGGCCCAGCACCTTGAGCACGAAGGCGTATTCCAGGGCCACGTCCTTCAGCCCCTGGTAGCGCCCGCTCATGCCGCCGTGGCCGGCGCCCAGGTCGGTCTTGAGCAGCAGCAGGTTGTCGTCGGTCTTGCTGGCGCGCAGCTTGGCCACCCACTTGGCCGCTTCCCAGTACTGCACGCGGCTGTCGTTGTAGCCGGCCACCACCAGCAGCGCCGGGTAGTCCTGGGCGCAGACGTTCTCGTAGGGCGCGTAGGCGCGGATGCGCTCGTACACCTCGTGCTCCTGCGGGTTGCCCCACTCGTCGTACTCGGTGACGGTCAGCGGCAGGTCCGGGTCGAGCATGGTGTTGAGCACGTCGACGAAGGGCACCTCGGCGATGCACGCGGCGAACTGCTGCGGGCGCTGGTTGAGCACCGCGCCCATCAGCAGGCCGCCGGCGCTGCCGCCGCTGATCACGGTCCGCTGCGGCGTGCTGTAGCCCTCGGCGCAAAGGTGCTCGGCGCAGGCGATGAAGTCGCTGAAGCTGTTCTGCTTGTTGGCCAGCTTGCCGGCGCGGTACCAGGCCTCGCCCAGTTCGCCGCCGCCGCGCACGTGGGCGATGGCGAAGACGAAGCCGCGCTCCAGCAGGCTCAGGCGGGCATGGGAGAACCAGGGATCGAAGCTCGCCCCGTAGGCGCCGTAGCCGTACAGGTACAGCGGCGCCGGGCGGCCGGCGGCGATGCCCTGCAGCACCTCGCGGCGCGCCACCAGGCTGATCGGCACCTGCACGCCGTCGACGCTGGCGGCCCAGAGCCGGCGGCTTTCGTAGGCGTCGGCGTCGAACGGGCCTTCCACCGGGGTTTCCTTGAGCACCTTTTGGGCGCCGTCGAGCAGGCCCAACTGGCGGATCTGCGCGGGGCGGTTGAGCGCCTCGTAGCGCAGGCGGATGGCCGTGCTGTGGAATTCCAGGCTGTCCTGCACGTACAGGTTGTAGGCCGCGTCCGGCAGCTCCACGCGGCGCGGCGCCTGGCCGGCGGCGTGGACCTCGACGATCGGCAGGCCGCCCTCGCGCAGGCTGAGGGTGAAGGCGTCCTGGTTGAGGGTGAGATCTTCGAGCATCACGCTGTCGCGGTGGGCGATCAGTTCGCGCCAGTGCTCGCGGCCGGGCGCCGCTTCGCTGGCGCTGTAGAGGGCGAAGTTGATGCCGCCCTGGTTGCTGCGGATGAACCAGGTCCACTCGCCGTCCAGCAGGCCGTGGTCGACGTGGTACTCGTGCTCTTCCTGGCGCGGGGCGATGCAGTGGAATTCGCCGCGCGGCTGTTCGGCATCCAGCACCCAGGCCTCGCTGGTGGTCTTGCTGCCCAGCAGCAGCACCAGCTGGCGTTCGGAACTGGCGCGGTAGCAGTGCAGGAAGAAGCGCCCGTCGCGCTCCTCGAACACCTGCTCGGCGCCGGGTTCGCCCAGGGTGTGGCGGTACAGCTTGTGCGGGCGGTGGGTGTCGTCCAGCTCGCCGAAGAACAGGGTGCGGCTGTCGTTGGCCCAGGTCATGCTGCCGTCGCAGTCGTCGAAGGGCAGTTCCTCCACGGCGCCGCTGGCCAGGTCCTTGACGTACAGGCGGTAGATCTCGTCGCCGCTGGTGTCCAGGCTGTAGGCCAGGCGCGAGTGGTCGGGGCTGATGCTGAAGGCGCCGAGGGAGAGGAAGCCGCCGGCGGCCAGCTCGTTGGGGTCCAGCAGCAGTTGCTCGGCGCTTTCGTCCACGCTCAGCGAGTCGCCGGCCGGGCGCGGGCAGCGGTAGTGGCGCGGGTACTCGTCGCCGGCAGTGGTGCGCTGGTAGTACAGCCACGGGCCCCAGGGCGAGGGCAGCGACAGGTCGGTCTCGCGGATGCGCCCCTTGATCTCCTGGAACAGCTGCTCGCGCAGCTCGGCCTGGCCGGCCAGTTCGGTTTCGAGGTAGGCGTTTTCCGCCTTGAGGTAGTCGAGCACTTCGGCGCTGTCGCGCTGCTGCAGCCAGGCGTAGGGATCGGCGGCGGCTTCGCGGCGGGCGACGGGGGGCTGGCGGTCGGTCATGGCGGCTCCTTGGCGGGGCAGGGGTGACACCCGGCTGCGCACCCGTGGGGAAAAGCGGCTATCATAAGCCCCCTTCCGCCGCCATCGCACGCACGCGCATGAACGAACACGATTATCAACTCGCCTGGGGCGTCTACCTGTTCGCCGCTTTCGGACTCCTGGTCGTCTGGTTCCTGATGACCGGCTGGATGTGGCGCTGGCTGCGCGAACCGCTGCGGGTGATCGTGCTCGTGCTGTTGTTCACCCCGACGCCGGTCGACCCGGCCAACAACGAATACGCCCCGGCCATCGCCATCACCGCCCTGGACGTGCTGTTCAAGGTGGGCAACAACGCCTGGCGCGCCGTGTCCGACCTGGCCCTGGTGCTGCTGGCGGCCTTCGTCGTGTACCTGATCTTCGTCGCCGTGCGCTGGCCCATCGAGCGTGCCGCGCGCAACCGCCGCCAGCGCGCCGAGGCGGAGAACGAGCCGACCATGCGCCAGCTCATGCAGCCGCAGCTGATGCCCGACGTGGACGACAGCCGCGCCGACGAGCGCAACGGCAACCGCGGCATGCGCATCGAGCCGCGCCTCTGAGCGACCCCGGCGGCGCCCTTGCGCGGCGCCCGCCCGGCGTTCAGCATGGCGGCATAGCCGTAGCGGAACGAGCCCGATGCAGCCCAAGACCTCCACGCCAGGCCGGCGCCTGATTTCCCCTTTCACCTTCCACCGCGTGCCGGGCGACCGCCTGCCACAGGAGCGCTGACCATGTGCGAACTGCTCGGCATGAGCGCCAACGTCCCCACCGACATCGTCTTCAGCTTCACCGGCCTGATGCAGCGCGGCGGCGGCACCGGCCCGCACCGCGACGGCTGGGGCATCGCCTTCTACGAGGGGCGCGGCGTGCGCCTGTTCCAGGACCCGAGCGCCAGCGTCGAGTCGGAGGTGGCGCGCCTGGTGCAGCGCTACCCGATCAAGAGCGAGACGGTGATCGGCCACATCCGCCAGGCCAACGTCGGCAAGGTCTGCCTGTCCAACACCCACCCCTTCGTGCGCGAACTGGGCGGGCGCTACTGGACCTTCGCGCACAACGGCCAGCTGGCCGACTTCGCGCCGCCGCCGGGGCTGTACCGGCCGGTGGGCGACACCGATAGCGAGGCGGCCTTCTGCGACCTGCTCAACCGCGTGCGCCGGGCCTTCCCCGAGCCGGTGCCGGTGGAGGTGCTGCTGCCGACGCTGGTCTGCGCCTGCGCCGAGTACCGGCAGAAGGGCGTGTTCAACTGCCTGCTGAGCGACGGTGATTGGTTGTTCACCTTCTGCTCCAGCAAGCTGGCGTACATTACCCGCCGCGCGCCCTTCGGCCCGGCGCGGCTGAAGGATGCCGACCTGACCGTGGACTTCCAGTCCGAGACCACGCCCAACGACGTGGTCACGGTGATCGCCACCGAACCGCTGACCGACAACGAGCACTGGTCGGTGCAGCAGAGCGGCGAGTGGATGCTCTGGTGGCGCGGCGAGATTCTCGATCAGGGCCGCGTCTGAGAGGGGGACTCCCATGTTGCGCAGCTACATCCGCCTGGTGCTCTTCGCCCTCGGCCTGCTGGTCGGGGTGCAGGTGCCGGGCTTCATCAAGGACTATTCGATCCGCGTCGATGCCCACCGCCAGGAAGCCCTGCAGGCCCTGGAGGGCTATCGCAACACCGCCGGCCACTACTTCCAGGGCGACCTCGACGCCCTGGTGGCGCACTACCGCGGCAGCCCGGACCCGGTGTTCCAGCGCGACGGCGACAACGTCGAGCGCCTGCTGCGCCGCGCCAAGCTGTTCGACAGGGAATGGCAGGCCCTGCAGGGCCCCTGGTACGCCCGCGCCTGGCACCTGCTGAGCGCGCCGAACCGCGAGCTGCTGCAGGAGACCCTCGACGGCTACAGCTACCAGGTGGTGCTGGCGCCGGAGGCGATCGGCTGGGCCCTGGGCGGCGGTTTGCTGCTGGCCTGGATCGTCGAGCTGCTGATCGTTTCGGTCGGGGCGCTGGCGGGGCTGGGGGACAACCGCAACGTCGCGCGGCGGCATTGGAACTGATGAGGGCCGGTTGGACGCCGTGCGGGACGGGGAGGGCGGTCAGGCGGCGGATAACCGCGAATGGTTATTCGCCCTACGTCCATGATGGTCCTCGCGTAGGGCGGATAACGCCACGGCGTTATCCGCCGTTTTCCTAGCTGCGGGCGTTGATGGCGCGCTGGTTGGAGGCGTAGATGTTGTCGCGCTCCAGGGCCTTGCCGCTTGCCACTGCCGCCAGCCAGTCGGCGGTGCTGGCCACCGCGGCGAACGACGAATGCAGCACCACGCTGAACACCCGGTGGATTTCCTCGGCAGTGGCCGCGCCCGCGCTGTTGGCGTAGGGCAGCGAGCCGCTGGCGTCGTCGAGGAATTCCACCTGCCAGCCTTCGTGGGCGGCCTGGCGGGCGGTGGAGTCGTCGCAGTTGTGCGTCATGTAGCCGACCAGCGTCAGGGTGTCGACGCCGCGTTCGCGCAGCCAGTCGCCCAGCCCGGTGCCGCTGAGGGCGCTGGCCTTGCTCTTGTCCAGCAGCAGGTCGCGGGGGCGATCGGCCACCTGCGGGTGCAGTTCCACGCCGTGGCTGCCGGGGGCGAAGATGGGCGCGCCGGCCGGGGCCTGGTGGCGCACCACCACCACCGGGATGCCGGCGGCGTGGGCGGCGTCCATGGCGCGCAGGATGTTGGGCAGCGAGTCGCCGACCGGCGGGTATTCGATGCGCAGGTTGCCGCTGAAGTATTCGTTCTGCACGTCGATGACGATCAGGGCGCGTTTCGGGGCGTTGCTCATGCTGGGTGTCTCCGCTGGAGTGGGGATGGGGCCATTCTGCGCAGGGGCCGGCGGTCGGCGTGAGTGGCCCGAAAGACAGCTTTCGCTAGAATCGGGCCAAAGCCTTGCCCGGATGATGCCCATGGAAACCCATCGCGTGGCCGTGGTGGCCTTCGACCAGATCAGCCCCTTCCACCTCTCGGTGCCTTGCCTGGTGTTCGGCGAGGGCGACCCGGGCGGGACGCGCACGCGCTTCGAACTGCAGGTCTGCGCCGCCGAGCCGGGGCCGCTGAACACCACGGCCGGCTTCGCCATCGATACGCGCCACGGCCTGGAGGCGCTGGAAACCGCCGATACCCTGATAGTGCCGAGCTGGCGCGAGCCGGCGGAGCGCCCGCCGCAGGCCCTGCTCGACGCCCTGGTGGCTGCGCATGCGCGCGGCGCGCAACTGGTGGGCTTGTGCCTGGGCGCCTTCGTCCTGGCCGAGGCTGGTCTGTTGGACGGCCGCCGCGCCACCACCCACTGGCTGTGGGCGGACTATTTCACCCAGCGTTATCCCCAGGTGCGGGTGGAGTCGGACGTGCTCTACGTCGACGATGGCCCGATCCTCACCTCCGCCGGCACCGTGGCCGGCATCGACTGCTGCCTGCACCTGCTGCGCCAGCGCTGCGGCGCCGGCCTGAGCAACCAGCAGGCCCGCCGCCTGGTGGTGGCGCCGCACCGCCAGGGCGGCCAGGCCCAGTTCATCGAACAGCCGCTGCCGGCCACGGCGCGGGACAACCGCCTTTCCGGCCTGCTCGACTGGGTACGCGAACGCTTAGACCAGCCCCACGACCTGGACAGCCTGGCCGAACGCGCGCTGATGAGCCGGCGCAGCTTCAGCCGGCACTTCCGCCAGCTCACCGGCAGCACCCTGGGCGACTGGCTGCGCGGCGAACGCCTGGCCCTGGCGCAACGGCTGCTGGAGTCCACCGAGCAGCCGATTGCGGAGGTGGCGGTGCTGGCGGGGTTCGGTTCGGTGGCTTCGTTGCGGCAGCATTTCAGCGCGGCGCTGGGGGTATCGCCGAGTGCCTATCGGCAGGCGTTTCGGGGGTGAACGGATTTTTTTGTAGGAGCGAGCTTGCTCGCGAACAGTGGTTACCGGTGGCTGCGGTGTTGGGGGGTAAGAGCGCCCTCTCCCCAACCCTCTCCCTGAAGGGAGAGGGGGCTGTTCGGAGGGGGTGGGGAGTTTGGAGTTATCCTGAGACGCCCATCTCCCCCTCATCATTCCCGCGAATGCGGGAACCCAGTGACTGCGGGGTTCGCGAGCAAGCTCGCTCCTACTCCTCCAACACCCTCTCCGGCAACTCATTACGCCGATAGGGGAACACGTCTATCACCTTGCCCGCCCGTATCTGCGCCTGCAGCCCCTTCCAGTAATCCGCGTCATAGAGATCGCCATGCAACTTGGCGAACAACCGACGCAGCTTCAGGTCGACGAACAGGAAGCGCGGAAACTCCTCGGGAAACACATCCATCGGCCCCACCGAATACCAGGGCTCGGAAGACATCTCGTCCTCCTCGTAGCGCGGCGGCGGGATGTGGCGGAAGTTCACCTCGGTGAGGTAGCTGATCTCGTCGTAGTCATAGAACACCACGCGGCCGTGGCGGGTGACGCCGAAGTTCTTCAGCAGCATGTCGCCGGGGAAGATGTTCGCCGCCGCCAGCTGCTTGATGGCCAGGCCGTAGTCGTACAGCGCCTCGTGCACCTGGGCCTCGGTGGCGTGCTCCAGGTAGAGGTTCAGCGGGGTCATGCGGCGCTCGGTCCAGCAGTGGCGGATCAGCACCACGTCGCCCTCCATCACCACCGTGGAAGGCGCCACCTGCAGCAGTTCGGCCAGGCACTCGGGCTCGAACTTGGCCACCGGGAAGCGGAAGTCGGCGAACTGCTGGGTGTCGGCCAGGCGGCCGACGCGGTCGTGGTTCTTTACCAGTTGGTACTTCTGCACCACGGTGGCGTGGTCCACGGTCTTGGCCGGGTTGAAGTTGTCCTTGATGATCTTGAACACGGTGTTGAAGCCGGGCAGGGTGAACACGCTCATCACCATGCCGCGCACGCCGGGGGCCATGACGAAGCGGTCGTCGGTGCTCGCCAGGTGGTTGATCAGGGCGCGGTAGAACTCGCTCTTGCCCTGCTTGTAGAAGCCGATGGAGGTGTACAGCTCGGCGATGTGCTTGCCCGGCAGCAGGCGCTTGAGGAAGGCCACCAGCTCCGCCGGCACCGGCACGTCGACCATGAAGTAGGAGCGGGTGAAGGAGAAGATGATCGACACCTCCGCCTCGTCGGTGATCACGGTGTCGAAGCGGATGCCGCGGCCCTCGCGGTGGATCAGCGGGAACACCAGCGGCCACTGCTCGTCGGGGGTGAACAGGCGGCCCACCAGGTAGGCGCCCTTGTTGCGGTAGAACACCGAGCCGATCAGCTCCAGGGCCAGCTCCGGGTCCTTGCACACCCAGTCCGGCAGGTTGCTGTGCAGCAGGGCGTCCAGGCGCGCCAGGTCGCCTTCGGCATCCTCGTAGGGCACCTGGAAGCGGTAGTCGGCGAAGATCTGCTGCAGCGCCTGGCGCAGGTTGCCCCGGGGCCGGTAGAGGCGGGTGTGCGGGTCGCGCGCATGGGGCCGCAGCGACGGCCGCGTGGTGTGCACGAACATGGTGCCGTCGCTGATGTTGTCGTGGCTGAACAGGCCGCAGAAGATCGAGTTGAACCAGGTTTCCGCCAGCTCGTCGTCGTTGCGCGGGTCGATCAGGGCGATGTAGGCGCTCTTGATCAGTGGCCAGCGCTCCACGTCCAGCAGCTCCGCCGGGCTGAAGCGGCTGCCGACCCGCGCCACGGTCTCGGCGACCTTTTCCTCGTAGAGGTCGATGCGCTCGGCCGAGGTCCGCTGGATCTCCTGCCACTGCGCCTGCTCGAAGCGCGCTTGGGCGCCGTCGGTGATCTGCTTGAAGCGCTCGCGGTAGACGTCGAAGCCGTCGAGGATGGTCTGCGCGATCTGGGCATGGCTCATGGGGCGCATCTCGTTCATGGGATGTGCAGCGAGCTTAGCCAGACTCGGGGGGCGGCGAAAGCGGCGTGGCCGACCGGCCGGTCAGGAAACGGGGGCGTCGCCGCCCCCGTTCGTTCAGTACCTCGCGCGGAGGCTTACTTGCCGGTCTTGACGTTGGTCCAGATGCGCGTGCGCAGGCGGTCGATCTTCATCGGCATCGACTGCAGGGCGAACAGCTTGGCCATCTTGTCCTGCGGCGGGTAGATCGCCGGGTCGGCCTTGATCGCCGCGTCCACCAGCGGCTCGGAGGCCAGGTTGCCGTTGGCGTAGTGCACGTAGTTGCTGATGCCGGCCATCACCTCCGGGCGCAGCAGGTAGTTCATGAAGGCGTAGGCGGCCTTCTCGTCGGGCGCGTCGGCCGGCATGGCGATCATGTCGAACCACAGCGGCGAGCCTTCCCTGGGCGTGGAGTAGTGGATCTCGATGCCGTTCCTGGCTTCCTTGGCGCGGGTGGCGGCCTGCAGGATGTCGCCGGAGAAGCCGACGGCCACGCAGATGTTGCCGTTGGCCAGGTCGCTGACGTACTTCGAGGAGTGGAAGTAGGCGATGTAGGGGCGAACCTTCATCAGCGCTTCCTCGGCCTTCTTGTAGTCCTCGGGGTTCTGGCTGTGGTGCGGCAGGCCCAGGTAGTTCAGGGCGATGGGCAGCAGCTCGGGGCCGTTGTCCAGCACGGCGACGCCGCACTTGGCCAGCTTCTGCATGTATTCGGGCTTGAAGAACAGGTCCCAGGAGTCCAGCGGTGCGTCTGCGCCCAGCACTTCCTTGACCTTGGCCGGGTTGTAGCCGATGCCGGTGGTGCCCCACAGGTAGGGGAAGCCGTACTGGTTGCCCGGGTCGTTGACCTCCAGGGCCTTCATCAGCACCGGGTTGAGGTTCTTCCAGTTGGGCAGTTGGCTCTTGTCCAGCTTCTTCAGGGCGCCGGCCTGGATCTGCTTGGCCATGAAGTGGTTGGAGGGCACCACGATGTCGTAGCCGGACTTGCCGGTCATCAGCTTGCCGTCCAGCGTCTCGTTGCTGTCGTAGACGTCGTAGGTGGTCTGGATGCCGGTTTCCTTGCTGAAGTTGGCGACGGTGTCGGGGGCGATGTAGTCGGACCAGTTGTAGATCTTCAGGGACTCGGCCTGGGCGCCGGCGGCGACGCCCAGGGTGAGGGAAAGCGCTAGGGCACTGGACAGCGGTGCGGTCGTTTTCATTGTTGTTTCCTGACGGCAAACGGTAGTGGCGCGGCCGGGGTGGGGCCGCGGCTGCTCAAGGAATAACCGGATTGCCGGAGGATTTGGAGGGGGCGCGGTTGCCCGCGGGTCCGCAGACAGTGGCAAAGGGCCGCCGCGCGGGGCGCCGCCCCGCAGTGGGGCGGCGCGGGGGCTTACTGCACCATTTCCTGCTCGTCGAACACGCCTTCGAAGAGCATGCTCGACAGGTAGCGCTCGGCCGAGTCGGGGAGGATGACCACGATGGTCTTGCCCTGCATGGCCGGCTCCTCGGCCAGGCGCACGGCGGCGGCCATGGCGGCGCCGCAGGAGATGCCGCAGAGGATGCCTTCCTCGTGCATCAGGCGCAGGGCCATGCTGCGGGCCTCGTCGTCGCCGACCAGCTCGACGCGGTCGACCATGGCCAGGTCGAGGTTCTTCGGCACGAAGCCGGCGCCGATGCCCTGGATCTTGTGCGGCGAGGGCTTGAGCTCTTCGCCGGCGAGGGTCTGGCTGATCACCGGCGAGCTGGTCGGCTCCACGGCCACCGAGAGGATCGGCTTGCCCTTGGTGTTCTTGATGAAGCGCGACACGCCGGTGAGGGTGCCGCCGGTGCCGACGCCGGCCACCAGCACGTCCACCGCGCCGTCGGTGTCGTTCCAGATTTCCGGGCCGGTGGTCTTCTCGTGGATCGCCGGGTTGGCCGGGTTGTCGAACTGCGCCGGCATGAAGTACTGGGCCGGGTCGCTGGCCACCAGTTCCTCGGCCTTGGCGATGGCGCCCTTCATGCCCTTGGCCGGTTCGGTGAGGACCAGCTCGGCGCCCAGGGCCTTGAGCACCTTGCGCCGTTCCAGGCTCATCGACGAAGGCATGGTCAGCATCAGCTTGTAGCCGCGCGCGGCGGCGACGAAGGCCAGGCCGATGCCGGTGTTGCCGGAGGTCGGCTCGACGATGGTCATGCCCGGCTTCAGGCGGCCGCTGGACTCGGCATCCCAGATCATGTTGGCGCCGATGCGGCACTTCACCGAGTAGCCGGGGTTGCGGCCCTCGATCTTGGCCAGGATGGTGACGCCGCGCGGGGCCAGGCGGTTGATCTGGACCAGCGGCGTGTTGCCGATGGACTGCGCGTTGTCTGCGAAGATGCGGCTCATGATGGGTGTCCTTGTGGATCGATGCTGACCCACCAGCCTATTCCCCGGCGCCCTGGCCGTAAAGCCGCGAAACCGTCGGAAAGGTCGGCTCCAGGCCGGCGGCCCCGGTGAGAGGGTGGTACGCGCCGGTAGCCTTCGACGAATGGATGAATGGCTGTGCATTCAGTGACTGAATGCCATGCCTACGTTCACAGTCGACGGAGCTGCGCGGTATAGTCGCAGTCTGTCTCCCAGTTCCTGCAGCCCGGGCAGCGGCCCGGCCGATACCGTTCGAGGATTCCCCGATGAAGTTCGAAGGCACCCAGTCCTACGTCGCCACCGACGACCTCAAGCTGGCGGTCAACGCCTCCATCACCCTGCAGCGCCCGCTGCTGGTGAAGGGCGAGCCGGGCACCGGCAAGACCATGCTCGCCGAGCAGCTGGCCGAAGCCTTCGGCGCCAAGCTGATCACCTGGCACATCAAGTCCACCACCAAGGCCCACCAGGGCCTCTACGAGTACGACGCGGTGAGCCGTCTGCGCGACTCGCAGCTGGGCGTGGACAAGGTCCACGACGTGCGCAACTACATCAAGAAGGGCAAGCTCTGGGAGGCCTTCGAGGCCGACGAGCGCGTCATCCTGCTGATCGACGAGATCGACAAGGCCGACATCGAGTTCCCCAACGACCTGCTGCAGGAACTCGACAAGATGGAGTTCTACGTCTACGAGACCAACGAGACCATCAAGGCGAAACAGCGGCCGATCATCATCATCACCTCGAACAACGAGAAGGAGCTGCCGGACGCCTTCCTGCGCCGTTGCTTCTTCCACTACATCGCCTTCCCCGACCGCGAGACGCTGCAGAAGATCGTCGACGTGCACTACCCGGGCATCAAGGCCTCGCTGGTCAGCGAGGCGCTGGACATCTTCTTCGACGTGCGCAAGGTGCCGGGCCTGAAGAAGAAGCCCTCCACCAGCGAGCTGGTCGACTGGCTGAAGCTGCTGATGGCCGACGACATCGGTGAGGCGGTGCTGCGCGAGCGCGATCCGACCAAGGCCATCCCGCCGCTGGCCGGCGCCCTGGTGAAGAACGAGCAGGACGTGCAGCTGCTCGAGCGCCTGGCTTTCATGAGCCGCCGCGCTTCACGCTGAAAAATCGCCCCAGGGACGGCTGCGCGTCGGCCATGCTGCGTTGGGGGCAGGCCAGGAATGCTCATTTACAGTCGTAAACTCCGCTTCCTCGCCTGCCCCCGCCTTGCCTGGCTCTAGCTCGCCACCCCTGGAACGATTTTGGGTGTCAACGAATACACGAGGGTGCAGCCATGCTGCTCAACCTGTTCAACGAAATGCGCGCGGCCAAGGTGCCGGTGTCGGTGCGCGAGCTGCTGGACCTGATCAACGCGCTCCAGCAACGCGTGGTGTTCGCCGACATGGACGAGTTCTACTACCTCGCCCGCACCATCATGGTGAAGGACGAGCGCCATTTCGATAAGTTCGACCGGGCTTTCGGCGCCTACTTCAAGGGCCTGGAGAAGCTCGACGACCACCTCAAGGCGCTGATCCCCGAGGAATGGCTGCGCAAGGAGTTCGAGCGCCTGCTGACCGACGAGGAGCGCGCGCAGATCCAGTCCCTGGGCGGCCTGGACAAGCTCATCGAGGAGTTCAGGAAGCGCCTGGAGGAGCAGAAGGAACGCCACGCCGGCGGCAACAAGTGGATCGGCACCGGCGGCACCAGCCCGTTCGGCTCCGGCGGCTTCAACCCCGAGGGCATCCGCGTGGGCGACGCCGGCAAGCGCCAGGGCAAGGCGGCCAAGGTGTGGGACCAGCGCGAGTACAAGAACCTCGACGACCAGGTCGAGCTGGGCACGCGCAACATCAAGATCGCCCTGCGCCGCCTGCGCAAGTTCGCCCGCGAGGGCGCGGCGGAAGAGCTGGACATCGACGGCACCATCGACCACACGGCCAAGGACGCCGGGCTGCTCAACATCCAGATGCGCCCGGAGCGGCGCAACACTGTGAAGCTCCTGCTGCTGCTGGACATCGGCGGCTCCATGGACGCCCACGTGAAGGTCTGCGAGGAACTGTTCTCGGCCTGCAAGACCGAGTTCAAGCACCTGGAATATTTCTACTTCCACAACTTCATCTACGAGTCGGTGTGGAAGAACAACCTGCGCCGCACCAGCGAACGCACCGCCACCTTCGACCTGCTGCACAAGTACGGGCCGGACTACAAGGTAGTGTTCGTCGGCGACGCGGCCATGGCGCCCTACGAGATCACCCAGGCCGGCGGCAGCGTCGAGCACTGGAACGAGGAAGCCGGCTACGTGTGGATGCAGCGCTTCATGGAGAAGTACAAGAAGCTCATCTGGATCAACCCGTACCCGAAGGACACCTGGAACTACACCGCCTCCACCAACCTGGTGCGCGAACTGGTGAAGGACCAGATGTACCCGCTGACCCTGCGCGGGCTGGAAGAGGGGATGCGCTTCCTTTCGCGCGGTTGAGTCCGCTGCGCCAACCATCGCGCTCCCCTGTAGGAGCGCGCCCTGCGCGCGAATCGCGGGCAGGGCCCGCTCCTGCAATTGCTGCCTTTGCCTTGCCAAATCCCATGCCCGCGACGGTAACATCGCGGGCACGGCGCAGCGCTCCTATGGGCAAGACATGACCGGAACCAGTTTTTCCCGCAACACCTGGCTCAACTCCCTGCACATGACCACCCTGACGGTTTCCCTGCTGGAAGCCGAAGGCCATGAGTGCGACAGCATCCTCGAAGGCAGCGGCATCACCGCCGCCGACCTGGTGGACCTGCGCCGCCTGGTCAGCCCCTGGCAGGAGCAGCAGGTGTTCGCCAACGCCGAGCGCCTGGCCGCCGAGCCCGCCCTGGGCTTGCGCCTGGGCCTGCGCACGCGGATTTCCGCCTACGGCCTGCTGGGCTATGCGCTGCTTTCGGCGCCGACCCTGGGCGAGGCGCTGCGCATCGGCCTGAGCTACCCGGTGCTGCTGGGCACCTACTTCCACCTGTCGCTGCAGGTCGAAGGCGAGGTGGCCTGGCTGGTGGCCACCGGCTACAGCGAGGACGAGGCCCTGCGGCCGTTCAACACCGAACTGTGCCTGGGCTCGATGAAGGTCACCTGCGGCGACCTGCTGGGCCAGCCGCTGGAGCTGCTGTGCGCGGAGTTCGACTATGCCGGCCCGCCCGAGCGCGAGGCCGCCTACGCCGAAGGCTTCGCCTGCGGCCTGCGCTTCGGCGCCACGCGCAGCGCCTTCGGCTTCCCCGCCGCCTGGCTGGAGCGCCGCCTGCCGCTGGCCGATCCGGTGACGCACCGCGAGATGCTCGAACAGTGCCGCCGGCAGAACGTCGACCTGGCCGCCCGCCGTGCCTGGCTGGACAAGGTCCGCGGCATCCTCGGCGAGCGCCTGCAGTCGCCGCCGGGCCTGGAGGAACTGGCGCGGCGCCTGAACTGCTCCTCGCGCAGCCTGCGCCGGCACTTGCAGCAACAGCAGACCAGCTACCAGCAACTGCTCGACGAACTGCGCTTCGCCCGCGCCAAGGAACTGCTGCAGGGCGGCGACATGCCCATCTACCGCATCGCCGAGGAACTCGGCTTCAGCGAAACCGCCAGCCTGCGCCACGCCTTCCAGCGCTGGAGCGGCCAGCCGCCGAGCCATTTCCGCGCCTGAAACCCGTAGGGCGGATAACGCCTACGGCGTTATCCGCCGTTTGACCTTGGTTACCGGCTCGCTCGGTGTCGAGCTTGGCGTGGGTCACGCATTCCCCCGGATCGACCGAGGCAGGGTCGGTGAGAAAGGTGAGGCGGCGGATAACCGCGAACGGTTATACGCCCTACGCAGCCCCACCCGCGCCATTCCCATGTAGGAGCGCGCCCTGCGCGCGAATCGCGGGCAGGGCCCGCTCCTACAGGAGGCACGGTGCCGGGAATGGCGTAGGAGCGGATCTTATCCGCGAATCGCGCCGGTGCGTCCGGCTATCGCGGACAAGGTCCGCTCCTACGACCGTGCTACCTGAAACTGTAGGAACTCCGTCCGCGATTATCCGCACCTACCGCTCAGGGCCGCGCCTCCAGGATCAGGTTGAACGGCGTCTCCGCCGCCCGGCGGAAGCGGGTGAACCCGGCTTCTTCGAACACCGCGCGCAGCCGCGCCTCGCCCGCCTGGGCGCCCAGGCCCAGGCCCACTTCCTGGGACAGCGAGTTGGGCGTGCAGATGAAGGTCGAGGCGGCGTAGAACAGCTTGCCGATGGGCGTCAGGTTGTCTTCCAGGCGGTCGCCGGCGTAGGGCTCCACCAGCAGCACCGTGCCGTCCGGCGCCAGGTGGCGCAAGGCGTGGCGGGCGGCGCCCACCGGGTCGCCCATGTCGTGCAGGCAGTCGAAGTAGCAGATCAGGTCGTACTCGCCCAGGTAGTCCTTGGCGCTGGCCTGGGAGAAGGCCACGCGGTCCTCGACGCCGGCCTCGCGGGCGCGCTGGCTGGCGGTTTCCACCGAGGGCGCGTGGTAGTCGAAGCCGGCGAAGCGCGAGGCTGGGAAGGCCTGGGCCATGATCACCGTGGAAGCGCCGTGGCCGCAGCCGATGTCGGCCACCCGCGCGCCGTTCTGCAGCTTGGCCACCACGTCGTCCAGCGCCGGCAGCCACTCGTCCACCAAGTGCGCGCGGTAGCCGGGGCGGAAGAAACGCTCGGTGCCGCGGAACAGGCAGGGGTGGTGGTCGCCCCAGGGCAGGGCGCCGTCGCCGCGCATGGCGGCCAGCAGCTTGTCCTTGTCCTGGTACAGCGCGGCCAGCACGCTGGCGCCGCCGGCCACGTACACCGGCGAATCCTCGATGGCCAGGGCCATGGCCTGTTCCTCGGGCAGGCGGAAGTTGCCGCCTTCGTGCTCCAGGTAGCCGGCGGCGGCCTGGGCGCTGAGCCATTCGCGCAGCAGCCGCGGGTTGCAGCCGGTGCGCTCGGCCAGGGCCTGCGGGCTCACCGGCTGGTTGTCGGCCATGGCCCGGTACAGGCCCAGTTCGTCGCCGAGGATGACGTTCGCCAGCATGGCCGCGCCGCCCATGTCGGCGACCAGGCGGCCCATGAAGTCGTTGAGTTTGGCTTCGTCCATGGCAACTCCTCCGCTATCGGGCGCCCGCGCGGCGGCGGGGGCTCCGGGTGGATGGCGGGAGGTGCCGGTTCTCCATACGCGCGGCGAACAGCGGGGCAGGGCAGGCGCCGGCCCGGGACGGGCGCGTGCCGGCAGCCGCGGTTCGCGCGTCATTGCCGGCCCGGGGCGGGCGGCCCCTCGGCGGGGCGTCGTTTCAGTCTAGCGCTGCGGCCGCGGCGGGTGGCGCCGGCCGACGCCCGGCGTCAGCGCGCGGCTTCGCCCAGGCCGCCGTTGCGCATGATCTGCGCGATGATCGGCACCGGCGTCATCAGGTGGTTGCGCATCATCTCGCTGGTGCGCGCGGCGTCGCGGGCGAGGATCGCCTCCACCAGCGCGGCGTGCTCCTGGCGCTTGAGCTCCAGGGCCTGCTCGGAGAACACCGTGTGCGTCAGCCACAGGTGGCGGTAGCGCTCGGCCTGGTCGAACAGGTAGGTACGCGCCTGCAGCAGGTGCTTGGAGCCGCAACCCTGGGCGATGGCGGTGTGGAAGGCCTTGTGCCGCTCGTCCCAGACGTCCAGGCGCTGCTCGCGGGTCTTCACCTCCACCACCTTGGCCAGGGTGTGCGAGTGCGCCAGCACCTGCGCCTCCCAGGCATCGTCGCCGCGCTGGATGGCCAGGCCGACGATCATCGCTTCCAGGTTGGCGCGGGCGTCGTAGATGTCCTGCATCTCTTCCAGCGACATGGGCGCCACGCGGTAGCCCTTCTGGCTGATGGCCACCACCAGGTGCTCCGCCACCAGTTGCGACAGGGCCTCGCGCAGCGGGCCCACGCCCAGGTCGTAGCGCTCCTTCAGGGTGCTCATCAGCAGCTTTTCGCCGGGTTTGAAGACGCCGCGGATGATGTCCTTCTTGAGCCACTCGTAACCGCTGACGGCCGAGTTCTGACGGGGGGCGATCGCTTCCAAATCCAGCTCCTGTGGGGATTTGCGCTGGATCATACCCAAATGTCGTATGGACGAAAAACAATAGACAGGATGTCTATTTGTCGTCGAAAAATAAAAATGTAGACATTTTTAGTTTGTGACGATACTTTTCTCCTGCCCGCCTGATCCAGGTCATTGCCGGACGGCGCCACCCCATCATTGCCAGGACACCGCCATGAACGCCTTCACCTCCATCCAGGACCTCGCCATGCCCCTGCCGCTGGAGACCCGCGGCTACTCGGTAGCGCCCTCGGCGCAGTCGCCGCGCCTGCTGGAACTGACCTTCGCCCGTGAAACCGTGCAGGCTTTCGTCGAGGCGGTGGCGCAATGGCCGGTGCAGGCCCTGGAGTACAAGTCGTTCCTGCGTTTCCGCGTTGCCCAGATCCTCGACGAGCTGTGCGAAGGCACCCTGCGCCCGGTGCTGCTGAACACCATCCTCGACCGCGCCACCGGCGGCATGCTGGTCAAGCCCGAGGGCCTGGACGACGTGGCCCAGGCCGAGGACATGGTCAAGTTCTCCACCGCCATCGCGCACCTGATCGGCCGTTCCAACTACGACGCCATGAGCGGCCAGTTCTACGCCCGCTTCGTGGTGGTCAACAGCGACAACTCCGACAGCTACCTGCGCCAGCCGCACCGCGTGATGGAGCTGCACAACGACGGCACCTTCGTCAATCAGATCACCGACTACGTGCTGATGATGAAGATCGAAGAGAAGAACATGGAGGGCGGCAACTCGCTGCTGCTGCACCTGGACGACTGGAACGAGCTGGACGAGTTCTACCGCCACCCGCTGGCCCGCCGCGAAATGCGCTGGACCGCGCCGCCGAGCAAGAAGGTCAGCGAGGACGTGTTCCACGCGGTGTTCGACTGCGACGCCGAAGGCCGCCCGACCATGCGCTACATCGACCAGTTCGTGCAGCCGAAGGACTTCGAGGAAGGCATCTGGCTGAATGCCCTGTCCGACTCCCTGGAAACCAGCCCGGCCAAGCTCTCGGTGCCGGTGCCCCAGGGCTGCTTCCTGCTGATCAACAACCTGTTCTGGCTGCACGGCCGCGACCGCTTCACCCCGCACGAGGGCCTGCGCCGCGAGCTGATGCGCCAGCGCGGCTACATCGCCTACCAGAAACCGCTGTACCAGCGCGGCCAGTAATTCCGACAGCGTCACCCTTGCCACAGGAGCGGGCTCGCCCGCGAAGGTCCGCGCACGGTCTTCGCCGGCGGCCCGCTCCTGTGGGTCTTTTTCAGCTGAGCCAGTGCGCGAGGTAATGGCTGTGTACGATTTCATCATCATCGGCGGCGGCATCGTCGGTATGTCCACCGCGATGCAACTCACCCAGGTCTACCCGGACGCGAAGATCCTCCTGCTGGAGAAGGAATCCGGCCCGGCCCGCCACCAGACCGGGCACAACAGCGGCGTGATCCATGCCGGCGTCTACTACACCCCCGGCAGCCTCAAGGCGAAGTTCTGCCTGGCCGGCAACAAGGCCACCAAGGCCTTCTGCGACAAGCACGGCATCCGCTACGACGAATGCGGCAAGCTGCTGGTGGCCACCAACGAGCTGGAGATGGAGCGCATGCGGGCGCTCTGGGAACGCACCGCGGCCAACGGCCTGGAGCGCCACTGGCTGAGCGCCGGCGAGCTGCGCGAACGCGAGCCGAACATCGTCGGCATGGGCGGCATCTTCGTGCCCTCCAGCGGCATCGTCAGCTACGCCGAAGTCACCGCCGCCATGGGCCGCGAGTTCCAGGCCGCCGGTGGCGAGATTCGCTACAACGCCGAGGTGACGGCGCTGGACGAGCGCGCCGAGGAAGTGGTGGTGCGCACCACCGACAACGAATTCCGCGGCCGCTACCTGGTCACCTGCTCGGGCCTGATGGCCGACCGCATCGTGCGCATGCTGGGCCTGGAGCCGCAGTTCATCATCTGCCCGTTCCGCGGCGAGTACTACCTGCTGCCCAAGCAGCACAACCAGATCGTCAACCACCTGATCTACCCGATCCCCGACCCGTCCATGCCGTTCCTCGGCGTGCACCTGACGCGGATGATCGACGGCACCGTCACCGTCGGCCCCAACGCGGTGCTGGCGATGAAGCGCGAGGGTTACCGCAAGACCGACGTCAGCTTCTCCGACCTGTTCGAGACACTGACCTCGCCGGGCATCCTCAAGGTGCTGGCGAAGAACCTGCGCCCGGGCCTGATCGAGATGAAGAACTCGCTGTTCAAGGGCGGCTACCTCAAGGAAGTGCAGAAGTACTGCCCGAGCATCGTCAAGAGCGACCTCACCGAGTACCCGGCCGGCGTGCGCGCCCAGGCGGTGTCGCGCGACGGCAAGCTGATCGACGACTTCCTCTTCGTCAACACCAGGCGCAGCGTCAACGTCTGCAACGCGCCGTCGCCGGCCGCCACTTCGGCCATCCCGATCGGCGCCTACATCGTCGAGAAGGTCCGCGAACAGGTCGCAGCCCAAGGCGGCGACTTCGCCAGGGCCGCCACCCCCGACAACAACCTGCGGGCTGCCGGCTGAGCCGCCCGCCGCCGATAACGAGGAAGAACGCGTGCAACTCAAAGACTCCAGCCTGTTCCGCCAGCAGGCCTACATCGACGGTGCCTGGGTGGATGCCGACAACGGCCAGACCCTCAAGGTCAACAACCCGGCCAGCAACGAAATCATCGGCAGCGTGCCGAAGATGGGCGCCGCCGAGACCCGCCGCGCCATCGAGGCCGCCGACCGCGCCCTGCCGGCCTGGCGCGCGCTGACCGCCAAGGACCGTGCCAACAAGCTGCGCCGCTGGTTCGAGCTGATGATCGAGAACCAGGACGACCTGGCTCGCCTGATGACCCTCGAACAGGGCAAGCCGTTGACCGAAGCCAAGGGCGAGATCGCCTACGCCGCCTCCTTCCTCGAGTGGTTCGGCGAAGAGGCCAAGCGCGTCTACGGCGACATGATCCCCGGCCACCAGCCGGACAAGCGCCTGATGGTGATCAAGCAGCCCATCGGCGTCACCGCGGCCATCACACCGTGGAACTTCCCCTCGGCGATGATCACCCGCAAGGCCGGCCCGGCTCTGGCCGCCGGCTGCACCATGGTGCTCAAGCCCGCTTCGCAGACGCCGTATTCCGCCCTGGCCCTGGCCGAGCTGGCCGAGCGCGCCGGCATCCCGAAAGGCGTGTTCAGCGTGGTCACCGGCAGCGCTGGCGAAGTCGGTGGCGAGCTGACCAGCAACCCCATCGTGCGCAAGCTGACCTTCACCGGTTCCACCGAAATCGGCCGCCAGCTGATGGCCGAGTGCGCCAAGGACATCAAGAAAGTCTCCCTGGAGCTGGGCGGCAACGCGCCCTTCATCGTCTTCGACGACGCCGACCTGGATGCCGCCGTCGAAGGCGCGCTGATCTCCAAGTACCGCAACAACGGCCAGACCTGCGTCTGCGCCAACCGCCTGTACATCCAGGACGGCGTGTACGACGCCTTCGTCGAGAAACTCAAGGCAGCGGTCGCCAAGCTGAACATCGGCAACGGCCTGGAGCAGGGCATCACCACCGGCCCGCTGATCGACGCCAAGGCCGTGGCCAAGGTCGAGGAACACATCGCCGACGCCGTGAGCAAGGGCGCCAAGGTCGTTGCCGGCGGCAAGCCGCACGCCCTGGGCGGCACCTTCTTCGAGCCGACCATTCTGGTCGACGTGCCGAACGACGCCGCCGTGGCCAAGGAAGAGACCTTCGGCCCGCTGGCGCCGCTGTTCCGCTTCAAGGACGAGGCCGAGGTGATCGCCATGTCCAACGACACCGAATTCGGCCTGGCCGCCTACTTCTACGCCCGCGACCTGGGCCGCGTGTTCCGCGTCGGCGAGGCGCTGGAGTACGGCATCGTCGGCATCAACACCGGGATCATTTCCAACGAAGTCGCGCCGTTCGGCGGCATCAAGGCCTCGGGCCTGGGCCGCGAAGGCTCCAAGTACGGCATTGAGGACTACCTGGAAATCAAATACCTGTGCATCGGCGTGTAACGCGCGTCCGCCCACCCATTCCTGACCTGGAGACAGCATGAACAGCAACCAGAGCCTGCAACAACGGCGCATGGCCGCCATCCCGCGCGGCGTCGGCCAGATCCACCAGATCTACGCCGAGCGCGCCGAGAACGCCACCATCTGGGACGTGGAAGGCCGCGAATACCTGGACTTCGCCGGCGGCATCGCCGTGCTCAACACCGGCCACCTGCACCCGAAGGTGATGGCCGCCGTGCAGGCGCAGATGGCCAAGCTGACCCACACCTGCTTCCACGTGTTCGGCTACGAGGGCTACGTGGCCCTGGCCGAGAAGATCAACGGCATGATTCCCGGCGACTTCGAGAAGAAGACCCTGCTGGTGACCACCGGCGCCGAAGCCGTGGAGAACGCCATCAAGATCGCCCGCGCCGCCACCGGCCGCAGCGGCGTGATCGCCTTCACCGGCGCCTACCACGGCCGCACCCACTACACCCTGGCCCTGACCGGCAAGGTCGTGCCGTACTCCGCCGGCCTGGGCCTGATGCCCGGCGGCGTGTTCCGCGCGCAGTATCCGAACGCGCTGCACGGCGTATCGGTGGACGACGCCATCGCCAGCATCGAGCGCATCTTCAAGAACGACGCGCAGCCGCGCGACATCGCCGCGATCATCCTCGAGCCGGTGCAGGGCGAGGGCGGCTTCAACCCGGCGCCGAAGGACTTCATGCAGCGCCTGCGCGCGCTGTGCGACGAGCACGGCATCGTCCTGATCGCCGACGAAGTGCAGACCGGCGCCGGCCGCACCGGCACCTTCTTCGCCATGGAGCAGATGGGCGTCGCCGCCGACCTGACCACCTTCGCCAAGTCCATCGCCGGCGGCTTCCCGCTGGCCGGCGTGGCCGGCAAGGCCGAGCTGATGGACGCGGTGGCCCCGGGCGGCCTGGGCGGTACCTACGCCGGCAACCCGATCTCCTGCGCCGCCGCCCTGGCGGTGATCGAGGCCTTCGAGGAAGAAAACCTGCTGCAGCGCGCCCAGGCCGTGGGCGAGATCCTCGGCGCCGGCCTGCGCCGGATCGGCGAGCGCCACGCCAGCGTCGGCGACGTGCGCATCCTCGGCGCCATGGTCGCGGTGGAACTGTTCGAAGCCGACGGCCGGACCCCGGCCGCCGAGCTGACCGCCAGGATCGTCGCCAAGGCCCGCGACAAGGGCCTGGTGCTGCTGTCCTGCGGCACCTACTACAACGTCCTGCGCATCCTCGTGCCGCTGACCGTCAGCGACGCCGACCTGCAGCGCGGCCTGGGCATCATCGGCGAGTGCTTCGACGAACTGGCCTGAGGTTCCTCCGCGTGCGCCGCGGTCCCTTTCCCTGAAGGGGCCGCGCCGAAGAGAACAAAGACGGACCCCGTACCCGCCCGTGCCCACGCACGGGTGGGCCGGGCCATTTCCGCCGCAGGGACGCAGCTTTACAAGGTGAGACCATGCAACAGCTCAACAAGAACAACCTGAGCCATGGGTTGAAATCGCGGCATGTGACCATGCTGTCCATCGCCGGCGTGATCGGCGCCGGCCTCTTCGTCGGCTCCGGCCGCGCCATCGCTGAGGCGGGCCCGGCGGCCATCCTCGCGTACATGCTGGCCGGCGCCCTGGTGGTGATCGTCATGCGCATGCTGGCCGAGATGGCCGTGGCGTCGCCCGACACCGGCTCCTTCTCCACCTACGCCGACCGCGCCATCGGCAAGTGGGCCGGCTACACCATCGGCTGGCTATACTGGTGGTTCTGGGTCCTGGTGATCCCCATCGAGGCGAACATCGCCGCCACCATCATCAACAGCTGGGTGCCGCAGCTGGACATCTGGGTGCTGTCCCTGGCCATCACCCTGCTGCTCACCGTGACCAACCTGTTCAGCGTGAAGAACTACGGCGAGTTCGAGTTCTGGCTGGCGCTGGTGAAAGTGATCGCCATCGTCGGCTTCATCCTCCTCGGCGCCTGCGCCATCCTCGGCCTGCTGCCGGATGCCGGCGTCAGCGGCGTGTCGCGCCTGTGGGACAACGGCGGCTTCATGCCCAACGGCTTCGGCGCGGTGCTCAGCGCCATGCTGATCACCATGTTCTCGTTCCTCGGCGCGGAAGTGGTGACCATCGCCGCCGCCGAATCGGACGCTGCCGAAAAGCAGATTTCCAAGGCCACCAATTCGGTGATCTGGCGGATCACCCTGTTCTACATCCTGTCGATCTTCATCGTCGTCGCCCTGGTGCCCTGGACCGATTCGCGACTGGCCGCCGACGGCTCCTACGTGACCGTGCTGGAAGTGCTCGGCGTGCCCCACGCCAAGGCGCTGATCGACGTGGTGGTGCTGACCTCGGTGACCAGCTGCCTGAACTCGTCGCTGTACACCGCCTCGCGCATGCTCTATTCGCTGAGCAGCCGCGGCGATGCCCCGGCCGCCGCGCGCATCACCAGCCGCGCCGGCACCCCGGTGGTGGCGGTGCTGCTGTCCACCGCAGCGGCCTTCGCCACGGTGATCGCCAACTACCTGGTGCCGGCCCAGGTGTTCGGCTTCCTCATGGCCAGCTCCGGCGCCATCGCGTTGCTGGTGTACCTGGTGATCGCCATCTCCCAGTTGCGCATGCGCAAGCGCATGAACGCCGAGGGCCAGGTGCCGCAGTACCGCATGTGGCTGTTCCCCTGGCTGACCTGGGGCGTGATCCTGTTCATCGTCGGCGTCCTGGTGCTGATGCTGCTGCGCCCGGACCACCGCGTGGAAGTGACCGCCACCGCGTTGCTGAGCGTGCTGATCGTCTGCTCCGGCCTGCTGGTCACCCGCCGCCGCGCGCGTGGCGAGCAGGGCGCCACACGCCTGAGCGTGGCCGAGCGCTGATGGGCTTTTCGTAGGAGCGAGCTTGCTCGCGAACGGCTCCGCTGCGGGGTTGGTTCGCGAGCAAGCTCGCTCCTACAGGTCGCCCATACGCCGTGCCCTTGTAGGAGCGCGCCCTGCGCGCGAATCGCAGGCAGGGCCTGCTCCTACAGGTTTCCGTGAGGTACGTAGTTCAACCGTAGGATCTCATCCGCGAATCGCGCCGACAGGTCCGCGATGCGCCGATTGCGAGGCGCCGCTCTGCCCCGTATAACGGCTTCTTTGCCGCATCAAGGAAGCCGTCAGCATGATCACCCTCAGCGCCCTCTACCGTTACCCGCTCAAGTCCGGGCAGTTCGAGCCCCTGGATCGCATCGGGCTGGACGCCCTCGGCCTGCAGGGCGACCGCCGCTGGATGGCGGTGGAGGCTTCCAGCGGGCGCTTCCTCACCCAGCGCCTGCTGCCGCAGTTGGGCCGCATCGAGGCGCGCTGGCAGGACGGCGGCAAGGCCCTGCGCCTGCGCGCGCCGGGCATGGAGGACCTGCTGGTGGCGGTGCCCGGCGTGGACGAGTCGCTGCGTGGCGTGACCATCTGGCGCGACAGCCTGCAGGTGCCGGATGCCGGCGAGGCCGCGGCGGACTGGCTGAGCCGCTTCCTCGGCCGCCCGTGCCGGCTGGTGGAGATCCCCGAGCAGCGCGCCCGGCAGGTGGACACCGCCTATGCCGAGCCGGGCGAGAAGGTGCATTTCGCCGATGGCTTCCCGCTGCTGCTGATGAGCCAGGCTTCGGTGGACGACCTGGCCGCGCGCGTCGGCCATCCCCTGGAGATGCTGCGCTTCCGCCCCAACCTGGTGCTGGAGGGCAGCGCGCCCTATGCCGAGGACGGCTGGAAGCGCATCCGCATCGGCGACGTCGAATTCCGCGTGGCCAAGCCCTGCGGCCGCTGCATCCTCACCACCATCGACCCGCACACCGGCGAGCGCGACCCCAACCGCGAACCCCTGGCGACGCTGCTCAAGTACCGCCAGGTGGACGGCGAGGCGCTGCTCGGGCAGAACCTGCTCCCCCTCGGCCGCGGCGAACTGCGCGTGGGCATGCCGGTGGAAATCCTGGAGTGATCCAGCTCCCGCGGATGGGCTTTCGCCCGCACCTGTAGGAGCGGGCCCTGCCCGCGATTTCGCGCGCAGGGCGCGCTCCTACAGAAGAGCAGCGAGGAGCGGATCTCATCCGCGAATTGCGCCGGAATGTCCAGCTATCGCGGACCAGGTCCGCTCCTACCCACGCCGGCAAACCACCCCGTAGGATGGTGTTGAGCGAAGCGATACCCATCAGCGCAACCGCATGGGTTTCGCAAGCTCAACCCATCCTACGAAGAGCATCTCGGCGCGGCCGGCAAGACAGTTACTCCTACATTCTTCGGTAGACACAACCCTAGGATGGGTGGAGCGAAGCGATACCCATCGCCACGATTCTGAAAGGCGCTCCGGCCCGCGCTCGCAGTGCGCGGATGCGAAGGTCAGGCGGCGGATAACCGCGAACGGTTATCCGCCCTACGCCAAGCGTGCGGGAGGGGTGGTCAGAGCTCGTCGAAGAAGCGCTCGTGCCAGTCCACCAGCGGCTGCGGCACGCCGATCTTCTGGCCGTAGATGACCGCGTAGGACAGCACGTTCTGCACGTACTGGCGGGTTTCGTCGAAGGGGATGCTCTCCACCCAGACGTCGAAGGACAGGTGGCGGGCGTCCTTCAGCCACTGGCGTACGCGGCCGGGGCCGGCGTTGTAGGCGGCGGTGGCGAGCACGCGGTTGCCGTTGAACTGGCCCTGCACCTGGCTGAGGTAGGCGGCGCCGAGGCGGATGTTGAGGTCCGGCACTATCAGCTGCTGCGGCCCGGCCAGGGGAATGCCGAACTTCTTCGAGGTTTCCTTGGCGGTGGCCGGCATCAGCTGCATCAGGCCGGTGGCGCCGACGCCGGAGCGCGCATCGGACATGAAGGCGCTTTCCTGGCGGGTGATGGCGAACACCCAGCTGGGGTGCAGGTCGCGGTTGCGCGCTTCGCGCAGCAGGCTGTCGCGGTGCGCCACCGGGAAGCGGATGTCGAGGTCGTCCCAGTACTGCGCCTGGCTGATGGCGCGGATGGCCGGGAAGTACCACTGCATGTCGTAGGCCATGCGGGCCTGGGCCAGCAGTTCGTCGCGGTTGAACACCCGCGCGGCGTAGTACCACTCGCGGCGGGCGCTGATCACGTCGCCGCGGGCGTAGAATTCCAGGGCGCGACGGGTGCTGGCGGCGTTGCGCACGCGCTGCATCACCTGCGGGCTGATGCTCACCGGGCGGTTGTTCAACTGGTAGGGCGCGTTGATCCGGTCGGCGGCGAGGAAGCCGTAGAAGTCGCGTTCGCGCGCCAGCGGCTGGTACAGCGCCATGGCCTGCGGGTTCTGCGGCTGGGCCAGTTGCAGGGTGCGCGCCTGCCAGTAGCGCCAGCGGTTGGTTTCGGCGAGGTCCTTGGGCAGCTGGCGCGTCAACTGGTAGGCGTCTTCCCAGCGGCCCAGGCGCATCAGCAGGCGCAGGCGCCATTCGCTGACGGTGTTGTCGCGCAGCTCGGGATCGTAGCGGGTCATCAGCGGCAGGGCGCGCGGGTCGTAGCGGCGCGCCAGGCCCAGGCCGATCTGCCGGGCGATGTTGACCTTTTCCTCGCCGGTGAACGGCAGGCTGCTCTCGTAGCCGTCGAGCAGGCCCAGGGCGCGTTCCGGGTCCTGCTTGGCCAGGCGCCGCAGGCCCAGGCCGACGACGTCGGCCATGGCGTGGGTGCGCAGGCTGAAGCGTTCGGTCTGGCTCAGCTGGGCGGGGTTCTGCGCCACCTTGACCATCAGCTCGCCGAGGCTGCCGAGGGTCGGCAGGCGCTTGGCGAGGGTGGTGGCCAGGCCGTAGTTGCCTTTCTCGGCCGCCAGCTTCAGGCGCCTCCAGACCATGTCCTCGGTGAGCTGGCCGTCGGCCTGCCAGAGGTCGAACAGGGTGTCGCAGGCGTCGGGTTGCGACTTGCCCACCAGCCACAGCTTCTGCGCGGTCTCGTAGCCGGCGGCTTTCTGCCCGTGGGTGAGCTGGTACTGGCCGTACAGGCAGTCCAACTCGGTGAAATTCATCTTCGGGTCGTAGTAGTCGAGGAAGGTCTTCCAGTCCTGGCGGTCGGCCAGCTGGCGCAGCCAGCGCAGCTTCAGCCAGTTGATCTGCGGCAGGTCGCCGTGTTCGGTGAGGAAGCCTTCGATCTCGGCGTCGCTGGCGCTTTTCAGACGGTTGGTCAGGTCGTCGTAGCCCAGGTAGGGTTCCAGCGGATAATCCGCCAGGGCCTGGCGGTAGCGCAGGTAGGGGCCGTTGTCGTTGCGCGCCAGGGCGGCCTTGGCCTCGTCGTACATCTGCCGCTGTTGCTGCAGCGGGGCAGCGTGCGCCGGCGCGGCGCTGGTCAGGGTGAGGATCAGGCAGGAGAACAATAGTGAAAGGCGACCGCGCATGACTCTTCCGCAAAGTGATTCGTGGCGCGGTCTGGCCGGCGCCGATAGGCACAAGCTTAGCCTGTTGCGACGCGATGGCGGAAGCGTTGCGGCGGTACCGTCGGGCACAAAAGATGACAGCCGCGGCGCTCCTGCAAGGCTCTGACTTTTTTCGAGTTTCCCTTACACTGCGGCCCCAGTTTCCGGAGATGCCCCATGACCCTGCTGAAGTTCACCGATGTATCCCTCGCCTTTGGCACCACGCCGCTCCTGGACAAGGTGTCCTGGCAGATCGAGAAGGGCGAGCGGGTCTGCATCATCGGTCGCAACGGCACCGGCAAGTCGAGCATGCTCAAGCTGGTCAAGGGCGAGCAGATGCCCGACGACGGCGCCATCTGGCGCGCCCCGGCGCTGAAGATCGGCGAGCTGCCGCAGGAGCTGCCGGTGGCCGACGAGCGCACGGTCTACGATGTGGTCGCCGAGGGCCTGGCCGAGGTCGGCGAGCTGCTCAGCCGCTACCACCACCTGAGCCAGCACATCCAGAGCGACGACGACCTGACCCAGCTGGCGCGCGTCCAGCAGGCCCTGGAGGCCCGCGACGGCTGGCGCCTGCAGCAACTGGTGGAAACCACCCTGACGCGCCTGCAACTTCCGGCCGACAAGACCCTCGCCGAGCTTTCCGGTGGCTGGCGCCGCCGTGTGCTGCTGGCCCAGGCGCTGGTGGCCGAGCCGGATCTGCTGCTGCTGGACGAGCCGACCAACCACCTGGACATCGGCGCCATCGCCTGGCTGGAAGAGGCGCTGTCCGGCTTCCCCGGCGCGGTGCTGTTCATCACCCACGACCGCGCCTTCCTGCAGGCCGTGGCCAACCGCATCCTCGAACTGGACCGCGGCCACCTGATCGACTGGAAGGGCGACTACGCCAGCTTCCTGGTGCACAAGGAACAGCAACTGGCGGCGGAAGAGGCGGCCAACGCGCTGTTCGACAAGCGCCTGGCCCAGGAGGAAGTGTGGATCCGCCAGGGCATCAAGGCCCGGCGCACCCGCAACGAGGGCCGCGTGCGCGCGCTCAAGGCCATGCGCAACGAGCGCGCCGAGCGTCGCGAGCGCACCGGCAAGGCCAGTTTCCAGATGGAGACGGCGGAGAAGTCCGGCAAGCAGGTGATAGTCGCCGAGAAGGTCGGTTTCGCCCACCCTGGCGGCGAGCCGCTGATCCGCGATTTCTCCCTGATGCTGCAGCGCGGCGACCGCATCGGCCTGCTGGGCGCCAACGGCACCGGCAAGACCACCCTGCTCAAGCTGCTGCTGGGCGACCTGCAGCCGACTTCCGGCAGCATCAAGGAAGGCACGCGCCTGGAAGTGGCCTATTTCGACCAGTTGCGTCACCAGCTGGAGCCGGAAAAGACCGTCATCGACAACATCGCCGAAGGCCGCGAATTCATCACCATCAACGGCCAGAATCGCCACGTGCTGAGCTACCTGGGCGACTTCCTGTTCTCCCCGCAGCGCGCCCGCACGCCGGTCAAGGCGCTGTCCGGCGGCGAACGGGCACGGCTGTTGCTGGCCAAGCTGTTCAGCAAGCCGGCCAACCTGCTGGTGCTGGACGAACCGACCAACGATCTGGACGTGGAAACCCTGGAGCTGCTGGAAGAGGTGCTGCTGGGCTTCGACGGCACCGTGCTGATGGTCAGCCACGACCGCGCCTTCCTCGACAACGTGGTGACCAGCACCCTGGTGTTCGAAGGCGAGGGCCGCGTGCGCGAGTTCGTCGGCGGCTACCAGGACTGGCTGCGCCAGGGCGGTTCGCCGCGCCTGCTGGGCGTGGGCGAGGAGAAGGCGGCGAAATCCGAGCCCGCCCCGCAGGCAGCTGCGGCACCGGCCGCGGCGCCGGAGGCGGCGAAGAAGAAGCTCAGCTACAAGCTGCAGCGCGAACTGGAGGCCATTCCCGGGCAGATCGACGCCCTGGAGGCCGAACTGGCCGGCGTGCAGGAAGAAATCTCGGCGCCCAGCTTCTACCAGCGCCCGGCGGAGGAGACCCGCGTGGTGCTGGAGCGCCTGGACAGCCTGCAGGCCGAGCTGGACCGGCTGATCGAGCGCTGGGCCGAACTGGAAGAATGACCCGCCCCGTCGGGAAGGTGCCCGGGGGCTGCCGCTGCGGCGGCGATCGGCGAGTTGGGGAAGGGCATGGCGATCGAGTACCGCATCAATCTGGATGACGAACAGGGCTTCAGCTACCGCATCGAGCTGGAACGCCGCTTCGATGGCGAACAGGCCGTCGGGGCGCCGGCGTGGACGCGCCTGGAGCACAACCAGTGCAGCAACTGCCCGCTGTCCCGCGAGCAGCACAGGCATTGCCCGGCGGCGGTGGACCTGCACCGGGTGATCGAGGATTTCCGCGGCCTGCCGGCGCTGAAGAAGGTGGACGTGCTGGTGCGCACCCCCGAGCGCGAGTACCACAAGCAGGTCGGCCTGGAGGAGGGCCTGCGGGCGCTGCTGGGGGTGATCATGGCCACCAGCGCCTGCCCGCTGCTGGGGCGGCTCAAGCCCATGGCCCAGCAGCACCTGCCGTTCGCCAGCAACCAGGAGTTCATCACCCGCGCGGTGTCGCTATACCTGATGCGCCAGTACTTCAACTACCGCGAGGGGCGCCACGCCGACTGGGAACTGAAGGGGCTGGTGCGCCTGTACCAGCAACTGCAGCTGGTCAACCAGGCGTTCTGGCAGCGCATCCACGACAGCTGCGTGGGCGACTCCAACCTCAAGGCCTTCCTCAGCTTCTTCTCCATGTCCTCGAGCGTGAGCTATTCGCTGGAGGCGCAGTTGCAGAAGGTTCGCCCGGCATTGATGAGCGGGGGAGAAGTGTTCTGAAGCCGGGCGCCCGCCGCGGCAGGCGCCCGGGCTGACTCACTCGGTCTTCTGCAGGCGCACCGCCAGCACGTCGCAGGGCGCGCCGTGCAGCACGTCGTTGGCGGTGGAGCCCAGCAGCAGGGCCAGGCCGTGGCGGCCGTGGCTGCCGACGATGATCAGGTCGCAGCCCTGTTCCTTGGCCAGGCGGTGGATTTCCTGGCGCGGCTGGCCGTAGACCAGGTGGCTCTGGGCGATGGACACCTGCGGGTAGCAGAGGGTGAACTGGTGCATGCGCTCCTTGGCCTGGTCGAACTGCTGTTGCTGCAGCATCGACAGGTCCATCGGCACGTCACCGCCGAAGGCCATGGCCATGGGCTCGACCACGTGCACGGTGGACAGCTGCGCCTGGGTGCTGGAGGCCAGCGCCACGGCGCGCTTCATCACCGGATCGCATTCGTCGGTGAGGTCCACGGCGACCAGGATGTGTTGGTAGGGCATGAGCGTCTCCTCCGGGGGACAGTTATGAATGCAAGTATGGCTCTTTGGGCCGAGGTATACCCGATATGACGGTCTGGTGGTCGATTCTGCTCCTGGCGCTGGTGCTCAGCCCGCTGGCCTGGCTGATGCCCTCGCGCGGCCAGCGCGGGCAGATGGACCTGCGCCTGCAGGCGCGGCGCCTGGGGCTGGCCATGCAGATGGCGCGCCAGGAGTGGCCGCACTGGCTGGAGCGGCAACCGCCGCAGAGCTGCGCGCAGTACCACCGCGGCCGCAGCCGTGGGCGCAACGACGAGTGGCGCTACTGGCAGAGCGCACCGGGCGTGTGGCTGGACCGCTGGCGCGAGCCCTGCGCCGACGAGGAACTGCTCGCCGACCTGGCGACGCTGCCGGGTGATGTGTACATGGTCGAGGCTTCGGCGCAGTTCATCGCCCTGTACTGGGGCGAGCGCGGCGACGCCAGCCACTTGCAGCGCATCGCCGAGTTCCTTTCCCGGCGCGCCTGAGCGCCGTGGCGCTGCCGTCATTCAGAGCTGCGCCGCGGCATAGCGGCCGGAGACCTGCTCCAGGTCGGCGATGATGCCGTCGGAGTACTTGTCGATGAGGAAGGGCACGTTGCTCTGCGCGGCGCCCTGCAGCGATTTCTCGATGAACCGCCACTTGGTGGAGATGGCCCGCAGCTCGCGGCCGATCTCCGGGCTGGTCTGCGGCGCCTGCTGCAGTTGCAGCAGGTTGATGGCGAAGCGGTTGGTCAGGTCGTCCAGGGCCTGCTGGTCCTCGTTGCGCACCGGGTTGGCCCCCACCGAGGCGTTGCGCGACACGTAGTTCCAGGTGATCGACTGCATCAGCAGGCTCTGCTCGCGGCTCTGCTGGGTGAGCGGCGGCACCTGCTGGCCGCTGTCCTTCTGGATGCCCTCGTAGAGCTGTTCGGCGGTATCCAGCAGCTGGCTGTTGCGGCTGGCCAGGTCGCCCAGGGGCTGGAAGTCGTTGTAGCCGTTCTGCTTCTGCGCCTGCAGCTGCTGCTCCAGGGCCTGGCGGTAGCCGTCCCACTGTTCCTGCAGCTTGCTCCTGAGCTGCGCCGAGGCGCTGCCGGGCATCTGCCCCAGGCGCTCCAGGGCGGCGCCGGCGTCGGCCGTGGAGCTGGCCACCAGGCCCGCGTAGCGCGGGTCCCCGGCCATGGCGTTGAGCAGGAACAGGTCGCTCAGGCTGCGCTGGGCGGCCAGGCGCATCTGGTGCAGCGCCAGCAGGTCGCCGGCGGGCTCGGCGTGGGCCAGAAAGGGCAGGGCGGACAGGACGAACAGGGACAACAGGCGGGCCAGCGGGCGGCATGGCATGGGCGCGTCTCCTTGGTGCCGTGGGGCTTCTTGTTGTTCTTCGCGATGCTCGGCGACAAGCGATTCGCCGGACTCTAACCCGCGTCCGGGCATTTTGCCAACGACGGGGCTGGCCCCGGGCCAGACAGCGGCACGGGGCGCCATGGTTTTGCTGAATGTCGCGGCAGAACCTCGCTGAATGCGGCGAACCAGAGGCCTTTCGGACAGCCGTCCGCGATTGACAAGCGCAGGCTTTTCGAAGAAGGTGTGCACACCCGAATCAAACGGGCGTATGAATCGAGCGTTTGCCATGTACGAACGGTCGAACCAAGGCCCCGACTATCGCATCGGCGGGTGTGCCGCAGGCTTTGGGACTATGCTCCGCGACTGCGGAACGGTCCCGATACACGGCGTCCGATGCGTGAGTTCAAGCTTCCCTAGCGTGGAGATCAGTTGATGATTTACCAAGGTAAAGCCATCACGGTTAAGGCTCTTGAGAGCGGCATCGTCGAGCTGAATTTCGACCTCAAGGGCGAGTCCGTCAACAAGTTCAACCGGCTCACCCTGAACGAACTGCGTGAAGCAGTCGATGCGATCAAGGCCGATGCGTCCGTCAAGGGCGTGATCGTGACCAGCGGCAAAGGCGTGTTCATCGTCGGCGCCGACATCACCGAATTCGTCGACAACTTCAAGCTGCCGGACGAAGAACTGCTGGCCGGCAACCTCGAAGCCAACAAGATCTTCAGCGCCTTCGAGGACCTTGAGGTCCCGACCGTCGCCGCGATCAACGGCATCGCCCTGGGCGGCGGCCTGGAAATGTGCCTGGCCGCGGACTTCCGCGTGATGAGCGCCACCGCCAAGATCGGTCTGCCGGAAGTCAAGCTGGGCATCTACCCGGGCTTCGGCGGCACCGTGCGCCTGCCGCGCCTGATCGGCGTGGACAACGCCGTGGAGTGGATCGCCTCGGGCAAGGAAAACCGTGCCGAGGACGCCCTGAAGGTCGGCGCCGTCGACGCCGTGGTCGCCCCCGAGCAACTGCAGGCCGCGGCCCTGGACCTGGTCAAGCGCGCCATCGCCGGCGAGCTGGACCACAAGGCCCGCCGCCAGCCCAAGCTGGAAAAGATCAAGCTCAACGCCATCGAGCAGATGATGGCCTTCGAGACCGCCAAGGGCTTCGTCGCTGGCCAGGCCGGCCCGAACTACCCGGCCCCGGTCGAAGCCATCAAGTCGATCCAGAAGGCTGCCAACTTCGGCCGTGACAAGGCGCTGGAAGTCGAGGCCCAGGGCTTCGTCAAGCTGGCCAAGACCTCGGTTGCGCAAAGCCTGATCGGCCTGTTCCTGAACGACCAGGAACTGAAGAAGAAAGCCAAGCAGTACGACGAAGTCGCCAAGGACGTGAAACTGGCCGCCGTGCTCGGCGCCGGCATCATGGGCGGCGGCATCGCCTACCAGTCGGCGGTCAAGGGCACCCCGATCCTGATGAAGGATATCCGCGAAGAGGGTATCCAGATGGGCCTGAACGAGGCCTCCAAGCTGCTCGGCAAGCGCGTCGAGAAGGGCCGCCTGACCCCGGCCAAGATGGCCGAGGCGCTGAACGCCATCCGCCCGACCATGTCCTACGGCGACTTCGGCAACGTCGACATCGTCGTCGAAGCCGTGGTCGAGAACCCCAAGGTCAAGCAGATCGTGCTGGCCGAGGTGGAAGGCGTGGTCAAGGAGGACGCGATCCTCGCTTCCAACACCTCGACCATCTCCATCAGCCTGCTGGCCCAGGCGCTGAAGCGCCCGGAAAACTTCGTCGGCATGCACTTCTTCAACCCGGTGCACATGATGCCCCTGGTCGAGGTCATCCGCGGCGAGAAGTCCGGTGAAGTGGCCGTCGCCACCACCGTGGCCTACGCCAAGAAGATGGGCAAGAACCCCATCGTGGTGAATGACTGCCCCGGCTTCCTGGTCAACCGCGTGCTGTTCCCGTACTTCGGCGGCTTCTCCAAGCTGCTGGGCTTCGGCGTCGACTTCGCGCGCATCGACAAGGTCATGGAGAAGTTCGGCTGGCCCATGGGCCCGGCCTACCTGTCCGACGTGGTCGGCATCGACACCGGCCACCATGGCCGCGACGTGATGGCCGAAGGCTTCCCGGACCGCATGGCCGTTGAAGGCAAGACCGCCGTCGACGTCATGTACGAGGCCAACCGCCTGGGCCAGAAGAACGGCAAGGGCTTCTACGCCTACGAGACCGACAAGCGCGGCAAGCCGAAGAAAGTCAGCGACCCGCAGGCCTACGAACTGCTCAAGGCCATCGTCAGCGAGCAGCGTGAGCTGACCGACGAGGACATCATCAACTACATGATGATCCCGCTGTGCCTGGAGACCGTGCGCTGCCTGGAAGACGGCATCGTCGAAACCGCCGCCGAGGCCGACATGGGCCTGATCTACGGCATCGGCTTCCCGCCCTTCCGTGGCGGTGCGCTGCGCTACATCGACTCCATCGGCGTGGCCGAATTCGTCGCCCTGGCCGACAAGTACGCCGACCTGGGCCCGCTGTACCACCCGACCGCGAAGCTGCGTGAAATGGCCAAGAACGGCCAGAAGTTCTTCGGTTGAGTGCGAACGAATAGAGCGAGAGTGAATTTATGAGCCTGAATCCGAGAGACGCCGTCATTGTCGACTTCGGCCGCACCCCGATGGGCCGTTCCAAGGGCGGGATGCACCGCAACACCCGCGCGGAGAACATGTCCGCGCACCTGATCAGCGGCGTGCTTGCACGCAACCCGAAGGTCGACCCGGCGGAAGTCGAGGACGTCATCTGGGGCTGCGTGAACCAGACCCTGGAGCAGGGCTGGAACATCGCGCGCATGGCCTCGCTGATGACCCAGATCCCCCACACCAGCGCCGGCCAGACCGTCAGCCGCCTGTGCGGCTCGTCGATGAGCGCCCTGCACACCGCCGTGCAGGCGATCCAGACCGGCAACGGCGACGTCTTCGTCGTCGGCGGCGTGGAGCACATGGGCCACGTCGGCATGATGCACGGCGTCGACCCGAACCCGCACCTGTCGCTGTACGCCGCCAAGGCCTCCGGCATGATGGGCCTGACCGCCGAGATGCTGGGCAAGATGCACGGCATCACCCGCGAGGCCCAGGACAAGTTCGGCGTGCGTTCGCACCAGTTGGCGTGGAAGGCCACCCAGGAAGGCAAGTTCAAGGACGAGATCATCCCGATGGAAGGGTATGACGAGAACGGCTTCCTGAAGGTCTTCGACTTCGACGAGACCATTCGTCCGGAAACCACCCTGGAAGGCCTGGCCGCGCTGAAGCCGGCGTTCAACCCCAAGGGCGGCACCGTGACCGCGGGCACCTCCTCGCAGATCACCGACGGCGCTTCCTGCATGATCGTCATGAGCGCCCAGCGCGCCAAGGACCTGGGCATCCAGCCGATGGCCGTGGTTCGCGCCATGGCCGTGGCGGGCGTCGACCCGGCGATCATGGGCTACGGCCCGGTGCCCTCGACCAACAAGGCGCTCAAGCGCGCCGGCCTGACCATCGACGACATCGACTTCGTCGAGCTCAACGAAGCCTTCGCCGCCCAGGCCCTGCCGGTGCTGAAGGACCTCAAGCTGCTCGACAAGATGGACCAGAAGGTCAACCTGCACGGCGGCGCCATCGCCCTGGGTCACCCGTTCGGCTGCTCCGGTGCGCGCATCTCCGGTACCCTGCTGAACGTGATGAAACAGAACGGCGGCACTCTGGGCGTGTCCACCATGTGCGTGGGCCTCGGCCAGGGCATCACCACCGTCTTCGAACGCGTCTAAGCTTTCGTCGATGGACGAGCCGGGGCCTTGTGCCCCGGCTTTCGTTTTTCCGGGCGGCGGGGTTGCCCCGATCGCCCTGGGCCTGGAGAATCGCGGCTTTTTTGCCGAGGAGGGCAGCGAATGGAACTGCAGACCGGCCTGTACCGTCACTACAAGGGCCAGCACTACCGCGTGCTGGGCGTGGCGCGGCATTCGGAGAGCGAGGAGACCCTGGTGGTCTACCAGGCGCTATACGGCGAGTTCGGCCTCTGGGTGCGCCCGCTGGGCATGTTCACCGAAGCGGTGGAGGTGGACGGCGAGCTGGTTCCGCGCTTTGCTCTGGTGAGCGCCGAAAACGACCCGCTGGGATTGACCCAGGTCGGTTTCGGCGAATCCTGAACTTGACCTTGGGCGGACCACCACTATATATAGCGGTGCCGTTCCGGGCGCCTCCCTCCTTATATTCATCTTCTCGAAGCAGGAATCTTCCGATCCATGGGTAAATCGCTGGTCATCGTGGAATCACCGGCCAAGGCCAAGACCATCAACAAGTACCTGGGCAGCCAGTACGTGGTGAAGTCGAGCATCGGCCACATTCGCGACCTGCCCACCAGCGGTTCGTCCAGCGCGAAGGAGCCGGCCGCGGCCAAGGCCCGCAAGAGCGCTGCCGAAGCCCCTGCGCTGTCGCCGAAGGAGAAGGCCAAACGCCAGCTGTTCACCCGTATGGGCGTGGACCCGGAGCACGGCTGGAAGGCCAAGTACGAGATCCTCCCCGGCAAGGAGAAGGTGATCGAGGAGCTACGCCGCCTGGCCAAGGATGCCGACACCATCTATCTCGCAACCGACTTGGACCGCGAAGGGGAGGCCATCGCCTGGCACCTGCGCGAGGCCATCGGCGGCGACGACAGCCGCTACAAGCGCGTGGTGTTCAACGAAATCACCAAGAAGGCCATCCAGGAAGCCTTCTCGCAGCCCGGCGAGCTGGACATCAACCGCGTCAACGCCCAGCAGGCGCGGCGCTTCCTCGACCGCGTGGTGGGCTACATGGTCTCGCCGCTGCTGTGGTCGAAGATCGCCCGCGGCCTGTCCGCCGGCCGCGTGCAGTCGGTGGCGGTGAAGCTGGTGGTGGAGCGCGAGCGCGAGATCCGCGCCTTCGTCCCCGAGGAATACTGGGAAATCCACGCCGACCTGAACACCCCGCGCGGCGATAAGGCCCGCTTCGAAGTGGTGCGCGAGAAGGGCGAAGCCTTCAAGCCGCTCAACGAAGCCCAGGCCATGGCCGCCCTGGAGAAGCTCAAGGCCTCCAGCTACAGCGTGGCCAAGCGCGAGGACAAGCCGACCTCCAGCCGGCCCTCGGCGCCCTTCATCACCTCGACCCTGCAGCAGGCCGCGAGCAATCGCCTGGGCTTCGGCGTGAAGAAGACCATGATGATGGCCCAGCGTCTCTACGAGGCCGGCTACATCACCTACATGCGTACCGACTCGACCAACCTGTCGGCCGACGCCATCGACATGGTGCGCGGCTTCATCGACAGCGAGTTCGGCAAGAAATACCTGCCGGCCAAGCCGAACTTCTATTCCAGCAAGGAAGGCGCCCAGGAAGCGCACGAAGCGATTCGTCCGTCCGACGTCAACCTGCGTCCGACCCAGCTGTCGGGCATGGAGCGCGACGCCGAGCGCCTGTACGACCTGATCTGGCGCCAGTTCGTGGCCTGCCAGATGCCGCCGGCCGAGTACCTGTCCACCACCGTCAGCGTCGCCGCCGGTGACTTCGAGCTGCGCGCCAAGGGCCGCATCCTCAAGTTCGACGGCTACACCAGGGTGCTGCCGCAGCAGGGCAAGCCAGGCGAGGACGACGTGCTGCCGATGATGGACCAGGGCGATGCGATGAAGCTGCTCAAGCTCGACCCGAGCCAGCACTTCACCAAGCCGCCGGCGCGCTATTCCGAAGCCAGCCTGGTCAAGGAGCTGGAGAAGCGCGGCATCGGCCGCCCGTCGACCTACGCGGCGATCATCTCGACCATCCAGGAGCGCGGCTACGTCACCACCCACAACCGCCGCTTCTACGCCGAGAAGATGGGCGACATCGTCACCGACCGCCTCAACGAGAGCTTCTCCAACCTGATGGACTACGGCTTCACCGCCGGCATGGAAGAGCACCTCGACGACGTAGCCCAGGGCGAGCGCGACTGGAAGCACCTGCTCGACGAGTTCTACGGCGACTTCAAGAAGAAGCTCGAAGTGGCCGAGGTCAGCGAGAAAGGCATGCGCGCCAACCAGCCGACGCCGACCAGCATCCCCTGCCGCGAGTGCGGCCGGCCGATGATGATCCGCACCGCCTCCACCGGCGTGTTCCTCGGCTGCTCCGGCTACAGCCTGCCGCCGAAGGAGCGCTGCAAGGCCACCATCAACCTCATCCCCGGCGACGAGATCGCCGCGGACGACGAGGGCGAGTCCGAATCCCGCGTGCTGCGCGGCAAGCACCGCTGCCCGATCTGCAGCACGGCGATGGATGCCTACCTGCTGGACGAGAAGCACAAGCTGCACATCTGCGGTAACAATCCGGATTGCCCGGGCTACGAGATCGAGGAAGGCCAGTACCGCATCAAGGGCTACGAAGGTCCGAGCCTGGAATGCGACAAATGCGGCAGCCAGATGCAGCTCAAGACCGGCCGTTTCGGCAAGTTCTTCGGTTGCACCAACCCGGCCTGCAAGAACACCCGCAAGCTGCTGAAGAACGGCGAGCCGGCGCCGCCGAAGATGGACGCCATCCGCATGCCCGAGCTCAAGTGCGAGAAGGTCGACGATGTCTACGTGCTGCGCGACGGCGCTTCCGGCCTGTTCCTGGCCGCCAGCCAGTTCCCCAAGAACCGCGAGACCCGCGCGCCCCTGGTGAGCGAGCTGATCCCGCACAAGGACGAGCTGGACCCGAAATACCACTTCCTGCTCGCCGCGCCGCAGAAGGACCCGGATGGCCGCCCGGCGGTAATCCGCTTCAGCCGCAAGACCAAGGAGCAGTACGTGCAGTCCGAGGTGGACGGCAAGCCCAGCGGCTGGCGCGCCTTCTTCGACGGCGGCAAGTGGAAGGTCGAGGACAAGCGCTGATGGGCGGCGCGCCCCGCGCAGGCGGGGCGCGCATATACTGCCGAGTGACCGCATGAGGGCGCGCTGATGGCTCAGGAACTCTACACCCGCACCAACCAGAAGCTGTATTTCGCCGGCCTGGCCCTGGAAGCCTGGCGCAAGGCGGAAGAGGCGCGGCCGATGAACGCCCAGGCGCTGGTGCAGGCCGAGCGCGAGGCGGCGCTGTTTCACCTGTATGGCGCGGTGCTGGGCGTAGCCCATGAGATCGCCGGCTACTACCGCCTGCCCGAGGCCAATGCGCCGCGCGTCGAGCTGCTGCTCAACGCCGAGGTGCTGGCGGCCTCGCCGAGCCCGGAACTGGCCGAGCTGGTGGAGCTGGCGCAGCAGCCGGAAACCTGGCTGGCGCAGCTGCTGGCCGCCTACGCCGAGCTGTTCCAGCCGCCGCGCGAGCCGCGCAAGGCCAAGGTCGACCCGACCCAGCCGCTGATCCAGGCCGTCAGCCTGGACGAGGAAGAGCCGCAGGCCCTGGGCAACGCCGAACTGGAAGCCTGGCGCAAGTCGCTGAAGGAAATGGTGTTGCGCTTCCGCGGGGCGTTGACCGAGCTCTGAAGCCTGCCGGAAGTCGGTTGGGCTAGGGGAGAGCGGCCATGACTGTTACAATGGCCGTTCTGCTGTGAGAGAACCTAGCCATGCCGACCTCATTCCTGGAAATCGTTGAACTGCCCGATGGGCGCATCGTACTGCGCCGCGCGGAAGACGAGGAGGCGCTGGTGACCCTGGAGTTCTCCAACGACGCCAAGGGCTTCCTGCAGGGCCAGCACATCGAGATCGCCAAGGCGATGTTCAACGTCGGCGTACAACTGGCCGGCCGCCTCGCCGAAGGTGGCGAAGTCGAGCAGGACGGCCCGCGCGTCCTGCACTGATTCCTTTCTTTTCTACCCCAGACGGATATTCAGGCTCTGCGCCTGCCCGGCAAGCGCCGCGCGGGACAGTTGCGCGCGCGCCTTGCCGCCGAGCGCCGATAGCCAGCTGACCACCGTGTGGCTGTGGCCCAGGCGCAGCGCCTCGCAGGCCAGGCTCAGGGCGGAGGCCTGGTCGCGCGCCGGCAGCAGCAGGATGCGCTCGCGGTTCAACCCGGCCTTGCGCAGCCAGTCGTGGGTGAGGCTGGCCGGCGGGGCGATCAGCGTCAGCCAGCGGGCATCCTTCTCTTCGCTGAGTTCGCGCAGGATGGGCGCCAACAGGCTCTGGCAGTGGCCCGGCAGGCCGCGCAGCGACAGTTCGCTGAAGGCTTCGTCCTCGACGGCATCCGGTTCTGCCAGCTTGGCCAGCAGGGGCTCTTCGGCGTTCGCCCAGAGCGCCTCCTGGAATAGCGGCAGTTGGGGCAGGTCCAGCGGCTGGGGATACTGCATGGGGCCTCCTGTCAGCGGCGGATGACGCCGACGCTCAAACCTTCGATGGTCAGTTCCTGTTCCTCGAGGTCGACCTCGATGGGCGCGAACTCGGGGTTCTCGGCGATCAGCCAGACCTTGCTGCCCTCGCGCTTGAAGCGCTTCACCGTGACCTCTTCGCCAAGGCGGGCGACGACAATCTGGCCGTTGCGCGCCTCGCGGGTGACGTGCACGGCGAGCAGGTCGCCGTCGAGGATGCCGACGTCCTTCATGCTCTGCCCGCGCACGCGCAGCAGGTAGTCGGCGCGCGGGTTGAAGAAGGCCGGGTTGATGCGGCAGGCGTCCTCGACGTTCTGCTCGGCGAGGATCGGCGCGCCGGCGGCGACGCGGCCGATGATCGGCAGTTCGTCCTCGTTGGCCGCGGCCTTGGGTTCGAAGCCGGGGATGCGGATGCCGCGCGAGGCGCCGGGGGTCATCTCGATGGCGCCCTTGCGGGCCAGGGCCTTGAGGTGCTCCTCGGCGGCGTTGGGCGACTTGAAGCCGAGCTCCTGGGCGATCTCGGCGCGCGTCGGCGGGTAGCCGTTGTCTTCCAGGCAACGCTTGATGAAGGAGAGGATCTCGGCTTGGCGCGGCGTCAGCTTCTGCATGTCCCTACTCTGTCTTTTTGTACAGTGGCTGGGATTATATACAGTGGTCGGCCACTGGCAACGAATTATTTCATCGGCCGGGGGCTGTAATTCGGCGGATTCGGCCAACGTCCCGCTGGCATCGTTCGTCGTATTGCCCGAGAATCCGCAACAATCCCCCCGCGCCAGGCTTGACAATGGATTGATTTGAAACGTAAGTTTCAAACAAGTGTTTGTCAGGTGAAATCATCCATGGCCCAGTCGGAAACCGTCGAACGTATCCTCGATGCTGCGGAGCAGCTGTTCGCGGAAAAAGGCTTCGCCGAGACCTCGTTGCGTCTGATCACCAGCAAGGCCGGGGTCAACCTGGCGGCGGTGAACTACCATTTCGGCTCGAAGAAGGCGCTGATCCAGGCGGTCTTCTCGCGCTTCCTCGGGCCCTTCTGCGCCAGTCTGGAAAAGGAACTGGACCGGCGCCAGGCCAAGCCCGACGTGCCGCGCGCCAGCCTCGAGGAACTGCTCGAACTGCTGGTGGTGCAGGCCATGGCGGTGAAGCCGCGCAGCGGCAACGACCTGTCGATCTTCATGCGCCTGCTGGGCCTGGCCTTCAGCCAGAGCCAGGGGCACCTGCGCAAGTACCTCGAAGAGGTCTACGGCAAGGTGTTCCGCCGCTACATGCAGCTGGTCAACGAAGCCGCGCCGCGGCTGCCGCCCATCGAGCTGTTCTGGCGCGTGCACTTCATGCTCGGCGCCGCCGCCTTCAGCATGTCCGGGATCAAGGCGTTGCGCGCCATGGCCGAGAACGACTTCGGGGTGAACACCTCGATCGAGCAGGTGATGCGCCTGATGGTGCCGTTCCTCGCCGCCGGCATGCGCGCCGACAGCGGCGTCAGCGACCCGTCCCTGGCCGGCGCCCAGCCCAAGCCGCGCAGCAAGGCGCCGGCGCCGGCCAAGGTCTGAGCGCGCTGGGCCTGCCACGGCCGATCGGCTAAAGTAGCGGGCCATTCCTGCTGTCGCTGGCGGACGATGCCCGATCTCGACCTGTTGCACATTTCCCTCGCCGACCAGGTGCTCTACGGCTTCGCCGCGCAGCGTCTGGTGCTGCGTTTGCCCGTTTCCACCGCGCTGAACGGCGCCGGCGAGCGCCAGGGCTCCGGCTGCACGCCGCGCGGCCTGCACCAGGTTCGGGCGAAGATCGGCGAAGGCCTGCCCTGCGGCGCGGTGTTGCGTGGCCGGCGCTGGACCGGCGAGGTGTGGAGCCCGGCGCTGCACGAGCAGTTCCCCGGGCGCGACTGGATCCTCAGCCGCATCCTCTGGCTGAGCGGCTGCGAGCCGGGCGTCAACCGCCTGGGCGAGGTGGACACCTTCCGTCGCTACATCTACCTGCACGGCACGCCGGATTGCGAACCCATGGGCGCGCCGTTGTCCCATGGCTGCGTGCGCCTGCGCAACGCCGACCTGCTGCAACTCTTCCCCCGTGTGCCGCTGCACTGCCCCGTGCGCCTCGACGAGGCGCCGCAGCCGCAGTGGCGCGCGGCCGAACTCTGTTAAGGATTCCCCCATGCAAGGCTCCCTGATGCTCGACATCGGCGGCACCTGGCTCACCGCCGAGGACCGCCGGATCCTGCGCCACCCCGAAGTGGGCGGGCTGATCATCTTCGCCCGCAACATCGAAAGCCCGCGCCAGGTGCGCGAACTCTGCGCGACCATCCGCGCCCTGCGCCCTGACCTGCTGCTGGCGGTGGACCAGGAGGGCGGCCGCGTGCAGCGCCTGCGCCAGGGCTTCCTGCGGCTACCGGCGATGCGCGCCATCGCCGACAACGCCAATGCCGAGCGCCTGGCCGAGCAGTGCGGCTGGCTGATGGCCACCGAGGTGCTGGCGGTGGGCCTGGACCTGAGCTTCGCCCCGGTGCTGGACCTGGACCACCAGCGCAGCGCCGTGGTCGGCAGCCGCGCCTTCGAGGGCGACCCGGCGCGCGCCACGCGGCTGGCCGGCGCCTTCATTCGCGGCATGCACGCCGCCGGCATGGCCGCCACCGGCAAGCACTTCCCCGGTCACGGCTGGGCCGAGGTGGATTCCCACGTGGGGATTCCCGAGGACGAGCGCAGCCTCGACGAGATCCGCCGCAGCGACCTGGTGCCTTTCCAGCGCCTGGCCGGCGAGCTGGACGCGGTGATGCCCGCCCACGTCATCTACCCGCAGGTGGATGCCGGCCCTGCCGGTTTCTCGCGGCGCTGGCTGCAGGACATCCTGCGCGGCGAACTGGGCTTCGACGGGGTGATCTTCAGCGACGACCTGTCCATGGCCGGCGCCCACGTGGTGGGCGATGCCGCCAGCCGCATCCAGGCCGCGCTGAATGCCGGCTGCGACATGGGCCTGGTGTGCAACGACCGTGGCTCGGCGGAACTGGCCCTGGGCGCCCTGCAGCGCCTGAAGGTGAAGGCCCCCGAGCGCCTGGCGCGGATGCGCGCCAGGGCCTGGCCGGGCATCGAATACAAGCAGCTGCCGCGCTGGCAGCAGGCCGTGGGCGAACTGCGCGCGGCACAACTGATCGACTGAGGATTCGCCATGACCGTCTACGCCATCATCGGCGGCACCGGCCTGACCCAGCTGGAAGGCCTGACCCTGAAGGATTCGCTGAACCTGGACACGCCCTACGGCGCGCCCTCGGCGCCGATCCAGCGCGGCGAGTACGCCGGCCGCGAGGTGCTGTTCCTGGCCCGCCACGGCCACCCGCACCGCTTCCCGCCGCACCAGGTGAACTACCGCGCCAACCTCTGGGCGCTCAAGCAGGCCGGCGCCCAGGCGGTGCTGGCGGTCAACGCGGTGGGCGGCATCCACGCTGCCATGGGCAGCGGCCACCTCTGCGTGCCGCACCAGATCATCGACTACACCTACGGCCGCGAGCACACCTACTTCGCCGGCGACATCGATCACGTCACCCATATCGACTTCAGCCATCCCTATGACGAAGGGCTGCGCCAGAAGCTGGTGGCGGCGCTGCAGGCGCTGGGCCATCCGCACAGCAGCCATGGCGTCTACGCCGCGACCCAGGGCCCGCGCCTGGAGACGGTGGCGGAAATCGCCCGGCTGGAGCGCGACGGCTGCGACATCGTCGGCATGACCGGCATGCCCGAAGCCGCCCTGGCCCGCGAGCTGGAGCTGCCCTATGCCTGCCTGTCGCTGGTGGTCAACCCGGCGGCCGGCAAGTCCAGCGGCATCATCACCATGGCCGAGATCGAGCAGGCCCTGCACGAAGGCATCGGCAAGGTACGCGAGGTGCTGGCGCGGGTGTTGGCGGGCTGATAGGCCTGCCACCGCGATTCGTGCTGATCGCGGACAAGGTCCGCTCCTACCGCATGAGCGAGCATGGCTTTTCGTAGGATGGCGTTGAGCGAAGCGATACCCATCAGCGCAACTGCATGGGTTTCGCAAGCTCAACCCATCCTACGAGGAGCCCCTCGGCGCGCTCCTACAAGGGGTATGGTGTGAGGGCGTACCTCTTATCCGCGAATTGCGCAGGGAGGTCCGGCTATCGCGGACAAGGTCCGCTCCTACAATGGAATGCCATGTCTCCCGGCGGCTGTAGGAGCGGGCCCTGCCCGCGATTTCGCGCGCAGGGCGCGCGTATGGTGTGAGGGCGTACCCGTAGGAGCGGATCTTATCCGCGAATCGCGCCGGGAGGTCCGGTTATCGCGGACAAGGTCCGCTCCTACAATGGAACGCCATGCCTCCCGGCGGCTGTAGGAGCGGGCCCTGCCCGCGATTTCGCGCGCAGGGCGCGCTCCTACATGAGAATCGTGCGGCAGGTCAGGCTTTCGGCAGGGGCGCGAAGAGGGCGTCTATATCGCTGTCCTGCAGCTGAAGACCGCTGTCCTTGCCTTCTTCCAATACGCCGGCGGCCAGCGCTGCTTTCCTGGCCTGCAACTGCTGGATCTTCTCTTCCAGGGTGCCGCGGGCGATCAGCTTGTAGACGAATACCGGCTTGTCCTGGCCGATGCGGTAGGCGCGGTCGGTGGCCTGCTGTTCCACCGCCGGGTTCCACCAGGGGTCATAGTGGATCACGGTGTCGGCGGCGGTGAGGTTGAGGCCGGTGCCGCCGGCCTTCAGGCTGATCAGGAACAGCGGCACGCGGCCCTGCTGGAAGTCTTCCACCGGCTGGCGGCGGTCGCGGGTGTCGCCAGTGAGCAGGGCGTAGGGGATGCCGCGTTGCTCCAGCTCCGCCTGGATCAGTTCGAGCATCGAGGTGAACTGCGAGAACAGCAGCACGCGGCGGCCTTCCTCCAGCAGTTCGTCGAGCATTTCCAGCAGGCCGGCGAGCTTGCCCGAGCCCGCCGCCGGCAGGGTTTGGTCCAGCAGGCGCGGGTCGCAGCAGACCTGGCGCAGCTTGAGCAGGGCTTCGAGGACCACGATGTGGCTGCGTGCCAGCCCCTTGCGCTGGATTTCCGCACGGACCTTGCTGTCCATGGCCAGGCGCACGGTTTCGTAGAGGTCGCGCTGCACGTCGCTGAGTTCCACCCAGTGGGTGATCTCGCTCTTGGGCGGCAGTTCGTTGGCCACCTGTTCCTTCTTGCGCCGCAGCAGGAAGGGCTTGATGCGGGCGTTGAGGTGGGCCAGGCGCTGGCTGTCGCCGGCCTTTTCGATGGGGGTGCGGTACAGGCGGGCGAAGCTGCGCGCATCGCCCAGCCAGCCGGGCATGACCAGGTCGAACAGCGCCCAGAGCTCGCCTAGGTGGTTTTCCAGCGGCGTGCCGGTCAGGCACAGGCGCTGGCGGGCGTCGAGCTTCGCCGCGGCCCGGGCCGACTTGCTGCTGGCGTTTTTCAGGTACTGCGCCTCGTCGAACACCGCCAGGTGCAGCGGCTGCCGGCTCAGCGCCTCGATGTCCCGCGGCAGCAGGGCGTAGGTGCTGAGCAGCAGGTCGTACCGGTCAAGCTCATTGAAGCCCTTGTGGCGGTCGCTGCCGTGCAGGGTGAGCACGCGCAGGTCCGGGGCGAAGCGTTGTGCCTCGTCCTGCCAGTTGGCCACCAGGCTGGTGGGCATCAGCACCAGGGCCGGTCGGTCCAGGCGCCCGGCGCGTTTTTCCGTGAGAACGTGCGCAAGCACCTGTAGCGTCTTGCCCAGGCCCATGTCGTCGCCGAGGATGCCGCCCACTTCCAGTTCGCGCAGCGCCTGCATCCAGGCCAGGCCCTGCAACTGGTAGGGGCGCAGCTCGGCCCGCAGGCCCTCGGGGGGCCGGCACGCTTGCTGGTGGTGGTCGCGCAGGCGCTTGGCGAAGCGCAGCAGGCGTTCGCCGCCCTGCCAGTGCAGGGGATGTTCGTCGAGCGGGGCGAGCAGCCCGGCGTCGGCGCTCGACAGGCGCAGGCTGTCGCCGTTGTTTTCCGGGCTGGCGAGGTACAGCCCCTCCAGAACCTGCAGTATCGCCTTGACCCGCTCCAGCGGCAGGCTGACCTTCAGCGGCTTGCCGTCGGCCTGGCGATGCGCGTGGAGCCGTATGGGCAGCTCGGCTCCGGGGGCGTTGGCTGCGCCATCACGCAGCGCCTCGGGGCGCTGGCGGAGCAGTTCCAGCAGCGGTTGCAGCAGGCTGACTTCCTGGCCGTCGACGCGGATGCCCAGTTCCAGGTCGAACCAGGCGTTGCCGGCCTCTTCCTCTATGTGGACGAACCAGTCCTCGACTTCGCTGAAGTCGAGGAGGAACTCGTCGGCCATCTCCACCACCCAGCCCTGTTCGCGCAGTTTCGGCAGGCCGCGGAGAACCGCGGGCCAGCGCTCGGCATCCGCCGAGAAGACTTCGGACTTGTACTCCAACTGGCGGGGAGTGTCGTATTTGCCGAGTTTCTCCAGGCCCAGCTTCTGCAAGCTCTTGCGCAAGGCCTGCTCGATCTTGGGTTGGCGCTCGATGGTGACGAAGCTGCCATCGACGTGGAAGCGGATCGGCTGGTCCTTGCGCGCAGGGCCATGCACCCGCTGCCCTTGATAGGCGAAGTCCAGGGCTGCGAGGTGGCGCAGCTCCTCGACGAAGCCATAGCGTTCCCTGCTGTAGGAGCGCTGGGTCAGGCTGGTCAGGTACAGGTGGGGAACGGGGCGGACGTCTTCCAGGCGCTGCTCCGCGTAGCTCACCGGCAGGGGCGCCTGGGGCGCCAGTTCCTTCAGTTGCAGGGCGAACAGCATGGCCTCTTCCTCGCTCACCGGCGGTGCGCTCGGCAGATAGCTGGCCAGGGCCTCGGGCAGGCCGTGGTGCAGCGGGCCCACGCGCAGGTTCTTGCGGTCGAGGTACCAGGGTGGCGTCAGTTGCGTCAGCAGTTGTGGCCGGGGCTCGGCGTCGGTATCCCAGGCGACCCTGTAGTCACCGTACTCGTCCCTGCGCCAGGCGAGCCGAGCGGGCAGTTCCGGGCCTGCGAGCAACTGGCTGGCCGGCGGGCCCAGGTCGAGGAACAGGCGCCCGCTGCGCAGGATCAGCTCCAGCAGCTCGGCGCCCTTGCGGCCCTTGAGCGCTATTTCGCTGGTGTGGGGCTGGGTGCCCGGGGCGTCCAGTGCGCGGACCAGGATTTGCTGGTCCACGGCATCCACGCAGGGCAGGCTCTGGGTTATCGAGGAGATGCGCAGGTAGCCCTGGAGCTTGCCGCCTGCTGTATGGGCGGCGGTGTGGATCAGTATTCGGCCGCTCTTGGTCAGGCGGTAGTACAGGGGCGACTCGTGCATCGCCGTGCCGGGCGGCTGCTCCCTGAGGACGGCGGGCAGCTTCCTCAGCCAGTGCTGCAGGTCGTAGGACAGCTCGGTGGCGGTCCTCTGGGGTGGGCGGGCGGCTGGCGCGGGCTCCGCGGAGGTCGAGGGGGACAGGCCTTCCAGCAGGTGCAGCAGCGCCGCCGCGCAATGCTTGCAGTCGAAGCCGACCGGGCAATCGCACTGGCACTCGAGGGTGTCGCCGCTGGCGGAAAGGCCGATGCGCTGGCGGTAACGATTGCTGCCCGAGCCATCGCACACGCTGTCCAGCGTGCGCTCGGTCAGGCGGGTGATCTGTATCCGGCCCTCGCGGGCGTAGGCTTCGCCGCGGACCAGGGTGACGCTGGGGAACAGGCGGCGCCAGGGAATGCGTCGCAGGTGCTCGATGAACGGCGGCATGCTGCCCCCCTTTGCGTTTACTGCTGGTCTGGCTCGCTCGCCGGCGGGGCGTCGAAGCCGCCGTTGGCCGGGGCTTCCGGGGCGGGTTGCTGCGGTTGCCCGGCCGGCGCCTCTTCCTGCATTTCCGCCGGCGGCGGGGTGGTCGGCTTGGCGTTGAGCGGGCTGACGCGGATCAGCATGCCCAGGCTGGGGTGGTCGAGGTAGGCCAGCACGTCGTTCTTCAGGCTGACGTCCTGGACCATGTGCTGGCTGTTGGCGAGCAGGCCGTCGGCGCCGAACTGGTTGATCCAGAAGTCCACCTGGGTGTCGACGAAGCGCTGCTGGCGCAGGCTGATGGTGCCTTCCACGGGGAAGTGGTCATCCTGCTGGCGGCCTTCGCTGAGGGCGATCTTCACCGGCGTGTCGCCGATGGACTGTTTCCAGGCCTTGTGCATCAGCACGTGGTAGCCCTGGGCCTGGGCCAGCTTGTTGGCCTGGGCGTCCATCGCCGTCGGCCGGCGGGCGTCCTCGCCCAGCGGCTGGGCGCCCTTGGCCCAGTCGTCGGGCGCCGGCTGGCTGGAGTAGACGACGTCGCCTTCCTGCTGGAACAGGATCAGTTCGACCTGGTAGAGGTCGTCGGCGAAGCTCGCCGGGGCGATAAGGGCAAGCAGCAGCGGCAGGTAGCGGAACATACTGGTCCTTTCAGGATGCGTTGGGCGCGAGGCGCTCGAACAGCGCCTCGAGGGTGTTGAAGCGTTCTTCCGGGCGCTCCATGGGCACCTGGAACTTGAACAGGGTCGCGCCTTCGAACTTGTAGCGGTTCGGCTGGCTCTGGATCAGCTTGATCAGCACCAGCGGGTCGACGCAGGTATCGGCGGCGAATTCTACCCGGCCTCCCTGGGGGCCGGCATCCACCTTGACGATGCCGAGCTTCTCCGCCTGCAGTTTCAGGAGCGTCAGACGCACCAGGTTCTTCGCCGGCTCGGGCAGCAGGCCGAAGCGGTCGATCATCTCCACCTGCAGTTCGCGCAGGCCGTCCTCGTCCAGCTGGTTGGCGATGCGCTTGTAGAGGATCAGCCGCGCGTGCACGTCGGGCAGGTAGTCCTCGGGGATCAGCGCCGGCACCCGCAGGTTGATGTCCGGGCCGCCGCCCAGGGGCTGCTCCAGGTTGGGCTGCTCGCCCTTGCGGATGGCTTTCACCGCGCGTTCGAGCATTTCCATGTAGAGGGTGAAGCCCACCGCCTGGATCTGCCCGCTCTGGCCTTCGCCGAGCAGCTCGCCGGCGCCGCGGATTTCCAGATCGTGGGTGGCCAGGACGAAGCCGGCGCCCAGGTCCTGGGCGTTGGCGATGGCCTCCAGGCGTTTCTCGGCGTCGGGCGTCATCTGCTTGCGCGGCGGCGTCAGCAGGTAGGCGTAGGCCTGGTGGTGGCTGCGGCCGACGCGCCCGCGCAGCTGGTGCAGCTGGGCCAGGCCGAACTTGTCGGCGCGCTCGATGAGGATGGTGTTGGCGCTGGGCACGTCGATGCCGGTCTCGATGATGGTCGAGGCCACCAGCACGTTGAAGCGCTTGTGGTAGAAGTCGCTCATCACCCGTTCCAGATCGCGTTCGTGCATCTGCCCGTGGCCGATGCCGATGCGCGCCTCGGGCACCAGCTCGGCCAGGTCGCGGGCGCACTTCTCGATGCTCTTCACCTCGTTGTGCAGGTAGTAGACCTGGCCGCCGCGCAACAGCTCGCGCAGCAGCGCCTCCTTGATCACCGCGTTCTGTTGCTCCATGACGAAGGTGCGCACCGACAGGCGGCGCGCCGGCGGCGTGGCGATGATCGACAGGTCGCGCATGCCGGCCACGGCCATGTTCAGCGTGCGCGGGATCGGCGTGGCGGTGAGGGTGAGGATGTCCACCTCGCTGCGCAGGGCCTTGAGCTGCTCCTTCTGGCGCACGCCGAAGCGGTGTTCCTCGTCGATGATGACCAGGCCGAGGTTCTTGAAGCGCACGTCCTCCTGCAGCAGCTTGTGGGTGCCGATGACGATGTCCACCTTGCCCTCGGCGAGCTGGCCGACCGCGCCTTCGACTTCCTTGGCGGTCTTGAAGCGGCTCATCACCTCCACGGTCACCGGCCAGTCGGCGAAGCGGTCGCGGAAGCTGTTGTAGTGCTGCTGGGCTAGCAGGGTGGTGGGCACCAGCACCGCCACCTGCTTGCCGCTGTGCACGGCGACGAAGGCGGCGCGCATGGCTACCTCGGTCTTGCCGAAGCCGACGTCGCCGCACACCAGGCGGTCCATCGGCTTGTCGGCGAGCATGTCGGCCACCACGGCGTCGATGGCCGCCTGCTGGTCTGGCGTCTCCTCGAAGGGGAAGCCGGCGGAGAAGGTGGCGTAGTCGGCCTGCGGGTCCTTGAATGCGTAGCCCTTGCGCGCGGCGCGGCGGGCGTAGATGTCGAGCAGTTCGGCGGCGACGTCGCGGACCTGCTCGGCGGCCTTGCGCTTGGCCTTCTGCCAGGCCTCGGAGCCGAGCTTGTGCAGCGGCGCCAGGGCGTCGTCGCTGCCGGTGTAGCGGGCGATCAGGTGCAGGTTGGCCACCGGCACGTAGAGCTTGGCCTCGTCGGCGTACTCCAGGGCCAGGAACTCGGCGGTCTGCCCGTCGATCTCCAGGGTGATCAGGCCCATGTAGCGGCCGACGCCGTGGTCGATGTGCACCACCGGCGCGCCTTCGCGCAGCTCGGTGAGGTTCTTGATGACGTTCTCGCCGCCGTCGCGGGTCTTCTCGCGGCGCCGGCGCTGCATCACGCGCTGGCCGAACAGCGGGCTCTCGGCGATCAGCGCGACTTCGCCGCTCAGCAGCAGGCCGTCGTCCAGCGGCGCGATGGTGATGGCCAGGCGCTCGGGCTGGGCGAGGAAGGCCGGCCAGCCGTCGACTTCGCCGGGGCGCAGCTTCAGCCGCGCCAGCAGTTCCAGCAGCACCTCGCGGCGCCCGGCGGATTCGGCGCTGAACAGGATGCGCCCGGGGAATTCCTCGATGAAGCGGCGCAGCCGGGCCAGCGGCTCGCTGGCCTTGGCCTCGATGGCCAGGTCCGGCAGGGGCTCGGCGGGGAAGCTCTCGCGGCCCACGCCCGGCTCGACCGGCTCGGCGCTGACCACCACGCGCGGCCAGCTCTTCAGGCGGGCGAAGCAGTCCTCCACCGGCAGGAACAGCTCGGCCGGCGGCAGCAGCGGCCGCTCGGGGTCGTAGCGGCGGTCCTCGTAGCGGCTGCGCACGTCGTTCCAGAACTGCTCGGCGGCCTGCTCGATGCCCGGCAGGGAGAACACCTGGGTGTCCTGGGGCAGGTAGTCGAACAGGGTGGAGGTCTCGCCCTCCTCGAAGAACAGCGGCAGGTAGTACTCGATGCCGGCCGGGGTCAGGCCGCTGGCCAGGTCCTGGTAGATCGGGCAGCGCCGGTAGTCGACGTCGAAACGCTCGCGGAAGCGCCCGCGGAAGCCGGTGACCGCCTCCTTGCGCAGGGGGAACTCGCGCGCCGGCAGCAGGCGGATGCTCTGCACCTTGTCGATGGAGCGCTGGTTCTCCGGGTCGAAGGTGCGCAGCGTTTCGATCTCGTCGTCGAACAGGTCGATGCGGTAGGGCAGCTCGCTGCCCATCGGGAACAGGTCGATGAGCGCGCCGCGCACGGCGAACTCGCCGTGTTCGTAGACGGTGTCCACGCAGCGGTAGCCGGCGGCTTCCAGGCGCAGGCGCATCTGCTCGACGTCGAGCTTCTGGCCGACGTCCAGCACCAGGCTGCCGCCCAGCAGGAACTTCACCGGCGCCAGGCGGTGCAGGGCGGTGGCGATGGGCGCCACCAGCACGCCGCGGCGCAGCTCGGGCAACTGGTAGAGGGTGGCGACGCGCTGGGAAATGATGTCCTGGTGCGGCGAAAACACGTCGTAGGGCAGGGTTTCCCAGTCCGGCAACTGCAATACCGGCAGGTCCGGGGCGAAGAAACGCAGCTCCTGTTCCAGGCGCTCGGCGCTCTGGCTGTCGGTGGTCAGCAGCAGGGTGAAACGGCTGGCCCGGGCGGCGGCCTCGGCCACCGCCAGGCTCAGGGCGGCGCCGGGCAGGTTGCCCCAGGTTTGCTTGCCGGCCGCGGCCGGCAAGGCGGGAATACGCAATACGGACACGGGCGTAGCGGGCTCCGGTCGGAAATTTGACCGGGTGGATTGTAACTATCCCGATTGACGGCTGTCAGTCTTTGCAGCGCTGCAGATTGCCGGCGATGGCCTGCACCGTCATAATGTAGCCCCTTTTTTCTTCTCCTACATGTGGAAGGTAATGCCCGTGAATCAGAAGCCCGACCAGTGTCTCGGTGAGTGGATCGATCGTGAAGCCCTCGCGGAAGCCATGATTCCGCTGATCGGCCAGCTCTACCGCAACAACAACGTGGTGACCTCGATCTACGGCCGTGGCCTGATCAACCGTTCGGTGATCGACATTCTCAAGGCGCACCGTTTCGCCCGCCACCGCCTGGCCGACGAAGCCGAGCTGTCGGTTCACGACACCTTCCCCGTCCTCAAGGCCATGAGCGAGCTGAAACTCGGCGCCGCCTCGGTCGACCTGGGCAAGATGGTCGCCAAGTTCAAGGCCGAGGGTAACGGCCGCAGCATCGAGCAGTTCACCAAGGACGAGCTGGCCGACGTGGTCGGCAAGCAGAACGGCGCCGCCCGCGAAGGCACCGACGTCGTGCTGTACGGCTTCGGCCGCATCGGCCGCCTGCTGGCGCGCATCCTGATCGAGAAGACCGGTGGCGGCGACGGCCTGCGCCTGCGCGCCATCGTCGTGCGCAAGGGCGCCGAGAACGACCTGGTCAAGCGCGCCAGCCTGCTGCGCCGCGACTCCGTGCATGGCAAGTTCGACGGCACCATCACCATCGATGAGGCCAACAACACCATCACCGCCAACGGCAACCTGATCCAGGTGATCTACTCCAACGATCCGTCCTCGGTGGACTACACCCAGTACGGCATCAAGAACGCCCTGCTGGTCGACAACACCGGCAAGTGGCGCGACGCCGACGGCCTCGGCCAGCACCTGAAGTGCCCGGGCGTCGACCGCGTGATCCTCACCGCTCCGGGCAAGGGCGCGCTGAAGAACATCGTCCATGGCATCAACCATGGCGACATCACCGCCGACGACAAGATCGTCTCCGCCGCCTCCTGCACCACCAACGCCATCGTGCCGGTGCTCAAGGCAGTCGATGACCAGTACGGCATCGTCAACGGCCACGTCGAAACCGTTCACTCGTACACCAACGACCAGAACCTGATCGACAACTTCCACAAGGGCAGCCGCCGCGGCCGCAGCGCTCCGCTGAACATGGTGATCACCGAGACCGGTGCCGCCACCGCCGCCGCCAAGGCCCTGCCGGTGCTCAAGGGCAAGCTGACCGGCAACGCCATCCGCGTTCCCACCCCGAACGTGTCCATGGCCATCCTCAACCTGAACCTGAACAAGTCGACCTCCCGCGAGGAGATCAACGAGTACCTGCGCCAGATGGCCATGCACTCCGACCTGCAGAAGCAGATCGACTTCGTCAGCTCGCAGGAAGTGGTCTCCACCGACTTCGTCGGTTCCCGCCACGCCGGCGTGGTCGATGCCGAAGCCACCATCTGCAACGACAACCGCGTCGTGCTGTACGTGTGGTACGACAACGAGTTCGGCTACAGCTGCCAGGTGGTCCGCGTGATGGAAGAGATGGCTGGGGTCAACCCGCCGGCCTTCCCGCGCTAAGCCAGGCCTGAAAATCGAAAACGGGAGCTCTCGGGCTCCCGTTTTTCGTTAGTCTTCGCGCTTACCCGCGCACCATAACGATAAAAATGCCAACCCCTCTACCGAGGAACCCCGCAATGGATGGACACCCCCATCTGCATGAAGGCTCGCTCAAGCGTGGCCTGAAGAACCGCCACATCCAGCTGATCGCCCTGGGTGGCGCCATCGGTACCGGCCTGTTCCTGGGCTCGGCCGGTGTACTGCAATCCGCCGGCCCGTCGATGATCCTCGGCTACGCCATCGGCGGCTTCATCGCCTTCCTGATCATGCGTCAGCTCGGCGAGATGATCGTCGAGGAACCGGTCGCCGGTTCCTTCAGCCACTTCGCTCACAAGTACTGGGGCGGCTTCGCCGGCTTCATGTCCGGCTGGAACTACTGGGTGCTGTACATCCTGGTCGGCATGTCGGAACTCACGGCGGTCGGCAAGTACATCCAGTTCTGGTGGCCGGAGTTCCCCACCTGGGCCACGGCGGCGATCTTCTTCGTGCTGATCAACGCCATCAACCTGTTCAACGTGAAGGCCTTCGGCGAGACCGAGTTCTGGTTCGCGATCATCAAGGTGGCCGCCATCATCGGCATGATCCTGCTCGGCATCTGGCTGCTGGCCAGCGGCCACGGCGGCCCGCAGGCCTCGGTGAGCAACCTGTGGAGCCACGGCGGTTTCTTCCCCAACGGCATTTCCGGCCTGGTGATGGTCCTGGCGATCATCATGTTCTCCTTTGGCGGCCTGGAGCTGGTGGGCATCACCGCGGCCGAAGCGGCGGAGCCGAAGAAGGTGATCCCCAAGGCGATCAACCAGGTGATCTACCGCATCCTGATCTTCTACATCGGCGCCCTGGCCGTGCTGCTCTCGCTGTACCCGTGGGACGCGCTGCTGCAGAGCATCAACAGCTCCGGCGACCCGTACAGCGGCAGCCCCTTCGTGAAGGTGTTCTCGCTGCTGGGCAGTGATGTCGCGGCCAACGTGCTGAACTTCGTGGTGCTGACCGCGGCGCTGTCGGTCTACAACAGCTGCGTGTACTGCAACAGCCGCATGCTCTTCGGCCTGGCCGAGCAGGGCGACGCCCCGCGCGCCTTCGCCAAGGTCGACGACCGCGGCGTGCCGCTGCTGGCCATCGGCGTCTCGGCCTTCATCACCCTGGCCTGCGTGGTGGTCAACTACGTGATCCCGCACCAGGCGCTGGAGCTGCTGATGTCGCTGGTGGTGGCGGCGCTGGTGATCAACTGGGCGATGATCAGCCTGGCCCACCTGATGTTCCGCCGCGCCAAGAACCGCGAGGGCGTGCGCACCAGCTTCCGCGCCCTGTGGTACCCGTTCGGCAACTGGCTGTGCCTGGCCTTCGTGGTGTTCATCCTCGGCATCATGCTGCAGATCCCGGGCATCGACGTGTCGGTGTACGCCATCCCGGTATGGGTGGTGCTGATGGGCATCTGCTACCTGCTCAAGCGCAAGGGCGAGGCACGGGCTACCGCCTGATCCCGTCGGCGCTGGACGAGAAAGGGCCGCATTCCTACCGGGGTGCGGCCTTTTTGTTTCCAACGGCGGATAACCGCGAACGGTCATGCGCCCTACGTCATGGTTGGGCATTGCGTAGGGCGCATAACGCCTACGGCGTTATCCGCCGTTTGACCGTGATTCCAGGCGCGTTCCGGGTTCGAACCCGGAGCACCTGTTCCCGAGCACTCCGGGCCCGACCCGCCATGGCGATGGGTATCGCTTCGCTCAACCCATCCTACGAAAAGCCGTGCTTCCTGGAACCGTAGGAGCGGACTCCGTCCGCGATGGGCCCCACCGGCGGCGCTGTAGGCCGGCCAGCGCCGTACTACAGCCGCCCGTCGCGATAATCCCGCGCCACCGCCTCCAGCCCCGCCTGGGCGAACAGCTGCAGGTGGCGGGCGAGGTCTTCCGGCGGCTGTTCGAACAGGCCGGTCAGCGGCGTGGGGATTTCCCGGCTGATCACCTGCAGCGTCAGGTAGGGCGCTATCACGCTGAACAGGCAACGCAGCAGCGCCGGCTCCTGGGCGGGGATGCCGGTGACCTCGCCGAGCAGCGCCAGCACCAGGCGCACCTTGGGCATGGCCTCCCGGTCGATGAGTTCGGAGAGGAAGGGCGAGGGCGTCAGCAGCTCGCGGGCCCACAGGCGCGCCTGCCAGCGTTGGCCGTTGGCGACGTTGAGGGTCAGCGCCGCGATCAGGTCGGCGAGCTTGTCGCGGGCCGGGCGCTGGCCGCAGGTCAGTCGTTCGAGCTGGTCGTAGCCGATCAGGTGCTTGTGCATGTCCTGCAGCACCGCGCGGTAGAGGCCGTCGCGGCTGCCGAAGTGGTAGTTCACCGCGGCCATGTTGCACTGCGCGCGCTGGCAGATGGCCTTGCTGGTGGTGTCGGCGTAGCCACGCTCGGCGAACAGTTCGCCGGCCGCCAGGAGTATCCGGCGACGAGTGGCTTCGCCGTCCTGGCGCGGCGCGCGGGGCGGCTCCTGGCGAGCCTTGCGGGGTGATCCAGGCATGCTTGCACCCTGCTGGATGGGAGTCTGTGCAGACTAGAACCGGGCTAGATCAAATTCAAATTTGAATTCGTTGTCTATGCTTGCCCCTTGTCGTCAACCGATAGCGGGTCGTCATCATGCGCAAGAAGCTCGTCGTTGTCCTGCTGCTGCTCGCCGCGGCGGGCCTGGGGGCCTGGTACTACTTCCACTCGAAGGCCGAGCAGGGCGGCGACCTGGTGCTCTACGGCAACGTCGATATCCGCCAGGTGTCCCTGGCCTTCACCGGCAGCGAGCGCATCGCCGAGATGCGCGTGGAGGAGGGCGACGCGGTCAAGGCCGGGCAGGTCCTGGCCAGCCTCGACAGCCGCACCCTGAAGCTGCAGATCGACCAGGCCAAGGCGCAGATCGCCGTCCAGGAAGCCAATGTCCTGCGCCTGCACAACGGCTCGCGCCCCGAGGACATCGACCGCGCCAAGGCCCAGGTGGACGGCGCCAGGGCCCAGGTCGAACTGGCCGGCATCCAGCTGCGCCGTCTGCAGGGCATCCGCGCCAACAGCCCCGGCGGGCGCGCGGTCAGTCAGCAGGACCTGGACAACGCCAGCGCCCAGCTGAAGGTCGACCAGGCCCGGCTGGAGGATGCGCAAAAGGCCCTGCGCCTGGCGAAGATCGGCCCGCGCGCCGAGGACATCGCCCAGGCCGAGGCCCAGCTGCAAGGCGCCCGCGCCCAGCTCGCGCTGCTGCAGCACAACCTCGACGAAACCCAGCTGCGCGCCCCGCAGGACGCCACGGTGCGCTCGCGCCTGCTGGAGCCGGGCGACATGGCCTCGCCGCAGCGCGCGGTCTACGCCCTGGCCATCACCGATCCGAAGTGGGTGCGGGTGTACGTCAACGAAACCCAGCTCGGCCACATCAAGCCGGGCATGCGCGCCAGCGTCAGCACCGACAGCCATCCGCAGCAGCCGGTGCAGGGGCACGTCGGCTACATCTCCGACGTCGCCGAGTTCACCCCCAAGGCCGTGCAGACCGAGGAGCTGCGCACCGCGCTGGTCTACGAGGTGCGGGTGATAGTCGAGGACAAGGACAACCGCCTGCGCCTGGGCATGCCGGCCACGGTGCGCATCGCCGAGGGCGACCAGCTGCGCGACGGGAAGGCCGACTGATGGACCTGGTGATAGACGCCCGCGGCGTCGCCAGGCAGTTCCTGGTCAAGGAATCCGGGCAGATCGTGCAGGCCCTGCACGGCCTCGACCTGCAGGTGCGCAAGGGCGCGCTGACCGCGCTGGTTGGCCCGGACGGCGCCGGCAAGACCACCTTCCTGCGCCTGGTGGCGGGGCTGCTGCGCGCCGACGGCGGCGAGCTGGAGGTGCTTGGCATCGACGTCAAGGCGCACCCGCAGCGGGTGCAGGACCTGATCAGCTATATGCCGCAGCGCTTCGGCCTCTACGAAGACCTGAGCGTGCAGGAAAACCTCGATCTCTACGCCGACCTCCATGGCGTCGGCGCGCAGCAGCGCCGCCAGCGCTTCGAGCGCCTGCTGGCGATGACCGACCTGGGACGCTTCACCGACCGCCCTGCGGGCAAGCTGTCCGGCGGCATGAAGCAGAAGCTCGGCCTGGCCTGCACCCTGGTGCGCTCGCCGCAACTCTTGCTGCTCGACGAGCCGACCGTGGGCGTCGACCCGCTGTCGCGCCGCGAGCTGTGGGAGATCGTCCAGCAGTTGGTGGAGGAGGAGAGTCTCAGCGTGCTGCTGACCACCTCCTACATGGACGAAGCCGAGCGCTGCTCCGAGGTGTACTTGCTGCACCAGGGCCAGTTGCTGGCCCAGGGCCTGCCCGAAGACATCCGTCGCCACGCCGATGGCCTCTGCCGCATCGCCGTGCCGCCGGCCGGCGAGCCGGCGCGCAAGCTGCAGGCGCGGCTGCTGGACGATCCGCAGAACATCATCGACGCGGTGCCCCAGGGCGGCGAGGTGCGCTTCATCCGCCAGCGCGATGCCGATGAAAAGCGCCTGGACGAACTGCTCGACGGCGCCCCGGTGCGCGAGGTGGAAGCGCGCCTGGAGGACGGCTTCATGGTCCTGCTGCGGGCCAGGAGCGGCGCCGAGCAGGTGGATACCGAGGCGCTCAAGGCCGCCGCGCCGGGCGGTACTTCCGGCAACGGCGAGGCGGTGATCGAAGTGAAGGACCTGGTGCGCAAGTTCGGCGACTTCACCGCGGTGGACCGCACCAGTTTCAGCGTGGCCCGCGGCGAAATCTTCGGCCTGCTGGGGCCCAACGGCGCCGGCAAGACCACCACCTTCCGCATGCTCTGCGGGCTGCTGCCGGCGTCGTCCGGCAGCCTGCAGGTGGCCGGCGTCAACCTGCGCCACGCCCGCGCCCAGGCGCGCCGGCGCATCGGCTACGTGTCGCAGAAGTTCTCGCTGTACGGCAACCTCTCGGTGCGCGAGAACCTGCAATTCTTCGGCGGCGCCTACGGCCTGGCCGGCAAGCAGTTGGGGCGGCGCATGGACGAGGTGTCGCGGCAGTTCGACCTTTCCGGCCACGAGGGCGAGCCCAGCGGCCAGTTGCCCGGCGGCTACAAGCAGCGCCTGGCCATGGCCGTGGGCCTGCTCCACGAGCCGGAAATCCTCTTCCTCGACGAACCCACCAGCGGCGCCGACCCCCTGGCCCGGCGCGGCTTCTGGCAGCGCATCACGGCGCTGGCGGCCGGCGGTACCACCATCATCATCACCACCCACTTCATGGAAGAGGCCGAGTATTGCGACCGCATCGTCATCCAGGACGCCGGGCGCATCCTCGCCATGGGCACGCCGCAGCAGGTGCGCGAGCAGGCCGGCGGCCAGGGTAGCTCGCTGAACATGGAGCAGGCCTTCATCGAGATCGTCGAGCAGGCCCGCCAGCACCAGCAGGAGGCGCGCGCATGAGCGGTTCGTTCTGGCGCCGGCTGCTGTCGCTGACGCGCAAGGAAGTGCGCCAGCTGCTGCGCGACCGCAGCAACCTGATGATCGGCATCGGCCTGCCCATCGCGCTGATCCTGATCTTCGGCTACGGCCTGTCGCTGGACGTGCGCCACAGCCTGGTGGCGGTGGTGCAGGACGACCCGGCGCCGCAGGCCCGCGACCTGCTCGCCAGCATCAGCGACTCGGAATACCTGCGGCCGCTGCCGCTGAAATCCTTCGAAGAGGGCCGGCGGCTGTTGGAGTCGCGCCAGGCCGACGCCCTGGTCTACCTGCCCGCCGACTTCAGTCGCCGCCTGCAGGACGGCGATGCCCAGGTGCTGGTGTTGGTGCAGGGCTCCGACGCCACCCGCGCCTCGGGGGTGAGCAACTACCTCAACCAGGCCCTGGCGCTGTGGGGCGAGAAGCAGGCGGCGCGCAACGCCGGCCTGCAATCCGGCGGCGTGCGCATCGAGCAGCGCATGTGGTTCAACGCCGCCAACACCAGCACCTGGTACCTGGTGCCAGGGCTGATCGTGCTGATCATGACCCTGGTGGGCGCCTTCCTCACCGCGCTGGTGATGGCCCGCGAATGGGAGCGTGGCACCCTGGAGGCGCTGTTCGTCACCCCGGTGCGCTCGGTGGAAATCCTCCTGGCGAAGATCATCCCCTGCTTCCTGGTCGGCCTGCTGGGCCTGGCGCTGTGCCTGCTGGCGGCGCGCCTGCTGTTCCACGTGCCCATGTACGGCTCGCTGCTGGCGCTGCTGGTCAGCTCCATGCTCTACCTGTTCGTCGCCTTGGGTATCGGCCTGCTGATCTCGGCGGTGACCAAGAACCAGTTCCTCGCCAGCCAGATTTCCCTGCTCGCCAGCTTCCTCCCGGCGATGATGCTCTCGGGCTTCATCTTCGACCTGCGCAACGTGCCCACCGCCGTGCGGCTGATCGGCAACCTGCTGCCGGCCACCTACTTCATGGAGCTGGTGAAGTCGCTGTTCCTGGCCGGCGACTTCTGGCCGCTGATCATCCGCAACTGCCTGATCCTCGCCGGCTACGCCGTGGTCCTGCTGGGCCTGGCGCAGCTGGCCACGCGCAAGAGGCTGGACTGAGATGGGCGCCTTCGCCGAACTGCTGCGTCGCCTGGCCAATCTCTGGCGCAAGGAGCTGCTGGTGATCCTCAAGGACCCGGCCAACCGCATCGTGCTGCTGGCGCCGGTGCTGATGCAGAGCCTGCTGTTCGGCTACGCGGTGACCTTCGACCTCAACGACGCGCCCTACGCGCTGCTCGACCAGAGCCACAGCGAGTCGTCCCAGCGCCTGGCCAACCGCCTGGACGGCAGCGGCATCTTCCACCGCGTGGCGACCCTGCGCGCGCCGCGCGACATCGCCAGCGTGATCGACGCCGAGAAGGCGCTGCTGGTGATCCAGATTCCCGCCGACTTCGAGACGCGCCTGACCCGCGGCGAGCCGGCGCCGCTGCAGGTGATCCTCGACGGGCGCAATTCCACCACCGCCGGCGCCGCGGCTGCCGGGCTGGCCAGCGTGGTCAACGACTTCAATCGCGAGCGCGGCCTGGTCCAGGCGCCGGTCAGCGTGGTCACCCGCGCCTGGTACAACCCCAACCTGGAGACGCGCTGGCCGCTGATCCCGGCGCTTATCGCCTCGCTGAGCATGCTGCAGACGCTGATGCTCAGCGCGCTCTCGGTGGCCCGCGAGCGCGAGCAGGGCACCTTCGACCAGTTGCTGGTCACGCCCTATTCGCCCATGGAGATCATGCTCGGCAAGGCCCTGCCGCCGATCCTCATCGGCCTGGTGCAGGCGTCGCTGGTGCTGCTGATGGCGCTGTACTGGTTCCGTATCCCCATGGCCGGCTCGCTGCCGGACTTCTACGGCGGGCTGCTGGTGTTCATGGTCTCCTGCGTCGGCCTGGGCCTGTCGATCTCGGCGGTGTCGCTGAACATGCAGCAGGCGATGCTCTACACCTTCGTGCTGATCATGCCGATCATGCTGCTCTCGGGCCTGGCCACGCCGGTGCGCAACATGCCCGAGGCGCTGCAGATGGCCACTTACATCAACCCGCTGCGCTTCGCCATCGACCTGATCCAGCGCATCTACCTGGAAGGCGCCAGCCTGTTCGAGGTGGCCCATGACCTGTTGCCGATGCTGGTGGTGGCGAGCGTGACCCTGCCGCTGTCCGCCTGGCTGTTCCGCAATCGACTCGCCTGACCGGAGGCCGCCATGCCGTCGTCGCCCAATCCCTACTTCCTCCTGCCGCTGCTGCTGGCGCTGGGCGCCTGCGCGGTGGGGCCGGACTACCAGGCTCCGCAGCCGCAGGCCCCGGCCGACTGGCGCGTGGCCCATGCCGGCGATGCCGCGCTGCTGAGCGCGGGGCAGGGCGGCCAGGCCATCCCCGCGCAGTGGTGGACGCAGTTCTCCGACCCGGCGCTGGACTACCTGCAACGCCGCGCCACGGCGGCCAGCCCGGACCTGCAGAGCGCCGCCCTGCGCTTCGCCCAGGCGCGCATGCAGCGGCAGATGGTCGCCGCCCTGCGCGGGGTGAACGTCGATGGCAGCGCCGACGTGCAGCGCCAACGACAGAGCGAGCGCGGCGCCAGCGCGCGGATGATCTCCAGCCTGGCGCCGGGCGACAGCGACGAGCTGGTGAAGACCCTGGCCCAGCCCTTCACCCTCTACGAAGCCGGCTTCGACGCTTCCTGGGAAATCGACTTCTGGGGCCGCGTGCGCCGCTCCATCGAGGCTGCCGACGCCCGCGTCGAGCAGCAGCGCGCCTTGCTGGAACAGGCGCGGCTGCTGGTTGCCAGCGAGGTGGCGCGCGGCTACTTCGAGCTGCGCCGGGTGCAGCAGCAGATCGCCGTGACCCAGGAAGACCTGCGCGCCACCGAGGAATCCCTGGAACTGGTGCAGGCCCGCGCCGACGGTGGCCTGGTGGACGACTTCGATCTGGTGCGCCAGCGCAGCCAACTGGAAGAGCTGCGCTCGCGCCTGCCGCAGTTGCAGGCGGCCGAGGGCCAGGCGATCAACCAGCTCGGCGTGCTGGTCGGCGCGCAGCCGGGCGAGCTGCAGGCGCAGCTGAAGACGCCGCCCGCGCGGCCCGCCGCCTTGCCCGACCTCAGCCCCGGCCTGCCCTCGGAAGTGGCGCGCCGGCGCCCGGACATCCGCGCCGCCGAAGCGCAATTGCACGCCGCCACGGCCAACATCGGGGTGGCGGTGGCCGAGCTGTACCCGAGCATCCGCCTGGGCGCCAGCTTCGGCTATTCCTCCTTCGAGAGCGGCGACCTCTCCGACTGGGGCAGCCGCCAGTGGGCGGTGGGGCCGAGCCTGAGCGTGCCGATCTTCGACAACGGCCGGCGCCGCTCCCAGGTGACCCTGCGCAAGCTGGAGCAGCAGGAAGCCGCGGTGAACTACCAGCAGACCGTGCTCAAGGCCTGGCAGGAAGTCGACGACGCCCTCAGCGGCTACGGCGCCGAGCGCCAGCGCAACGCCCAGTTGCAGGCGCGGCTGAACAGCGCCGGGCAGGCCTACGACATGGCCAAGGCGCGCTACGCCGGCGGCATGACCGATTTCCTGGTGGAGCTGGACGCCCAGCGCAACTACCTGCAGGCGCGCCGCGACCTGGTGGACAGCGACGGCCAGCTGCGCCTGGACCTGGTGGCGCTGTACAAGGCCCTGGGCGGCGGCGCGCCGCTGCAGGGCGGCGATTCGGTCAACGAACCTTTACCGCCTGGGCAACAGTAAGCCCCGCCGTTTCCGGTAGAATGTGCGCCGCCCGTGCCGGGGCAGGGGAATGGAGGTGGTGCGTTGCGAGGCATCTGGCTGTGCTTGGGGCTGTTGGCGTTGGCCGGTTGCGGCGAGCGTGTCGAGCGCTTCGGCGGCCCGACCATGGGCAGCAGCTATTCCGTGCAGTACCTGCCGACGGCGCAAAGTCCCGCGCCGCAGCGCCTGCAGGCGGAGGTCGAGGGCATTCTCGGCGAACTCGACCGGCAGTTCTCCACCTACCGCGACGACTCCGAGGTCTCGCGCTTCAACGCCCTGCCGGCCGGCGCCTGCCAGGCCATGCCGACCGAGCTGGTGGAGCTGCTGCGCTACGGCAACGAGCTGTCCGAGGCCAGCGCCGGCGCCTTCGACCTCAGCGTCGAGCCGCTGATGAATCTCTGGGGCTTCGGTCCGCAGTCCCGCGGTGAGCTGGTGCCGGCGCCCGAGGCGCTGGAGCGCGAGCGGGCACGCGTCGGCTACCGCCACCTGCGGGTGGACGGCAGCCTGGTGTGCAAGGACGTGGCGGCGCAGCTGGACTTCGACAGCATCGTCGCCGGCTACGCGGTGGACCGTGTCAGCCAGCGCCTGGCCGAGCTGGGCGTGAAGAATTACCTGGTGGAGATCACCGGCGAACTCAAGGCCGTGGGCCACAAGCCCGACGGCTCGCCCTGGCGGGTGGCGCTGGAGGTGCCCAGCGGCGAACGCGAGCGCAGCGTGGCGCGCTCGCTGGCGGTGGACGGCTACGGGGTGTCGACCTCGGGCGACTACCGCAACTATTTCGAGGAAGGTGGGCAGCGCTACTCGCACACCTTCGACGCGCGCACCGGCACGCCGGTGCGGCACAGGTTGGCGGCGGTCACCGTGGTCGACCGCTCGACGCTGCACGCCGACGGCTTGTCGACCCTGCTCATGGTGCTGGGCCCGGACGAAGGCTACCGCTACGCCGAGCAGCACGGGCTGGCCGCCTGGTTCGTCGTGCACCAGGGGCAGGGCTTCGCCATGCGCGCCACGCCGCGCTTCGCCGAGCTCTTCCCCGATCCGGCGCGGCCATGAAAACCGCACGAAATGTAGTGATGGCAAAATTCGCCTACCGCACGACCAAGCGCTAATGTGCAGCAATTTGTCGCGCGGCTAAGCTGCCAACATCGATTCGATCGTTCCCGGCGCCACGCGCGCCGGGACTTTGCCGGAAGCGCCACAGGGGCGCCCCGGCCTGTTCTGAAGGAGTACGCATGGCTGTCTACAACTACGACGTGGTGATTCTCGGCACGGGCCCGGCGGGCGAGGGGGCGGCGATGAATGCCTCCAAGTACGGGCGCAAGCTGGCGGTGGTGGACAGCCGTCGTGTGGTCGGCGGCAACTGCACGCACCTGGGCACCATCCCGTCCAAGGCGCTGCGTCACTCGGTGAAGCAGATCATCGAGTTCAACACCAACCCGATGTTCCGGCAGATCGGCGAGCCGCGCTGGTTCTCCTTCCCCGACGTGCTGAAAAGCGCCGAGAAGGTGATCAACAAGCAGGTCTCCTCGCGTACCGGCTACTACGCGCGCAACCGCATCGACATGTTCAACGGCACCGCCAGCTTCGTCGACGAGCGCACCGTCGAGGTGGTGACCCCCAGCGGCGCCGTGGAGCGCCTGGTCGCCGACCAGTTCGTCATCGCCACCGGCTCGCGCCCCTACCGCCCGGCGGACATCAACTTCAACCACCCGCGGGTCTACGACAGCGACACCATCCTCTCGCTGAGCCACACCCCGCGCCGCCTGATCATCTACGGAGCCGGCGTTATCGGCTGCGAGTACGCCTCGATCTTCAGCGGCCTGGGCGTGATGGTCGACCTGATCGACACCCGCGACCAACTGCTGAGCTTCCTCGACGACGAAATCTCCGACGCCCTGAGCTACCACCTGCGCAACAACAACGTGCTGGTGCGCCACAACGAGGAGTACGAGCGCGTCGAGGGCCTGGACAACGGCGTGATCCTGCACCTGAAGTCGGGCAAGAAGATCAAGGCCGACGCCCTGCTGTGGTGCAACGGCCGTACCGGCAACACCGACCGCCTGGGCCTGGAGAACGTCGGCATCAAGGTCAACAGCCGCGGCCAGATCGAGGTGGACGAGAACTACCGCACCTCGGTGTCGAACATCTATGCCGCCGGCGACGTGATCGGCTGGCCGAGCCTGGCCAGCGCCGCCTACGACCAGGGCCGCTCGGCCGCCGGCAACATCGTCGAGCAGGACACCTGGCGCTTCGTCAACGACGTGCCCACCGGCATCTACACCATTCCGGAGATCAGCTCCATCGGCAAGAACGAGCACGAGCTGACCGCGGCGAAGATTCCCTACGAAGTGGGCAAGGCGTTCTTCAAGGGCATGGCCCGCGCGCAGATCTCCAACGAGCCGGTGGGCATGCTGAAGATCCTCTTCCACCGCGAGACCCTGGAAATCCTCGGTGTGCACTGCTTCGGCGACCAGGCCTCGGAGATCGTCCACATCGGCCAGGCGATCATGAACCAGCCGGGCGAGCTGAACACCCTGAAGTACTTCGTCAACACCACCTTCAACTACCCGACCATGGCCGAAGCCTACCGCGTAGCGGCGTTCGACGGCCTCAACCGGCTTTTCTGAAATACCCCGACCGGCGGCCTGAGCCGGCCGGGGGCGACCCGCTCAGCGATTCCCGAGCGTGGCAGTGGCCAAACCGGGAAAGTCTGTAATCAGGCTGTCCACGCCGAAGTCGGCGAGCCGGCGCATCAGCGCCGGTTCGTTGACCGTCCACACCGACACGTGCAGCCCCTGCTTCTGCGCCTTGAGCAGCCGCTCGGGGGTGCACAGCGTCCAGTTCAGCGCCAATAGCTCGCAGCCATAGTTCGCCGCAACCTTCAGCGGGTCGAGCCAGGCGTATTCGGCCACCAGCCCGCGGGACAGGTCCGGTGTCAGTTGCTGCAGCGCGCGCAGCACGGTGCGCGAGCTGGAGGTCACGGTGATGCGCTCGCGCAGGCCGAAGCGCCCGACCAACTGGTGGATGGCCTGCACGGTGCGCGCCGCGCGCTCGCGCGAAGCGCTCTTCACTTCCAGTTGCCAATGCTCGAACTCGCAGCGCTCGAACAGCTCGGCCAGCCGCGGGATGGGGCAGGGGCGCACCCAGCCTGGGCCGCCCTGGCGCGCGTCGTAGGTGACCAGGTCCTCGGCCAGTTGCTCGGACACCTTGCCGCGGCGCCCGGTGGTGCGCTTGAGCGTCGGGTCGTGGATCACCATCAGTTCGCCGTCGCGGGACAGGTGCAGGTCCAGTTCGCAACGCGTCACGCCGTGTTCCAGGCAGCGCTGGAAGCTGGGCAGGGTGTTTTCCGGCGCTTCGCCTTTGGCGCCGCGATGGCCATAGATGAGAGTCACTGGGGCTCCTTGGGAGAGGGAAGGATCGGGTTCTGCGGGCGATGCGCGCGAACCGCGTCGACCACGTGATCGTATTCGAAATAGACGCTGAATTCGCGGTAGTCCCAGCGGGTGATCGGCGGGCTGCCCACGGCCGGGTGCTCCTCGTCGGGCAGGCCGAAGCGCTCCAGCACGGCGCGCCGGCTCTCGCCGCGGGCGGGCAGGGCGATGCTGGCGTCGCCCTGGGCGCCGACGGGGATTTGCAGGGTATCGGCCGCGGCCGGCAGGGCCATGCCCAGGCACAGCAGCAGGAAAGGGATGTGCAGGGCCTTCATGGGTCGTCGCGGTCCTTCGCCTGGCGCCGTTCGGCCGCCTGTTTCTGCAGTATGTGCCGGGCCAGCAGCTGGCGCTGCGGCTCCTCGAGGTTCTCGAACAGGGTGCCGATCTCGTATTCGCCCAGCCCGCGCGACTCGCAGTGGGTGACCCGCGCGCGCAGGCTCAGGCCCAGGGCCTGGGGCAGCAGCACCAGCTTCAGCGCCAGCAGCTGGCCGGGGTGGAAGGGCTCGGGGGCGATGAAGGCGATGCCGCCCTCGGAGAGGACCACCGGCTGCGCCGGGCCGACCTGCTCCAGCAGCCCGCGGGCGAGGGCGCCGGCCACCAGGTCCAGGCGCTTGTCGAGCAGCTTCAGGTAGCTGGCCAGGGGGCGGTCGCGCTCGGCGATCTGCCGCAGCAGGTGCTGCGCCTCCACCTCCAGCAGGTGCAGGTCGCCGAGCAGGTTGAACAGCGGCGAATCATCCTGTAACGCTTGCGCCACCTGCTCCGCGTCCTCCGCAAGAGGGCGAAATTCCAGTGCGAGGTGATCCTCGATACGGTAGTATTCGCGGCGGTCATCCGCGTCTGGAGTGGACATGGCGAACCCACGGCGGCAGTGATGGTCTGAGTGTAAAGCCGCCCGCCGTAGCTCGCCACAACGGCCTCCGCAAACCCTTGCGCGGTAGCGGACGCCGGCCGGACCGACGCCCCAATCCCCTGACAACGGCCCCACATGTTCAGACCTCTTTCCGTCTATATCGGGACGCGCTACACCCGCGCCAAGCGCCGCAGCCACTTCGTTTCCTTCATCTCCCTGACTTCCATGATCGGCCTGGCGCTCGGCGTCATGGTGATGATCGTGGTGCTCTCGGTGATGAACGGCTTCGACCACGAGATGCGCACCCGGGTGCTGGGCATGGTGCCGCACGCCACCGTCGAGGCCTACCAGCCGATCGACGGCTGGCGCGGCCTGGCCACGCAGATCAAGGCGCAGCACCCCAACGTGCTGGAAGTGGCGCCCTTCATCCAGATGCAGGGCCTGCTGAGCAACAACGGCGTGGTGCAGAAGATTCTCATCAACGCCGTGGACCCGGCCGAGGAAGGCAAGGTCTCGATCATCGGCGACTTCTTCAGGCAGGGCAGCCTGGCCAGCCTCAAGCCCGGCGAGTTCGGCATCATCATCGGCGACAAGGCCGCGGCCAACCTGGGGGTGAAGGTCGGCGACAAGGTCACCTTCGTCGCCCCCGAGGTCTCGGTGACCCCCGCCGGCATCTTCCCGCGCATGAAGCGCTTCACCGTGGCCGGCATCTTCCACGTCGGCGCCGGCGAGCTGGACGGCTACGTGGCCCTGGCCAACGTCGAGGACGCCGCGCGCATGCAGCGCTTCAAGGACGGCGAGGTCCAGGGCCTGCGCCTGAAGCTCGACGACCTGTTCCAGGCGCCGCGCACCGCCTGGGAAATCGCCCAGACGCTGAAGGGCAACGACTTCTACGCCCGCGACTGGACGCGCACCCACGGCAACCTCTACCAGGCCATCCAGATGGAGAAATCCATGATCGGCCTGCTGCTGCTGCTGATAGTCGCGGTGGCGGCGTTCAACATCATTTCCACGCTGGTGATGGTGGTCACCGACAAGAAGTCGGACATCGCCATCCTCCGCACCCTGGGCGCCACGCCGGGGCAGATCATGGCCATCTTCATGGTCCAGGGCAGTGTGATCGGCGTGATCGGCACCCTGATCGGCGGCGTGCTCGGCGTGCTCGCGGCGCTCAAGGTGAGCGACGCCATCGCCCTGCTGGAAAAGCTGATCGGCCACAAGTTCCTCAGCTCGGACGTCTACTTCATCGATTACCTGCCCTCGCAGCTGATGCGCGAGGACGTGATCCTGGTGTGCGCCGCCGCGCTGATCCTGAGTTTCTTCGCCACCCTGTATCCGGCCTGGCGTGCCGCGCGCACCCAGCCCGCGGAGGCCCTGCGTTATGAGTGACAAGACCGTCCTGAGCTGCCGCAACCTGCGCAAGAGCTACGAGGAGGGCCCGCAGTCGGTCGAGGTGCTGGTCGACGTGCAACTGGAGCTGTTCCCCGGCGAGCGCGTGGCCATCGTCGGCAGCTCCGGCTCCGGCAAGAGCACCCTGCTGAACATGCTCGGCGGCCTCGACATCCCCAGCAGCGGCAGCGTCTGGCTGGCCGGCGAGGAGTTGTCGGCGCTCAACGAGAAGCAGCGCGGCCTGCTGCGCAACCGCGCGCTGGGCTTCGTCTACCAGTTCCACCACCTGCTGCCGGAATTCACCGCCCTGGAGAACGTCTGCATGCCGCTGCTGATCGGCCGCATGCCGATCCCCGAGGCCCGCGAGCGCGCCGCCGCGCTGCTGGAGCGGGTGGGCCTGAAGCCGCGCTTGCAGCACAAGCCGTCGGAGCTGTCCGGCGGCGAGCGCCAGCGCGTGGCCATCGCCCGCGCGCTGGTCAACCAGCCGCAGCTGGTGCTGCTCGACGAACCCACCGGCAACCTCGACCAGCACACCGCGCATTCCATCCAGGAGCTGATGCTCGAACTGTCGCAGTCGCTGCAGACGGCTTTCCTGGTGGTAACCCACGACCCGCACCTGGCGCAGCAGATGGACCGCGTGCTGCGCCTGGAGGACGGCCGCCTGATCGCTGCCTGATCGAGCCGCAGACGCCATGTTCAGACCCTTATCGATCTTCGTCGGCACCCGCTACACCCGGGCCAAGAAGCGCAACCACTACATCTCCTTCATCTCCCTGACCTCGATGATCGGCCTGACCCTCGGGGTGCTGGCGATGATCGTGGTGCTCTCGGTGATGAACGGCTTCCAGAAGGAAATGCGCTCGCGCATCCTCGGCATGGTGCCCCACGCCGTGCTGCAGAACGCCGACGGCAAGCCGCTGGCCGACTGGCAGGCGGTGGCCGCCGAGGCCTCGAAGCAGCGCGAGGTGGTCGGCGCGGTGCCCTACACCGAGTTGGACGGCATGCTCTCGTTCAAGGGCATGATGCAGCCGATCGAGGTGGACGGCGTCGACCCGGCCCTGGAGCCGAAGGTCTCGATCATCGGCTCGCACATGGTCCAGGGCAGCCTGGACGCGCTGAAGTCCGGCGAGTCCGGGGTGGTGATCGGCCAAATCACCGCGCGGCGCTTCCGCGTCAACGTCGGCGACAGCCTGCTGCTGATCGTCCCCGAGTCCACCTCCGCGGCCGGCGGCGTGACGCCGCGCATGCAGCGGTTGAATGTGGTCGGGGTGTTCAAGGTCGGCGCCGAGCTGGACGGCACCCTGGCGCTGGTCCACGTCGACGACGCCGCGCACCTGCTGCGCTGGGAGCCGGGCCAGGTGCAGAGCGTGCGCATCGCCCTGAAGGACCTGTTCCAGGCGCCGGAAGTGGGCCAGCGTATCGCCGCCGACCTGGGCCCGGGCTTCCGTTCGGTGGACTGGACGCACACCCAGGGCAGCCTGTTCGGCGCCATGAAGATGGAAAAGACCATGATCGGCCTGCTGCTGCTGCTGATCGTTGCGGTGGCGGCCTTCAACATCATCGCCACGCTGATCATGGTGGTGGCCGACAAGCGCACCGACATCGCCATCCTCCGCACCCTGGGCGCCACGCCGGGGCAGATCATGACCATCTTCATGGTTCAGGGCACGGTGATCGGGGTGATCGGCACCCTGGTCGGCGGCACCCTGGGCGTGCTGGCGGCGTTCAACGTCACCGCCATCGTCTCGGCGATGGAGAAGGCCCTGGGCACCCACGTGTTCAGTTCCGACGTCTACTTCATCAACTACCTGCCCTCCGACGTGCAGGTGACGGACGTGCTGCTGGTGTGCTGCGCGGCCCTGCTGATGAGCTTCCTCGCCACGCTGTACCCGGCCTGGCGCGCCGCCAGGACGCAGCCGGCCGAAGCGCTGCGCTACGAATGAACGAAGCCGCCCCGAGGGGCGGCTTCTTCGTTTCGTGGGCGCTGTCTTGCCGACTGCGCCGATCTGCTTTTCGCAGGATGGGTTGAGCTTGCGAAACCCGTCGGGCCATGGTGATGGGTATCGCTTCGCTCAATCCATCCTACGGGGGCGTGTTTGCCGAAGGGTGTAGGAGCGGGCCCTGCCCGCGAAATCGCGCGCAGGGCGCGCTCCTACAGGGGGATGGCGTGGGTGGGGCAGCGTAGGAGCGGATCTCATCCGCGAATCGCGCCGGAATGTCCGGCTATCGCGGACAAGGTCCGCTCCTACGGGGGAATGCCATGCCTCCCGGCAAATTGTAATTGCTACCCGGCATTCTGTAGGAGCGGGCCCTGTCCGCGAAATCGCGCGCAGGGCGCGCTCCTACGGGGGAATGGCATGGGTGGGGCAGCGTAGGAGCGGATCTCATCCGCGAACCGCGCCGATACCTCCGGCTATCGCGGACAAGGGGGGGCTCACAACCCCTGCCGCAGATTGCGCAACGCCTGGCGCCGCCGCCAGCTGCGGCCTATCCACCAGCGCCAGTAGGCCTGGGTGGCCAGGTAGCCGAGCAGGCCCACCAGCAGCCCGCAGATGATCGAACCGAGCAGGAACGGCTGCCAGAGCAGCGACAGCTCGCCGCTGATCCATTCCCAGGTGAGGTTCTCCGGCAGCGTGCGCGCCGGTACGCCCATGACCCAGGCGCCCATCTTGTAGGTGCAATAGAACACCGGCGGCATGGTGATGGGGTTGGTCAGCCAGACCAGCCCCACCGAGATCGGCAGGTTGGCGCGCACCCACACCGCCAGCGTGGCGGCCAGCAGCATCTGCAGGGGAATGGGCACGAAGGCGGCGAACAGGCCCATGCCCATGGCGCGGGATACCGACCTTCGATTCAGGTGCCAGAGGTTGGGCGAGTGCAGCAGGGACCCGAAGCAGCGCAGGGACTTGTGGTTCCTGATCAGCTCGGGGTCCGGCATGTAGCGCTGGAAAAGTCGGCGCGGCATGGGGAAATCTCTGGCAGACGAACACCGGCCATTATGCCTAGCTAGATGACAGCTTCTGTTCACCAACTATGTCCATGTGTAACCGGGCGCGGTGCACCGGACTTCGCTGCCAGGGAGGCAATCCGTGCGCACAGGGATGATGGCGCTGGCCTGCGGCCTGGTGCTGCTGCGTTTCCTGCCCCAGTTGCCACCCCTGGCAGCCCTGCTGCCATTGGTCGGAATGGCGCTGCTGTGCCTGCATCGGAATCATCACGCGGTGGCGCTCTTCCTGCTCGGCTTCGCCTGGGCCTGCCTGTTCGCCCATGTCTCGTGGGAAGGGCGCCTGGCTCCCGAACTGGATGGGCGGACGCTGTGGCTGGAAGGGCAGGTTGCCGGCCTGCCGGCTACCGCGGATGGCATCGTCCGCTTCGAGCTGGAGGGCGTCCAGGCGCGCCTGGAACTGCCCGGGCGCATCCGCGTGTCCTGGTATGGCGGCCCGGAGGTGCGGGCCGGGGAGCGCTGGCGCCTGGCGGTCACCCTGCGTCGCCCCCATGGCCTGGCCAACGATTTCGGCTTCGACTATGAAGCCTGGCTGGCGGCCGACGGCATAGGCGCCACCGGCAGCGTCAAGGATGGCCGGCGCCTGGCCGAGGCCGCCGGCCCCATGGCCTGGCGCGAAGCCTGGAAGGACCGGCTGCTGGCGGTGGATGCCCGGGGGCGTAACGCCTACCTGGTGGCCCTGGTCCTCGGCGACGGCAGCGGCCTGGGCCGGGACGACTGGGACATGCTGCAGGACACCGGCACCCTGCACCTGATGGTGATCTCCGGCTCGCACATCTCCCTGCTGGGCGGCTTGCTCTACGCCCTGGTGGCGGGTCTGGCGCGCCTGGGAGCCTGGCCGGCGCGCGTGCCCTGGCTGCCCTGCGCCTGTGCCGCCGCACTGGCTGGCGCCTGGGGCTATGGCTGGATCGCCGGGCTGCAGGTGCCGGCATTGCGCGCCTGCCTGATGCTCAGCATGGTGCTGCTGTGGCGCCTGCACTTTCGTCGCCAGGGCGTCTGGCTGCCGCTGCTCGGCGCTCTGCTGGTGGTGCTGCTGGTCGATCCATTGGTCAGCCTGACGCCCGGCTTCTGGCTGTCCTTCGCCGCCGTGGCGCTGCTCGTCTACGGCTTCGCCGGGCGCCTGGGGCGGGGGGCCGGCTGGCTGGCCTGGGGGCGCGCGCAGTGGCTCATGGCTCTTGGCCTGGCCCCGGTGTTGTTGGCCCTGGGCCTGCCGCTGAGTCCCGCCGGCGCGCTGGCGAACCTGATCGCGGTGCCCTGTGTCGAGTTGCTGGTGGTGCCCCTGGCGCTGGTCGGCAGTCTGCTGCTGTGGCTGCCGGTGGTGGGCGAGGGGCTGCTGTGGCTGGCTGGTGGCGTGCTCGATGTTCTGCTGGGCCTGCTCGGGCGCCTGTCGCTGTATTCCCCGGCCTGGCACCCCATGGCGCCGCCGCCCTGGAGCATCGCCCTGGCCCTGTTCGGCGCGCTGCTGTGCCTGGCGCCGGCCGGGCTGCCGCTGCGTCCGCTGGGCCTGGCGTTGCTGTTGCCGATGTTCTGGCCGCATTCCACTACGCCGCCCCATGGCCATGCCGAAGTGCGGGTGCTGGACGTGGGCCAGGGGCTGTCCGTGCTGATCCGCACCCGCCAGCACACCTGGCTGTACGACGCCGGACCGCGCCGGGGCAATTTCGACCTCGGCGAGGTGGCGGTGCTGCCGACCCTCCGCGGCCTGGGCATCGAGCGCCTGGATATGCTGCTGCTCAGCCACGCCGACAATGACCACGCCGGCGGCGCCCGCTCGGTGGCGGCGGCCGTGCCGGTAGCGCGGATCATCAGCGGCGAGCCCGGGCGTTTGCCGGACAGCCTGCCTGCCGGCCCCTGCGGCAACGAGGCATGGCAGCTGGACGGCGTGCGCTTCTCCACCTGGCAATGGCCCGGCGCGACGGACAGCAACGGCCGCTCCTGCGTGCTGCACGTCGAGGCTGGCGGCGAGAGCCTGCTGCTCACCGGCGACTTGCCGGCCGCAGGCGAGGCCGCCTGGCTGGCCAGCCATCCTGGGCTTGGCGCCGACTGGCTGCTGGCCGGCCACCATGGCAGCCGCAGCGCCTCTTCCGAGGCTTTCGTCAGGCAACTGGCGCCCCGAGCGGCGCTGGTTTCCCGCTCGCGGCACAACGCCCATGGCCATCCGTCCAGCGAGGTGCTGCAACGCTTTGCCGAGCAGGGGACGAAGGTGCACGATGTGGCCCGGGAGGGCGCCCTGCGCCTGCTCCTGGGCCAGCGTGGAACGCTGCGCGGCGTGCGCGAAAATGCCGGATTCTGGAGGGAAAAATGAGAACGGCGACGGTCGGCGGGGCAGGGGCCCTGTGCTAGAGTGTCGCCACTTTTTTTCAGGGGATTCGCCACTGTGTGGGAACTGGTCAAAGCCGGCGGCTGGATGATGCTGCCGATCATTCTGAGCTCCATCGCCGCCACCGCCATCGTCGCCGAACGACTCTGGACCCTGCGCCGCAGCCGCATCGCCCCGCCGCAGCTGCTGGGCCAGGTGTGGAAGCAGATCAAGGACAAGAAGCTGAACAGCCAGGCGCTCAAGGAACTCAAGGCGTCTTCCCCGTTGGGCGAGGTGCTCGCCGCCGGCCTGGTCAACTCCAAGCATGGCCGCGAGATCATGAAGGAGTGCATCGAGGAGGCCGCCGGCCGGGTGATCCACGAGATGGAGCGCTACCTCAACGCCCTCGGCACCATCGCTGCCATGGCCCCGCTGCTCGGCCTGCTGGGCACGGTGTTCGGCATGATCCAGATCTTCAGCGCCTTCATGGGCGACGGCATGGCCAATGCCCCGCAGCTCGCCGGCGGCATCTCCAAGGCCCTGGTGACCACCGCCTCCGGCCTGATCGTGGCCATCCCGGCCGTGTTCTTCCATCGCTACCTGCTGCGCCGCGTCGATGAGCTGGTGGTGGCCATGGAGCAGGAAGCGATCAAGCTGGTGGAAATGGTCCAGGGCGACCGCGAGGTCGACCTCTCCGAGGATGGCAAAGCGTGAAATTCCGCCGCAGAAACGGCAGCGCCGCCCGCGATGACGTGTTCATCAACCTGGCGTCGCTGATCGACGTGATCTTCGTCCTGCTGCTGTTCTTCGTGGTCACCACCACCTTCAGCCGGCCGACGCAGCTGAAGGTCGAGCTGCCCGAGGCGGTCAGCGGCACGCCGCCGGAAGCCACCGACATCAAGCCGCTGGAACTGGACATCGACGCCGCCGGCCACTACGCGCTGAACGGCCAGACCCTGGTCAACGGCGACATCGCTACCCTGATGGCGGCGATGCAGAAAGAATCCGCCGGCGACAGCAGCCTGCCGCTGGTGATCACCGCCGACGGCAAGGCCACCCACCAGTCGGTGGTCACCGCCATGGACGCCGCCGGCAAGCTCGGCTTCAGCCACCTGCGCATCACCACCGTCGAGGCGCAGCCGGCGGCCAAGCCCTGATGGCGTTTTCCGAGCGCCTGCTGCAGGCCTGGTACCAGGGCCACCCGGCCCTCGGCCTGCTGCGCCCGCTGGAGGCGCTGTACCGGCGCATCGCTCAGCGCAAGCGCGCCGACTACCTGGAAGGCCGCCGCCAGGCCTACCGCGCGCCGGTGCCGGTCATCGTGGTCGGCAACGTCACCGTCGGCGGCACCGGCAAGACGCCGATGATCCTCTGGCTGATCGAACACTGCCGCGCCCGCGGCCTCAAGGTCGGCGTGGTCAGCCGCGGCTACGGCGCTAAGCCGCCGAGCCTGCCCTGGCGGGTGCGCGCCGAACAGAACGCGGCGCAGGCCGGCGACGAGCCGCTGATGATCGTCCAGCGCTGCGGCGTGCCCCTGGTCATCGACCCGGACCGCCCGGCCGCGGTGCGCGCGCTGCTGGCCGAAGAGCCGGTGGACCTGATCCTCTGCGACGACGGCCTGCAGCACTACCGCCTGGCCCGCGACCTGGAGCTGGTGCTGATCGACGCCGCGCGCGGCCTGGGCAACCGCCGCTGCCTGCCGGCCGGCCCCCTGCGCGAGCCGGCCGAGCGCCTGGAGTCGGTGGACGCGGTGCTCTACAACGGCGCCAGCAGCGATCCGGCCGGGGCCTTTTCCTTCGTCCTGCGGCCGAGCGCACTGGTCAACCTGCGCAGCGGCGAGCGCCGCGACCTGACGCACTTCCCGCCGGGCCAGCAGGTCCACGCCCTGGCCGGCATCGGCAACCCCCGGCGTTTCTTCGCGACGCTCGAGGCGCTACACTGGCGGCCTGTTCCGCACGCCTTCCCGGACCACGCGGCCTACAGCGCCGAGCAGCTGCAATTCAGCCCGCCGCTGCCCTTGCTGATGACCGAGAAGGATGCGGTGAAATGCCGGGCCTTCGCCGCCGCCGACTGGTGGTACCTCGCGGTCGACGCGCAGCCATCCCCGGCCTTCGTCGCCTGGTTCGACGCCCAGCTCGAGCGTCTGATCGCGCGCTGACGGGTGGCGCCGCCACCCATTGCTTTCCAAGGATTCCGCCATGGACCCGAAACTCCTCGACATCCTCGCCTGCCCGCTGTGCAAGGGGCCGCTGAAGCTCACCGACGACAAGTCCGAACTGATCTGCAAAGCCGACGGCCTGGCCTACCCGGTGCGCGACGGCATCCCGGTGATGCTCGAGGGCGAGGCCCGCACCCTGAACGTCGACGAACGCCTGGACAAGTGACCGAGACGCAGCGATGAGCCAAGCCTTCACCGTCGTCATCCCGGCCCGCTTCGCCTCCACCCGCCTGCCCGGCAAGCCGCTGCAGGACATCTGCGGCAAGCCCATGGTCCAGCACGTCTGGGAGCAGGCGCGCAAGAGCGCCGCATCTCGCGTGGTGATCGCCACCGACGATGCGCACATCCTCGAGGCGGCCAACGTCTTCGGCGCCGAGGCGTTGCTGACCCGCGTCGACCACAACTCCGGCACCGACCGCCTGGCCGAGGTGGCCGATGCCCTGGGCCTGGCCGACGACGCCATCGTGGTCAACGTGCAGGGCGACGAGCCGCTGATCCCGCCGGCCATCATCGACCAGGTGGCGGCCAACCTGGCGGCCCACCCGGAAGCCGGCATCGCCACCCTGGCCGAGCCGATCCACGAGCTGGCTGCGCTGTTCAACCCGAACGTGGTGAAGGTGGTGACCGACCTCAACGGCCTGGCGCTGACCTTCAGCCGCGCGCCGCTGCCCTGGGCCCGCGACGCCTTCGCCAAGGAGCCGGACGGCCTGCCCCAGGGCGTGCCCTACCGCCGCCACATCGGCATCTACGCCTACCGCGCGCGCTTCCTCCGCGACTTCGTCGCCTGGGGCCCGTGCTGGCTGGAAGACACCGAGTGCCTGGAGCAGCTGCGCGCGCTCTGGCACGGCGTGCGCATCCACGTCGCCGACGCCCTGGAGGCGCCGCAGGCCGGGGTGGACACTGTCGAGGACCTGGAGCGCGTCAGGCGCATCCTGGGGGGCTGATGCGGGTTCTCTTCGTCTGCCTGGGTAACATCTGCCGTTCGCCCACCGCCGAGGGCGTGTTCCGCCACAAGCTGCGCGAGGCCGGGCTGGAGGCACGGGTGACCGTCGACTCCGCCGGCACTGGCGACTGGCACGTGGGCAAGGCGCCGGACGCCCGCACCCGCGTCGCTGCCATGCGCCGTGGCTATGACCTGTCGGCGCTGCGCGCGCGCCAGGTGAGCGCTGCCGATTTCGCCGACTTCGACCTGATCCTGGCCATGGACCTGAGCAACCTGGCTCATCTCGAACGCCTGCGGGGAAGTGGCCCGGCCGAGCTGGACCTGTTCCTGCGCCGCTACGCCGGCGCGCTGGACGAGGTGCCCGATCCCTATTACGGCGGCGAGGCCGGTTTCGAGCAGGTGCTGGACCTGCTCGAAACCGCCTGCGACGCCCTGCTGCTGGAAGTGAAGGGGCGCCTGTGAGCCTGGTTTTGCAGAAAGACGTTTCCCTGAAAGCCTTCAATACCTTCGGCATCGAAGCGCGCGCGCAGTTGTTCGCCGAAGCCCGCGACGACCAGGAAGTGATGCAGGGCCTTGCCCTGGCGGTGGAACACGACCTGCCGCTGCTGGTGCTCGGCGGTGGCAGCAACCTGCTGCTGACCCGCGACGTCGAGGCCCTGGTATTGCGCATGGCCAGCCGTGGCGTGCGCATCCTCGAAGACGACGGTGATCGGGTGCGTATCGAAGCCGAGGCCGGCGAGGTCTGGGACGACCTGGTGCGCTGGAGCCTGGAGCAGGGCTTCGCCGGCCTGGAGAACCTCAGCCTGATCCCCGGCACCGTCGGCGCCGCGCCCATGCAGAACATCGGCGCCTACGGCGTGGAGCTGAAGGACGTGTTCGACAGCCTGGTGGCGCTGGACCGCCATAGCGGCGGCTTACGTGAATTCCACCTGGACGATTGCGCCTTCGCCTACCGCGAAAGCCTGTTCAAGCGCGAGCCGGGGCGCTGGGTGATCCTGCGCGTGCGCCTGAAGCTCGCGCGCCGGGCCAGCCTGCATCTGGACTATGGTCCGGTGCGCCAGCGCCTGGCGGAGGAGGGCATAGATGCTCCTGGCCCCGCCGACGTGGCGCGGGTGATCTGCGCCATCCGCCGCGAGAAGCTGCCCGACCCGGCCGTGCTGGGCAATGCCGGCAGCTTCTTCAAGAACCCGCTGGTATCCGCCGCCGTGGCAGAGCGCTTGCGTGGCGAATACCCGGACCTGGTGGCCTATCCCCAGGCCGACGGCCAGGTCAAGCTGGCCGCCGGCTGGCTGATCGACAAGGCCGGCTGGAAGGGCTTCCGCGACGGCGCCGCCGGCGTGCACGCCCAGCAGGCGCTGGTGCTGGTCAACTACGGTGGCGCCAGCGGGGCGCAGATCCAGGCGCTGGCCGAGCGTATCCGCGAGGACATCCGCCAGCGCTTCGGCGTGGAGCTGGAGATGGAGCCCAACCTCTACTGAGGTGTGCGGGCTTGGAAAAAGGCGCTTGCCGTTGCCGGCAAGCGCCTTTTTTGTCCGTGCTGCTTTTCGTAGGAGCGAGCCGTGCCCACCGGTATGGGTGTAGGAGCGGACCTTGTCCGCGATAGCCGGACATCCCGGCGCGATTCGCGGATGAGATCCGCTCCTACGCCGCTCCACCCGCACCATTCCCCCTGTAGGAGCGCGCCCTGCGCGCGATATCGCGGGCAGGGCCCGCTCCTACAGTTGTTGTCGTGAGGCATGGCGATCTACCCCACGCAACCCAGTAACCATAAAAAAAGGGGATGCCTAGGCATCCCCTTTTTCAGCACGCGGGCGATCAGCCGTGGTGCTTTTCCACTTCTTCGCGGTGCTGCTCGGCCTTGTCTGCTTCGACTTGCTCCTCGACGGCCTGGATGGCCTGCTCGCCTTCGGCAGCTTCGGCAGCTTCGGCAGCTTCGGCAGCTTCGGCAGCTTCGGCAGCGGGTGCTTCGGCGGCTTCGGTGGTGGCAGACGCTTCGACAGTCTCCTGGGCCGCTTCCACGACGCTTTCTTCCGCGGCCTCGACTTGCTGCTCGGCGATGGCTTCCACCTCGGCGGCCTGTTCGACCACGGCGGTTTCCACTACGGCCGGAGCGGCAGCGGCGGCTTCCGCGGCTTCACGGGCCAGGCGCTCGGCTTCGCGCTGCAGGCGACGACGCTCGCGCGGGTCGTTCAGGGCGCGGCCGGTGGCGTTGGCTGCCGGCTGGACTTCGTCCTGGCTCGGCGCGGCAACAGCAGGCTCGGCCTGGGCGACCGGGGCTTCGACCACCTCGGGTTCGACGTGAGCGGTCTCAACGACCGGAGCGGCTTCGACCACGGCTTGCGCAGCAGGCCGCTCGACCGGTTCGGCGGCGGCCGGGGCGGATTCGCTCGGCTGCAGGCTGAACTCGACGATCTGCTCGCCGGCGCTTTCCTCGCGGGTCTCGGTGACCACGACGGTGTCGGCGCCGGCTTCGACGGCAGCGGCCGGCTCGGCGGTTTGCTCGCTGGCGGCTTCGACGACCTGCTCGGCGACCACGGCTACCGCGGCGACACCGGTTGCGGCCAGGGCCGGGGCGGACGGCGACTCGCTGCCTTGCGGCTGCTCACCGGCCTCCGGGCCTTCCACACCGACTTCGCGCTGACGCTCGCGGCGGTTGCTGCGGCGGCGCTGGCCACGGGAACGGCGGCGCGGACGATCGTCATCGCTGCCTTCCTGGTCGTCCTGCTCCAGCAGTTCCTCGTTGTTCGGCAGCTCTTCGGCTTCCAGCGCGGCTTCGCGGGCCTGGCGCTCCTCGCGGGGCTGGCGCTCGCCACGTTCGCGACGCTCACCACGCTCTTCGCGCGGCTGGCGTTCTTCACGGGGCTGACGCTCTTCACCCGGCTGGCGCTCGGCACGTTCTTCACGCGGTTGGCGCTCCTCGCGGGGCTGGCGCTCGGCGCGCTCTTCACGCGGCTGACGTTCCTCGCGGGGTTGACGCTCGGCACGCTCTTCACGCGGTTGGCGCTCCTCGCGGGGCTGGCGCTCGGCACGCTCTTCGCGCGGCTGACGTTCCTCGCGGGGCTGACGCTCGGCGCGCTCTTCACGCGGCTGGCGTTCCTCGCGCGGCTGACGCTCGGCACGCTCTTCGCGCGGTTGACGCTCCTCGCGCGGCTGGCGTTCGGCGCGTTCTTCGCGGGGCTGGCGTTCTTCGCGGGCCGGGCGCTCGGCGCGCTCTTCACGACGGCGCTCGTTGCGCTCGCCACGCTCCTCGCGGGGCTTGCGCTCGTCGTCGCGACGGCCGCCATCACGGCGACGGTTCTGCTGACGGCCGTTTCGGCGCTCCTCCGGCGTCGAGCTGCGCTCGCTGGCGGGTTTCTCCGCGCTGGCGGCCGGCTTGGCCTCTTCTTCCTTGCCGGCGAACAGGCTCACCAGCGACTTGACCAGGCCCTGGAACAGGCTCGGCTGCGGCATCGGCTTGGCGGCTTCCACCGGTTGCGGCGCGGCGGCAGCCTGCTCGGCTTGTTGCGGGGCGGGAGTCTGCGGGGAGACGGTCTTCACCGCGGCTTCCTGGCGTACCAGGGTGCGGGTGGCGCTGACCGGCTGGACTTCCTCGTGCTCGACCTGGGCCATCTCGTAGCTGGTGTGGCCGACCAGCAGGTCCGGGTTGTCGTCACGCAGGCGCTGCACTTCGAAGTGCGGGGTTTCCAGATGCTCGTCCGGCAGGATGAAGATGCGCGCGCGGGTGCGCAGCTCGATCTTGGTGATGGCGTTGCGCTTCTCGTTGAGCAGGAAGGCGGCGACCTGGAAGGGCACGCGGGCGCGGACTTCCGCGGTGCGGTCCTTCAGCGCTTCTTCCTCGATCAGGCGCAGGATGGCCAGCGACAGGGATTCCACGTCGCGGATGATGCCCTGGCCGTTGCAACGCGGGCAGACGATGCCGCTGGTCTCGCCGAGGGACGGACGCAGGCGCTGGCGGGACATCTCCAGCAGGCCGAAGCGCGAGATGCGCCCGACCTGCACGCGCGCGCGGTCGGCCTCGAGGGCTTCGCGCACGCGCTCTTCCACGGCGCGCTGGTTCTTCGCCGGGGTCATGTCGATGAAGTCGATGACGATCAGGCCGCCGATGTCACGCAGGCGCAGCTGGCGGGCGATTTCCTCGGCCGCTTCCAGGTTGGTCTGCAGGGCGGTTTCCTCAATGTCGCCGCCTTTGGTGGCGCGCGCCGAGTTGATGTCGATGGACACCAGGGCCTCGGTCGGGTCGATGACGATGGAGCCGCCGGAGGGCAGCTTCACTTCGCGCTGGAAGGCGGTCTCGATCTGGCTCTCGATCTGGAAGCGGTTGAACAGCGGAACGCTGTCCTGGTACAGCTTGACCTTGCTGGCGTACTGCGGCATCACCTGGCGGATGAAGTTCAGGGCTTCTTCCTGGGCATCGATGCTGTCGATCAGCACCTCGCCGATGTCCTGGCGCAGGTAGTCGCGGATGGCGCGGATGATGACGTTGCTTTCCTGGTAGATCAGGAAGGGCGCGCCGCGCTCGCCGGAGGCTTCCTTGATGGCGCCCCACAGTTGCAGCAGGTAGTCCAGGTCCCACTGCAGCTCTTCGGAGCTACGGCCCAGGCCCGCGGTGCGGACGATCAGGCCCATGTCGGCGGGAGCGTTGAGGCCGTTCAGGGCTTCGCGCAGTTCATTGCGCTCTTCGCCCTCGATGCGGCGGGAGATGCCGCCGGCGCGGGGGTTGTTCGGCATCAGCACCAGGTAGCGGCCGGCCAGGCTGATGAAGGTGGTCAGGGCCGCGCCCTTGTTGCCGCGTTCTTCCTTCTCGACCTGGACGATGACTTCCTGGCCTTCGCTGAGCACATCCTTGATGTTGATGCGCCCTTCGGGGTTCTTCTTGAAGTACTCGCGGGAAATTTCCTTGAGGGGGAGGAAGCCGTGGCGCTCGGCGCCGAAGTCGACGAAGGCGGCTTCCAGGCTGGGCTCGACGCGGGTGATGCGGCCCTTGTAGATGTTGGCCTTCTTCTGTTCACGCGCGCCGGACTCGATGTCCAGGTCGAACAGACGCTGGCCATCTACCAGCGCTACACGCAACTCTTCGGGTTGAGTTGCGTTGATCAGCATTCTTTTCATGTAGTACCAATGGTTTCCGGGGCCACCGGAAACGGCAATCGGCACCCACGACTCTCACGGTCGGTGCTCAGGCGCGTACTCAGGAACGGCGGACCATTCCCGTGTCCAGCGACGTCCGGCCAGCAACGGGCCGGGTCGCGACTACGTCTCCTGCTTGTCCTGCGAACAAGCAATCAACAGGAGGAGGAATCAGCTGTCGGAGGCGGACGAAAGAGTGCGTCTGAAACAAGGCTATGCCAGCTACGCGGTCCGACAGTTGTGCATCTCCACCCTGCACGTTTCCTATTGAAGAAGCGGGTGCCGCTCGCAGAATCCGGGAGCGGGTTGGCTTTTCACGGCTACCGAGGCAACCGTGCGTCATGTCTCAAGGCTCGGGTTCCGAATCGTTGCGGCGAGGGATTCATGGGTCCGCCACGGCAACGCTTCGCAGGACTGCCTCACGTCCGTTCAATGTGCTTGCAGGCAGCGGGGATGGCGATTTCGCTGACATCCGCGGGCCCGGCCACTTTTGGCGGCCTCCCGAATATAGCAGCAATGATTAAGTGCTTCAATTGAATGAAAAATTGCTATGATGGGCGGATGACGACTTCCTCCCCTCCGACTTCCGGCGTCCAGCTGCTTGAAGTCGCGCCGGAATATGCCGGCCAGCGCATCGACAATTTCCTCAGAACTCAGCTCAAAGGCGTACCCAAGACCTTGATCTATCGCATCCTGCGCAAGGGCGAGGTGCGGGTGAACAAGGGGCGGATCAAGCCCGAGTACAAGCTGCAGGCCGGGGACGTGGTGCGTGTGCCGCCGCTGCGCCTGGCCGAGCGCGACGAGCCGGCGCCGCTGGCCCAGGGGCTGCTCGAGCGCCTGGAGGCCGCCATCGTCTACGAAGACAAGGCGCTGATCGTGATCAACAAGCCCGCCGGCATCGCCGTGCACGGCGGCAGCGGCCTCAGCTATGGCGTGATCGAGGCTTTCCGTCAGCTGCGTCCGGAGGCCAAGGACCTGGAACTGGTGCATCGTCTGGACCGCGACACTTCCGGCCTGCTGATGATCGCCAAGAAGCGCAGCATGCTGCGCCACCTGCACGACGCGCTGCGCAACGAGCACGTGGTGGACAAGCGCTACCATGCACTGGTGCGCGGCAGTTGGCCGGCGGCGAAGAAGCAGATTCGCGCGCCGCTGCTGAAGAACAACCTGCGCTCCGGCGAGCGCATGGTGGAGGTCAATGTCGAAGGCAAGGACGCGCTCACCGAGTTCAAGGTGCTGCGCCGCTTCGGCGACTTCGCCACTCTGGTGGAGGCGCGGCCGATCACCGGGCGCACCCATCAGATTCGCGTGCATGCCAAGCACGCCGGGCATTCCATCGCCGGCGACGCCAAGTACGGCGACGACGAGTTCTCCCGCGAGATCCGCGAGCTGGGCGGCAAGCGCCTGTTCCTGCATTCCGCGCAGCTGCGCGTGCCCATGCCCGACGGCTCCACCCTGGAGCTGGAGGCCGAGGTGGACGACATCTGGCGCAGCACCCTGGAGCGCCTGGATGCCTGATTACGCGCTGCTGGTCTTCGACTGGGACGGCACTCTGGTCGATTCCGTCGGCCGCATCGTCGAGTCGATGCGGGTGGCGGCCGAGCGTTCCGGCCTGCCGCGGCGCAGCGACGAAGCCATAAAAGGCATCATCGGCCTGGGGCTGCCGGAGGCGATCCAGACGCTGTACCCGGAAGTCGACGATGAGGCGGCGCTGACAGTCTTTCGTGGCGATTACGCCGAGCATTATCTGATGCTGGAGGTCGAACCTTCTCCTTTGTTCCCCGGCGTGGCCGATGCGCTGGAGCATTTCCGCCAGTCCGGCTACCGTCTGGCGGTCGCCACCGGCAAGAGCCGCCGCGGCCTGGATCGGGTGCTGAAGGGGAGGGGTTGGGAAGGCTTCTTCGACATCACCCGCGCCGCCGACGAGTCGGCGAGCAAGCCCGATCCGCGCATGCTGCATGAAATCCTTGCGCATTGCCGGGTCGAACCGGGCCGCGCGCTGATGGTCGGGGATGCGCCCTTCGACCTGGAGATGGCGCGCCGGGCGGGCATGGATTCGGTGGCGGTGTCCTACGGGGCGCAGCCGCTGTCCGTGCTGCGCGAATACGGCCCGCGCCTGGAGATCGGGCATTTCAACGAATTGCGCGCCTGGCTGGATGGCCGGGCGCAGGACCTACGGATCGAGGTGAACGAGCATGTCGGATGAGTGGAAGGCCGAGGAGCCCGGCAAGGAAGACGCGAAGAGCTGGAAGCTGCTGGAGAAGGCTGTGCTGGCGGGCGTGCAGGAACAGCGCCGGGCCCGTCGCTGGGGCATCTTCTTCAAGCTGCTGACCTTCGTCTACCTGTTCGGCGCCCTGGCGCTGTTCACCCCGTTGAGCGGCCTGTCCAAGTCCGCCTCGCGCAGCGGCAGCCATACCGCGCTGATCGAGGTGAAGGGCATGATCGCCGACGACGAGCCGGCCAGCGCCGACAATGTCGTCGGGGCGCTGAAGGCGGCCTTTGAGGACAGCGGCACCAAGGGCATCGTCCTGCGCATCAACAGCCCGGGCGGCAGTCCGGTGCAGTCCGGCTATATATATGACGAGATCAAGCGCCAGCGCGGCCTGCATCCGGACGTGAAGGTCTACGCGGTGATCAGCGACCTGGGGGCGTCCGGCGCCTACTACATCGCCAGCGCCGCCGATGAAATCTACGCCGACAAGGCCAGCCTGGTCGGCTCCATCGGCGTCACCGCCGCCACCTTCGGCTTCGTCGGCACCATGGAGAAGCTCGGCGTCGATCGCCGCGTCTACACCTCCGGCGAGCACAAGGCCTTCCTCGATCCCTTCCAGCCGCCCAAGGCCGAAGAGACGCAGTTCTGGCAGGGCGTGCTGGACACCACCCACAAGCAGTTCATCGACAGCGTGAAGAAAGGGCGCGGCGATCGCCTGAAGGACAAGGATCATCCCGAGCTGTTCTCCGGGCTGATCTGGTCCGGCGAGCAGGCGCTGCAGCTCGGCCTGATCGATGGCCTGGGCAGTACCAGCTACGTGGCGCGCGATGTGATCAAGGAAAAGGAAATCGTCGACTACACCGTGCAGGAAACGCCGTTCGACCGCTTCGCCAAGAAGATCGGCGCCAGCGTCGCCGAGCGCCTGGCGCTGTGGATGGGCTGGCAGGGGCCGGCGTTGCGCTGAGGCCCTGGTGCTAGAAACGAGCCGCTGCCTTTATATATAGAGGCAGCGGCTTTTCGTTTCCGGGGCGGGCCTTGTCGACCTCCGCTCCTACGCCGCCCCCCCCCCCCGTGCCATTCCCCTGTAGGAGCGGGCCCTGCCCGCGATTCGCGCGCAGGGCGCGCTCCTACATGTTCCGGAAGGGGGCCGATTGTAGGGGGGGGCGGACTCCGTCCGCGATGCTCAGGGAACCTGCACGCCTTCCGCCAGCAACATATCCACCAGGCGAATCAGCGGCAGGCCGACCAGGCTGGTGCCATCCTCGCCCTCTGTCGCGCGGAACAGGCTGACGCCCAGGCCCTCGGCCTTGAAGCTGCCGGCGCAATCGAAGGGGCGTTCGGCTTCCAGGTAGCGGCGGATGCGCGCCTCGTCCAGTTCGCGGAAGTGCACGCGGAAGGGGATGCAGTCCACCTGGCAGCGGCCGCTGGCGCTGTCCAGCAGGGCCAGGCCAGTGAGGAAGCTGACGCTGCTGCCGCTGGAGGCCTTGAGTTGCTCCATGGCCCGCTCCAGGGTGTGCGGCTTGCCGAGGATCGCCTGGCCCTGGACGGCGGCCTGGTCCGAGCCGATGATCAGGTGCTCGGGAAAGCGCGCCGCCAGCGCCCGCGCCTTGGCTTCGGCGAGGCGGCGCACCAGTTGTTCGGCGCTTTCGCCGGGCAGCGGGCTTTCATCTATATCCGGGCTCGCGCATTCGAAGGGCAGGCGCAGGCGCTGCAGCAATTCGCGGCGGTAGGGCGAGCTTGAGGCGAGAATCAGTGGGCGCATCGGGAGTCTCCTGGGCGAAGTCCGCGATTCTAGCGAAAAGGCTGTCCATACAGCGGTTTATGCCTAATTTCCTTTGACAGAGGCGGGTGCATCCCTATAATGGCGCGCTTATGTTGAATGGGCCGATACCACCTCACGTCGATCCGCGCAAATTGGTAGAGCGCGAAGCCACCCTCGAGGGTGTGCTGCCGCTCGCCAGTATGCCGCGGGTTTGCGAACAGCTGACCAGCAGCGATGGCAACGTCCGGGCGAAGTTCTTCTTCCACCGCGACGAGCAGAAGCTGGCGGTCATGCATGTCGAAGTCGACGCGCAGGTGAGCATGGTATGCCAACGCTGCCTCGAGCCGGCGACCTTCCAGGTCACCAGCGAGTCCGACTTCGCCATCCTCTGGGAAGGCCAGTCTGCCGAAGGGCTGCCGAAGGGGTACGATGCGCTGGAAGTGGGGGAGGAACCCCTCGACCTGCCGCCTCTGGTCGAGGACGAGCTGTTGCTCGCCTTGCCCATCGTTCCGGCCCATGACCCTGAAGAATGCCAGCATCCGGCGGGATTTGCAGCAGCGCCCGAGCCGAGCGAGAACGTGGAAGAACGTCCCAACCCGTTCAGCGTACTGGCGCAGTTGAAGCGTGACCCAAACGTTTAGGAGTTAATCAATCATGGCTGTTCAGCAGAACAAAAAATCCCGTTCCGCTCGTGACATGCGTCGTTCCCACGATGCGCTCGATGCGAACGCTCTGTCCGTGGAAAAGAGCACCGGTGAAGTCCACCTGCGCCACCACGTCTCCCCGGACGGCTTCTATCGCGGCCGCAAGGTCGTAGACAAGGGCTCTGACGAGTAATCCTTGTCCGCACCAATCATCGCGATTGATGCAATGGGTGGGGACTTCGGTCCCCACTGCATTGTTCCGGCCAGCATTTCCTTCCTGGCCCGGCACCCCGCTCTGCAACTGGTCCTCGTCGGCCAGGCTCCCCTTCTCGAAGAACTCTGCGCCCGCGTTCCCGCGGTCGACCGCCCGCGCCTGCACATCCAGCACGCCAGCGAAGTCATCGGCATGGACGAACGCCCGTCCCAGGCCCTGCGCAGCAAGCCCGACTCCTCCATGCGCGTCGCCCTGGAACTGGTCCGCGACGGTACGGCCCATGCCTGCGTCAGCGCCGGCAACACCGGCGCGCTGATGGCCCTGTCGCGCTATCTGCTCAAGACCCTGCCGGGCATCGACCGGCCGGCCATGGTCACCGCCGTGCCGACCCAGACCGGGCATTGCCATCTGCTGGACCTGGGGGCGAACGTCGATTGCAGCGCCGAGCACCTCTACCAGTTCGCCGTGATGGGCGCGGTGGCGGCCGAGGCGCTGGGCAAGGCCAACCCGAGGGTGGCGCTGCTCAACGTCGGCACCGAGGAAATCAAGGGCAACCAGCAGGTCAAGCTGGCCTCGACCCTGCTGGAACAGGCGCGCGGCATCAACTACATCGGCTACATAGAAGGCGACGGCCTGTACCGTGGCCTGGCCGACGTGGTGGTGTGCGACGGCTTCGTTGGCAACATCCTGTTGAAAGCCAGCGAGGGGCTGGCGGCCATGGTGGTCAGCCGCCTGGAGGAGTTATTCGCCTCCAGCCTGTCGGCGAAGGCCATCGGCCTGGTGGCCATGCCGCTGCTGCGCCGCCTGCGCAGCGACCTGACGCCGGCCCGGCACAATGGCGCGAGCTTCCTGGGGCTGCAGGGCATCGTGGTGAAGAGCCACGGCAGCGCGGCCGAGGAGGGCATCCAGAGCGCTCTGCGCCGGGCCCTGGCGGAAATCCGCGAGAACCTGCCGCAGCGGCTCCATGGGCGGCTCGAGAGCCTTCTCTAAGTAACTGAATAGAAAGGAAATAGAGATTTCTGGCGGTAATGGAAGTATGCTTGCGCACCGCGCTCGCAAGGCCGCCCGGCGAGATGAAGTGCTCGCCCTGGCGATGTGACCGCGCGGTCGAGGCCGTCATCCAACTGTCAGTTCCATGCGCCAGGCTGCTGCTGGCGTTACCCTTCGACGAAACAGACACAAGGGACCCGTTGCAATGTCCGCATCCCTCGCATTCGTTTTCCCCGGCCAGGGCTCGCAATCCCTCGGCATGCTGGCCGAGCTGGGCGCGCAGCACGCACTGGTGCGTGACACCTTCGCCGAAGCCTCGTCGGCCCTGGGCTACGACCTCTGGGCGCTGGTACAGGAAGGCCCGGAAGAGCGCCTGAACCAGACCGACAAGACCCAGCCCGCCATCCTCACCGCCTCCATCGCCCTGTGGCGCCTGTGGCAGGCCGAGGGCGGCGCCGCGCCGGCCTACGTCGCTGGCCACAGCCTGGGCGAGTACTCGGCCCTGGTCGCCGCCGGCAGCCTGGGCTTCGCCGAGGCGGTGAAACTGGTCGAGCGCCGCGGCCAATTGATGCAGGAAGCGGTGCCCGCCGGTACCGGCGGCATGGCCGCGATCCTCGGCCTGGAAGACGCCGACGTGCTGGCCGCCTGCGCCGAAGCCGCGCAGGATGAGGTGGTCAGCGCCGTCAACTTCAACGCTCCCGGCCAGGTGGTGATCGCCGGTGCCGCCGCCGCGGTCGAGCGTGCCATCGAGGCCTGCAAGGCGCGCGGCGCCAAGCGCGCCGTGGCGCTGCCGGTCAGCGTGCCGTCGCACTGCGCGCTGATGCGTCCGGCCGCCGAGCGCTTCGCCGAAGCGGTGGAAGCCATCGCCTGGCAGGCTCCGCAGATCGCCCTGGTGCAGAACGTCAGCGCCCAGGTGCCGGCGGACCTCGACACCCTCAAGCGCGACCTTCTGGCGCAGCTGTACAGCCCGGTGCGCTGGGTCGAGACCGTGCAACTGCTCGCCGCCAAGGGCGTGAGCGATCTGGTAGAGTGCGGCCCTGGCAAGGTCCTGGCCGGCCTGAACAAGCGTTGCGCCAAGGGCGTGAACACCCACAATCTGGATTCGGCGGACGCCTTCGCGGCGGCTCGTGCGGCTCTGGCTTGAACAGGAGATAAGAGCATGAGTCTGCAAGGTAAGGTTGCCCTGGTCACCGGCGCGAGCCGCGGCATCGGCCAGGCCATCGCCCTGGAACTGGGCCGCCTGGGCGCCATCGTCATCGGCACCGCCACCAGCGCCTCGGGCGCCGAGAAGATCGCCGAATACCTCAAGGCCAACGGCATCGAAGGCGCCGGCCTGGTCCTGGACGTTTCCAGCGACGAATCCGTCGCCTCCACCCTCGAACACATCCAGCAGCACCTCGGCCAGCCGCTGATCGTGGTCAACAACGCCGGCATCACCCGCGACAACCTGCTGATGCGGATGAAGGACGACGAGTGGTTCGACGTGGTCAACACCAACCTCAACAGCCTCTACCGTCTGTCGAAAGCCGTGCTGCGCGGCATGACCAAGGCTCGCTGGGGTCGCATCATCAACATCGGCTCGGTGGTCGGCGCCATGGGTAATGCCGGGCAGACCAACTATGCCGCGGCGAAGGCCGGCCTAGAGGGCTTCACCCGCGCCCTGGCGCGCGAAGTGGGCTCCCGTGCCATCACCGTCAACGCGGTGGCCCCGGGCTTCATCGACACCGACATGACCCGCGAGCTGCCCGAAGCCCAGCGCGAAGCGCTGCTCGGCCAGATTCCGCTCGGGCGTCTCGGCCAAGCCGAAGAGATCGCCAAGGTGGTAGGATTCCTCGCCTCCGATGGTGCCGCCTATGTGACCGGCGCCACGGTACCGGTGAATGGCGGAATGTACATGAGCTGAATGTGACCTTACTCTTCGCGGATGTGTCATATGCGCTGTCTAAAATCCGTTATATAGATGCAACTGGGTTATAGACAGAACATCGTGGTGGTCGCGAAGGGGCGTCGGCGTTCAGCTTGAAATGCAGAAAACCCTTTCTATACACTTACCCGCAGCCCAGCTGTACGGATTGTCCATAGGAGTGAAAACAAGGTATGAGCACCATCGAAGAACGCGTCAAGAAGATCGTTGCTGAGCAACTCGGCGTTAAGGAAGAAGAAGTCACCAACAGCGCTTCCTTCGTCGAAGACCTGGGCGCCGACTCCCTTGACACCGTTGAGCTGGTGATGGCTCTGGAAGAGGAATTCGAGACCGAAATCCCCGACGAGCAAGCCGAAAAGATCACCACCGTGCAGGAAGCCATCGACTACATCGTTGCCCACCAGCAATAAGTAGCCGTTTCCGACGGAAGAAGCCGCACGGCCTGCAAAGGCGTGCGGCTTTTCTTTAGCATGGCGCTGGACAGCCCTGGTCGCGGTCCGGCGCCTATGCCGTGTATTCGCAAAATGAGGAAGTCGTAGTGTCGCGCAGACGCGTCGTCATCACTGGCATGGGTATGCTCTCGCCGCTGGGCGTGGACGTGCCGAGTTCCTGGCAGGGTATCCTGGCCGGCCGCAGCGGTATCGCCCCGATCGAGCACATGGACCTTTCCGCCTTTTCCACCCGCTTCGGCGGTTCGGTGAGGGGGTTCGACGTCGAGCAGTACATGTCCGCCAAGGAAGCCCGCAAACTCGACCTGTTCATCCAGTACGGCCTGGCCGCCAGCTACCAGGCGGTGCGCGATTCCGGTCTGGAAGTCAGCGACGCCAACCGCGAGCGCATCGGCGTCGCCATCGGCTCGGGCATCGGCGGCCTGACCAACATCGAGAACACCTGCCGTTCTCTGTTCGAGCAGGGGCCGCGGCGCATTTCGCCGTTCTTCGTGCCCGGCTCGGTCATCAACATGGTTTCCGGGTTCCTGTCGATCAACCTCGGTCTGCAGGGCCCCAACTACGCCATCACCACCGCTTGCACCACCGGCACCCACAACATCGGCATGGCCGCGCGCAACATCGCCTACGGCGAGGCTGACGTGATGGTCGCCGGCGGTTCGGAAATGGCCACCTGCGGCCTGGGCATCGGCGGTTTCGGCGCCGCCCGCGCGCTGTCCACCCGCAACGACGAGCCGGCCAGGGCCAGCCGCCCGTGGGACAGGGACCGCGACGGCTTCGTGCTCTCCGACGGCGCCGGCGCAGTGGTGCTGGAAGAGCTGGAGCACGCCAAGGCCCGCGGCGCGCGCATCTACGCCGAGCTGGTCGGCTTCGGCATGAGCGGCGACGCCTTCCACATGACCGCGCCGCCGGAAGATGGCGCCGGCGCTGCCCGTTGCATGAAGAACGCCCTGCGCGACGCCGGCCTGAACCCGGAGCAGGTCGACTACATCAACGCCCACGGCACCTCCACCCCGGCCGGCGACATTGCCGAGATCTCCGCGGTGAAGTCGATCTTCGGCGAGCACGCCTACAAGCTGTCGATGAGCTCGACCAAGTCCATGACCGGCCACCTGCTCGGTGCCGCCGGTGCGGTGGAAGCCATCTTCTGCATCCTGGCGCTGCGCGACCAGGTGGCGCCGCCGACCATCAACCTGGATAACCCGGACGAAGGCTGCGACCTCGACCTGGTGGCGAACCGGCTCAAGGAGCGCAGCATCGAAGTGGCGGTGTCCAACTCCTTCGGCTTCGGCGGCACCAACGGTTCCCTGGTGTTCCGCCGGTTCAACGGCTGATGTCCGCCTGGGTCGACGGCCGGCCCGCCGAGGCCCTGTCCGTGCGCGATCGCGGGCTGGCCTACGGCGATGGCCTGTTCGAGACCATTGCCGTGCGCGCCGGCCGGCCACGCCTGCTGGCGCGGCACCTGGCGCGCCTGGAGGAGGGCGCCCGGCGCCTGTTCCTGCCGGTGTCGCTGGCCCAGGTCGAGCAGGAACTGCTGGCCTTCGCCGCGCAACTGGGCGAAGGGGTGGCCAAGCTGATGCTGACCCGCGGCGAAGGCCTGCGCGGTTATGCCGCGCCGGCCGATGCCCAGGTGCGGCGCATCCTTATCGGTTCGCCGGCGCCGGCCTATCCAGCGGCCCATTTCGACGAGGGCATCGCCCTTTTCCCCTGCGCCACCCGCCTGGCCGAGCAGCCGTTGCTGGCCGGCCTCAAGCACCTCAACCGCCTGGAGCAGGTGCTGGCCCGCAGCGAATGGAGCGACCCGGCCTTCGCCGAGGGGCTGATGCGCGACCAGGGCGGGCGCGTGATCGAAGGCGTATTCAGCAACCTGTTCCTGGTCCGCGACGGCCAATTGATCACGCCCGAACTGAGCCGCTGCGGAGTGGCCGGGGTGATGCGCGCCGAACTGCTGGAGTGGGCGGCGGGGCAGGGCATTCCTACTGCGGTTCGGGATGTTGCCTACGTCGAACTGTTGCAGGCCGATGAGGTCTTTCTCTGCAACAGCCTCTATGGTGTCTGGCCGGTGCGTCGACTCGAAGCCCATGCCTGGCCGGTCGGGGCGATCACCCGTAAACTGCAAGCCCACTTCCGCGAACGCCTGGATTCCTGACCTGTGATGCGCAAATTGCTGGTGCTGCTGGAAAGCGGCCTGCTGTTGGCCGGGCTGTTGCTCGGCCTGGCCGGCTGGGAGCAGCGCCGGGCCCTGCAGCAGCCGCTGCAGCTGACCGAAGAACGCCTGCTGGACGTCCCTTCCGGCGCCACCCCGGGGGCGCTGCTGACGCGCCTGCAGGACGAGGAAGTGCTGCACGGCGCCTTCTGGCTGCGCCTGTACTGGCGCTTCAACCTGGCCGGCCAAGCCCTGCACAGCGGCGAATACCGGCTCAAGCCGGGAATGAGCGGCGATGACCTGCTGGAGCTGTGGCGCGAAGGCGAGGTGGTGCAGTACAGCCTGACCCTGGTTGAGGGCTGGACCTTCCACCAGTTCCGCGAACTGCTGGCGCGCCAGCCCAAGCTGGAGGCCACCCTGGCCGGCCTCAGCGACGAAGAGGTGATGAAGCGCCTGGGCAAGGCCGGCGTCGTGCCCGAGGGGCACTTCTTCCCGGACACCTATCGCTACGTCCGCGGCATGCGCGACATCGACCTGCTCAAGCTGGCCTACCAGCGCATGGAGCGCATCCTCGACCAGGAGTGGCAGGCCCGCAGCGGCGACCTGCCCTACAAGGACCCGTACCAGGCGCTGATCATGGCATCGCTGGTGGAGAAGGAAACCGGCGTGCCCCAGGAGCGCCAGCAGATCGCCGGGGTCTTCGTGCGCCGCCTGCAGAAGAACATGCTGCTGCAGACCGACCCGACCGTGATCTACGGCATGGGCGAGCGCTACAACGGCAAGATCAGCCGCGCCGACCTGCGCGAGCCCACCCCCTACAACACCTACCTGATCGCCGGCCTGCCGCCGACGCCGATCGCCATGCCCGGGCGCGAGGCGATCCATGCCGCGCTCAATCCGGCCGATGGCCAGAGCCTGTATTTCGTCGCCCGTGGCGATGGCAGCCACGTGTTTTCCGACAACCTCGACGACCACAACAAGGCGGTGCAGGAATACCAGCTGAAGCGGCGCGCGGACTACCGGTCCAGCCCCGCGCCGATTCCCGCACCGGCGCCGGCGGAAGCTCCCGGGCAACCGCCGGCGCAGCAGTAGCACAGACAGAAGGAGAGCCGAGTGAGCGGCCTGTTCGTCACCCTGGAAGGCCCCGAAGGCGCGGGCAAGACCACCAACCGCGAGTACCTGGCCGAGCGCCTGCGCGAACGCGGCGTGGAAGTGCAGCTGACCCGCGAGCCCGGCGGCACGCCGCTGGCCGAGCGCATCCGCGAGCTGCTGCTGGCCCCCAGTGACGAGCCGATGGCGGTGGATACCGAGCTGCTGCTGATGTTCGCCGCCCGCGCCCAGCACCTCGCCCAGGTCATCCGCCCGGCCCTGGCCCGTGGCGCGGTGGTGCTCTGCGACCGCTTCACCGACGCCACCTACGCCTACCAGGGCGGTGGCCGAGGCCTGCCGGAGTCGCGCATCGCCGAACTGGAACGCTTCGTCCAGGGCGACCTGCGCCCGGACCTGACGCTGGTCTTCGACCTGCCGGTGGAAGTCGGCCTGGCCCGCGCTGCCGCCCGCGGCCGCCTGGACCGCTTCGAGCAGGAAGGCCGCGAATTCTTCGAGGCGGTGCGCCAGACCTACCTGCGCCGCGCCGCCGCCGAGCCACAGCGCTATCACGTGCTCGACGCCGCGCAGCCGCTGGCGCGCGTACAGGCTGACATCGAGGCCCTGCTGCCGAACCTGCTGGAGCGCCTGCATGGCTGAGATCTACCCCTGGCAGGCCACGCTCTGGCAGCAGCTCAGCGGCCGCCCGCGGCATGCCCACGCCTACCTGCTGCACGGCCCCGCGGGCATCGGCAAGCGCGCCCTGGCCGACAACCTGGTGGCCCTGCTGCTCTGCCAGCACCCGGCCGGCGGCCGCGCCTGCGGCCAGTGCAAGGGTTGCCAGCTGCTGGCCGCCGGCACCCATCCGGACTTCTTCCTGCTGGAGCCGGAAGAGCCGGAGAAGCCCATCCGCGTCGACCAGGTCCGCGAACTGGTGGACTTCGTGGTGCAGACCGCGCAGCTGGGCGGGCGCAAGGTGGTGCTGCTGGAGCCGGCCGAGGCGATGAACCTCAACTCCGCCAACGCCCTGCTCAAGAGCCTGGAGGAGCCCTCCGGCGACACCGTGCTGCTGCTGATCAGCCACCAGCCCAGCCGCCTGCTGCCGACCATCAAGAGCCGCTGCGTGCAGCAGGCCTGCCCGCAGCCGAGCGCCGAGCAGAGCCGCGCCTACCTGGCCAGCGTGCTGCCCGGCGAGGACGCCGCCGCGCTCGACGAACTGCTGGTCCTGGCCGGCGGCTCGCCGCTGACCGCCCAGCGCCTGTACGGCCAGGGCGTGCGCGAACAGCGCGCGCTGGTGGTGGAGGGAGTGAAGAAGCTGCTCAAGCAGCAGATCGCCCCCGGCCAACTGGCGGAAAGCTGGAACGCCGTGCCGCTGCCGCTGCTGTTCGACTGGTTCTGCGACTGGGCGCTGGGCATCCTGCGCTACCAGCTGACCCGCGACGAAGCGGGGCTGGGCCTGGCGGACATGCGCAAGGTGCTGCAGTACCTGGCGGAGAAGTCCACCCAGCCCAAGGTCATGGCGATCCAGGACTGGTTGCTGGAGCACCGGCAGAAAGTCCTGAACAAGGCCAACCTCAACCGTGCCCTGCTTCTCGAAGCCCTGCTCGCGCAGTGGGCAAGCCTGCCGGGGCCGGGCTAGAATCGGCCAATCGGATCATCGCTAGGACAGCCCAATGAGCTTGCCACCGAACCTGGGACCGCGTAACGGTATCCTGTCCCTGACCATCAAGGACAAGTCCGTACTCTATGCCGCGTACATGCCGTTCATCCGCAACGGCGGGCTGTTCATCCCGACCAACAAGACCTACAAGCTGGGCGACGAGGTCTTCATGCTGCTCAACCTGATGGACGAGCCGGAGAAGATCCCGGTGGCCGGCAAGGTGGTCTGGATCACCCCCAAGGGCGCCCAGGGCAACCGCGCCGCGGGCATCGGCGTGCAGTTCAATGACGGCGACAACACTGCGCGCAACAAGATAGAGACGTACCTGGCCGGGGCGCTGAAGTCCGACAGGCCGACCCACACCATGTAAGTCGCGCGCCGCGGCGCGCATGAGCAGAACGCAGGAGGCGCCCGCAGGGGCGCTTCGTCATTTCCGGAGTACCCATTCGATGCTGGTCGATTCCCATTGCCACCTCGACCGCCTAGACCTCGCGGCCCATGGCGGTTCGCTGGACGCCGCCCTGGACGCCGCGCGCGCCCGTGGCGTCGGGCAGTTCCTCTGCATCGGCGTCAGCGCCGACAACGCCCGGGCGGTCAAGGCCTTGGCCGAACGCTACGCCGACGTGCACTGCTCGGTGGGCGTCCACCCATTGGACCTGGAACCCGGCGCAGCCCCGGCCCTGGACTGGCTGCTGGCCGAACTGAACCACCCGCGGGTGGTGGCCATTGGCGAAACCGGCCTGGACTACCACTACGAACCCGAGGCCGCCGAACTGCAGCAGGAAGCCTTCCGCCTGCACCTGGAGGCGGCGAAGCTCACCGGCAAGCCGGTCATCGTCCACACCCGCGAGGCCCGCGCCGACACCCTGGCACTGCTGCGCGAGGCGGCGCTGCCCCAGGCCGGCGTGCTGCACTGCTTCACCGAGGACTGGGAAATGGCCAAGGCGGCGCTGGACATCGGCTTCTACATCTCGCTGTCGGGCATAGTCACCTTCCGCAACGCCGAAGCCCTGCGCGAAGTGGCCCGCCAGGTCCCGGCCGACCGCCTGCTGGTGGAAACCGACTCGCCGTACCTGGCGCCGGTACCGCACCGCGGCAAGCCGAACCTGCCGGAGTACGTGCGCGAAGTGGCCGAGTACCTGGCGGTGTTGCGTGGGGTGAGCTTCGAGGTGTTGGCTGAGCAGACCACGGCGAACTTCAGGCGGTTGTTCCCGTTGGCGGCGTGATGCTCGGTGGTTCGTGCCACCGGATAGCTCCATGCACGGCGAGCCCAATCGCGGACGGAGTCCGCTCCTGCGCCCCGGCAAATATGACACCCGTAGGATGGGTTGAGCGAAGCGATACCCATCGCCGTGGTCGCATGGGTTTCGCCAAGGCTCAACCCATCCTACGAAAAGCGCCTCGGTGCAGTCGGCAAGACAGTTGCTCCTATGCCGCCCAACCCACGGCATTCCCCTGTAGGAGCGGGCCCTGCCCGCGATTTGGCGGATAACGCCCTGGGCGTTATCCGTCCTACGGGTTTCCAGGGTAACGTCAGCGGACGCCGGAATGGCCAAGGTTCGCGAGCAAGCTCGCTCCTACAGGCAGGAAAGGGTAAGCACAGCCCAATTATTTCACGCACATAAAAAAAACCCGGGTTCTGGGGGATGAATCCGGGTCAAGACCATTAGGAGTGTAACAATAAGGTACGCGATCCTCGGTACCTTCACTGGCGGGGCACTTGGGGGGAGATGCCGCACACCAGTAAGTTCAAGTATTGGCCAAGATGGCGGAGCTTCCACAACCGCCCGGCGGTTTTTTAAACGGATTTGGAATACTGCTCCGCCCATGGCCCGCCATTTGCCGCCTGCCCCCGGGGCCAGCCCCCCTGGCTCGCGGGTTGCGGCTTATTCCCGGGCCAGGGCCGAGATGATGGCCAGTGTGTCTTCTATCACGTTTTCCGGGGTGTAGAAGTGCGGCGAGAAGCGCACCCCGGCGCCGCGCTGGATGCAGACTACCTGTTCGGCCTTCAGCCGCTCGTGCAGGCGGGCGTTGTCCCAGCCGTCGAGGCTGAAGGTCAGGATGCCGGCCCGGCGCTCGGGTTGCTGCGGGCTGTGCAGGCGCGCTCCGGGGATGCGTTGCAGGCCATCCTGCAAGGCCTGTACCCGTTCGGCCAGGGCTGCGCCGACCGCCGGCATGCCGAATTCCTCCAGCAGCCCCAGGCTGGCGTCCAGGGCCACGGCGCCGAGCATGTTCGGGCTGCCGCATTCGAAGCGCCGTGCGCTGCGCGCCGGCTGCCAATCGGTCTGGTTGTAGTTGCCGGCGTTTTCCAGCATGTGCCAGCCATATTCCTGCAACGACAGCAGGTCGCGCTCGGCGGCGCGGCAGTAGAACACCCCCAGGCCCTCGGGGCCGAGCATCCACTTGTGGCCGTCGGCCATGGCGAAGGCGCAGTCGTAGGCCTGGGCGTCGAAGGGCAGGGCGCCCAGTTGCTGGATGGCGTCGATGCAGAACAGCACGCCCCGCTGGCGGCAGCCGGCGCCGAGGCGCTCCAGGTCCATGCGCAGGCCGCTGGCGTACTGCACGGCGCTGATCGACAGCAGGCGCGTGCGCGGCCCGCAGGCGGCCAGCAGGTCGGCCTCGGGATCGGCGCCTTCCAGGCTCACCTGGATGACCTCCACCCCGCGCGGCTTCAGGGCTTCCCAGACGACGCGGTTGGAGGGGAATTCCTGGTCGCTGATCACCACCTGGTCGCCGGGGCGCCAGTCGAGTCCGAAGGCCACGAAGGAAAGGGCTTCGGACGTATTCTTCACCAGGGCGACGTCGCCCGTGGTGGCGGCGCCGACCAACTGCGCAAGGCGCTGGCGCAGGCGGTTCTCCACCTGCAGCCACTGCGGATAGTCGCGCGCGCCCAGGCGGATGTTCTCGCTGGCGAAGGCGGCGACGGCGTCGGCGCTACGCTTGGGCCAGGGTGCCACGGCAGCGTGGTTCAGGTAGCGCAGGCCGGGTTCCTGGGGAAACTCTAAAGAAAGCGGATTCATGGCGGATGTTCCGTGCATTTTGTCGCTGAATAGGCATAATACGCGGCTCCGGATTTTGACTATTTTTGACCGAACAGTCTTTTTATGCAGAAAGAGCCACGCAAGGTTCGCGAATTCCGTCGTCGCGAACAGGAGATCCTCGACACCGCCCTCAAGCTGTTCCTTGAGCAGGGCGAAGACAGTGTCACGGTCGAGATGATCGCCGATGCCGTGGGTATCGGCAAAGGCACCATCTACAAGCACTTCAAGTCGAAGGCGGAGATTTACCTGCGCCTGATGCTCGACTACGAGCGCGACCTGGCGGCGCTGTTCCACTCCGAGGACGTCGCCCGCGACAAGGAACGCCTGTCGCGCGCCTACTTCGAGTTCCGCATGCGCGATCCGCAGCGCTACCGCCTGTTCGACCGCCTGGAAGAGAAGGTGGTGAAGAACAGCCAGGTGCCGGAGATGGTCGAGGAACTGCACAAGATCCGCGAGTCCAACTTCGAGCGCTTGAGCCAGTTGATCAAGGAGCGCATCGCCGCCGGCAAGCTGGAGGACGTGCCCGCGTACTTCCACTACTGCGCGGCCTGGGCCCTGGTGCACGGCGCCGTGGCGCTGTACCACTCGCCCTTCTGGCGCGAGGTGCTGGAGGACCAGGAGGGCTTCTTCCAGTTCCTCATGGACATCGGCGTGCGCATGGGCAACAAGCGCAAGCGCGACGGCGATACCCCTGCCGCCTGAACCAATGCCGGCGGCGCTTTCGGGCCGCCGCCGCGGCCCAGCGGGGATATACTGACAGAACCACTCTCCGCCGGAGTCGATAGATGATCGTCGACCGCCAGGGCAGGCGCTTCCGCAACCTGCGCGTCAGCCTTACCGCCGCCTGCAACTACGCCTGCACCTATTGCGTGCCGGACGGCAAGCGCCTGGTCGCCGCGCAGGACGAGCTGTCCGCGCAGAGCCTGGTGCGCGGCGTGGCCTACCTGATCGAGGCCGCGGGCATCGAGCGCCTGCGCATCACCGGCGGCGAACCCCTGGTCAGCCCCAAGCTCGACGAATTCCTGCATGGCGTCAGCCGCCTGGGCCTGAAGGACATCAGCCTGACCAGCAACGGCCAGCTGCTTTCGCGCAAGCTGCCGCTGCTGCTGGAATGCGGTATCCGCCGGCTGAACGTCTCCCTCGACACCCTGGACGCCGCGGCCTTCCGCGGCATCGCCCGCGGCGGCGACCTGGCCACGGTGCTCAAGGGGCTGGACGAGGCCAGCGCCGCGGGCATGAAGGTCAAGGTCAACATGGTGCCGCTGCGCGGGCAGAACCTCGACCAGGTCGTCCCGCTGCTGGACTACTGCCTGGCGCGCGGCTTCGAACTGCGCTTCATCGAGCTGATGCGCATGGGCCACCTGGCCCGCGACGGCAACGCCTTTGCCAGCCAGTTTGTCGGCCTGCGCGAGCTGCTCGAACTGATCGGCCGCGGCCATCCCTACGTCCAGGCCGACGCCCCGGTGGACGCCACCGCGCTGCGCTACGAAGTGCCGGGGTGCGGCTTCTTCGGCGTGATCGCCAACGAAAGCGTACCCTTCTGCCGCACCTGCTCGCGCCTGCGCCTGTCCTCCACCGGCTGGCTGCACGGCTGCCTGTCCTCCAGCAACCGCCACTACGTCGGCGACCTGCTCGACAAGCCGCGCCACCAGGCCCTGCCGGCCCTGCAGCGGCTGCTGGTGAAGGCCCTGGCGGACAAACAGGAAGTGGCCTTCTCCGGCGGCGTCACGGTGATGAAGATCATCGGCGGCTGAAACCTGGCACTTCCGGCCAGGGAATCCAGCTATGAGGTTTTCGGGAGTGACGACAGCCGGGATGGCGCGGAAGCTGCATCCGTCCGGCCAACGCCGGTTTTTCGACGCCGGCCGCGGAGAGATCGAATGCGCTACCTGTTGTTGACCCTGGCCCTGGCTGCGCTGGCCGGCTGCATGAAGCCCAGCGACATGGCCGAACGCACCGGCTACTACATGGGCGACGCCGGCTTCCTCGACCACAGCCACACCCGCCGCACGGGGAACTGGCGGGTGCAGCCGGACTCCTTCATCTACATCGCCCAGGGGCACTTCGTGCCGCCGGGGCATCCCTACGCGCGGCCCAACGTGGTGGCGGAGGAGGCCTTCAAGGGCTTCGTCGAATACTTCCCGCAGGTGCGCCGGGCCAAGGCCCCGGAGGGCCTGGACGAGGCCATGCAGGAGGCGCGGGCGGCCGGCGCCGACTACCTGCTGTACACGCGCTTCGCCCGCGGCGAGGATAATGTGGGAAACTGGGAAGAGTATGAAGACACCGACAACGACGTCGGACGCGACCGTAGCGTGATCCAGGTGATGCTGATCGACACCGGCAACCGCTTCCTGCTGGACAGCGCCACCATCCGCAGCCGCGGCGGTTTCCTGACGTTCTACGACGCCCGGCCCGAGGACCTGATCGGGCCGCCGCTGGAAGACTACGCCCGCAGCCTGCTGGGGGTGAAGGCGACCGAGGAGTTCCAATGACCGATACAGGCAAGGCCGGCGACCTGCTGGCGCAGATTCCCGCCGGCAAGGGCCTGCCGCCCGTGCACCTGTGGAACCCGCCGTTCTGCGGCGACATCGACATGCGCATCGCCCGCGACGGCACCTGGTACTACCTGGGCACGCCCATCGGGCGCAAGCCGATGGTCAAGCTGTTCTCCAGCATCATCCGCCGCGATGGCGACGACTACTTCCTGGTCACCCCGGTGGAGAAGTGCGGCATCCGCGTCGACGATGCGCCTTTCGTCGCCGTGACGCTGAGCGTGGAAGGGCAGGGCGAGGCCCAGCGACTGCGCTTCACCAGCAACGTCGAGGACGAGTTCGTCGCCGGCCCCGAACACCCGATCCGCGTCGACATCGACCCGCAGACCCAGGAGCCGGCGCCCTACGTGCTGGTGCGCAGCAACCTGGAGGCGCTGATCCACCGCAACGTCTTCTACCAGCTGGTCGAACTGGCCGTGCCGCGCCTGATCGATGGCCGGGAATGGCTGGGCGTGTGGAGCGGCGGCGAGTTCTTCGCCATCGGCCCGCAGCCGTGACCGGCGGGTCCCGGAGCGGCCGGTAGTTCGCGGAAGGTATCGCTACAGCGGTTGGGGCCTCAAGCCCCTGCGCCCGTACTCCTTGTAGGAGCGCGCCCTGCGCGCGATTCGCGGGCAGGGCCCGCTCCTACGAAAAGCCGTGCTCGCCTGCAATGTAGTCGTAGGATGGGTTGAGCGAAGCGATACCCATCACCACGACCGCATGGGTTTCGCAGGCTCAACCCATCCTACGAAGAGCACCTCGGCGCAGGCACAAAAAAACGCCGTTTCCTGTGAGGGAAACGGCGTTCTTTCTACGCGAGGGTCTTACATATTGGGATAGTTCGGCCCGCCGGTGCCTTCCGGTGCGATCCAGGTGATGTTCTGCGCCGGGTCCTTGATGTCGCAGGTCTTGCAGTGCACGCAGTTCTGCGCGTTGATCTGGAAGCGCTTGCTGCCGTCGTCGTTGCTCACCACTTCGTACACGCCGGCCGGGCAGTAGCGCTGCGCCGGTTCGTCGTAGAGCGGCAGGTTCTTGGCGATCGGCACGCTCGGGTCGGTCAGCTTGAGGTGGATTGGCTGGTCTTCCTCGTGGTTGGTGTTGGAGAGGAACACCGAGGAGAGCTTGTCGAAGCTCAGCTTGCCGTCCGGCTTCGGGTAGTCGATCTTCGGCGCTTCGCTGGCCTTCTTCAGGCAGGCGTAGTCCGGGGTGGTGTCGTGCAGGGTGAGCGGAATCTTGCCGCCGAAGAAGTTCTGGTCGATGAAGTTGAAGGCACCGCCGCCGATGGCGCCGAACTTGTGGATGGCCGCGCCGAAGTTGCGGCTGCGGAACAGCTCGTCGTACAGCCAGCTGGCCTTGAAGGCGTCCACGTAATTGCTCAGCTCGTCGCCGCCTTCACGGCCGGCGGCCAGGGCTTCGGCGATGGCCTCGGCGGCCAGCATGCCGGACTTCATGGCGGTGTGGCTGCCCTTGATCTTGGCGAAGTTCAGGGTGCCCAGGTCGCAGCCGATCAGCGCGCCGCCGGGGAAGACCATCTTCGGCAGCGAGTTCAGGCCGCCCTTGCAGATGGCGCGGGCGCCGTAGGCCACGCGCTTGCCGCCTTCGAGGTACTGCTTGATCACCGGGTGGTGCTTGTAGCGCTGGAACTCGTCGAAGGGCGACAGGTGCGGGTTGCTGTAGGACAGGTCGATGATCAGGCCGACCACCACCTGGTTGTTCTCCAGGTGATAGAGGAAGGAGCCGCCCGGGTTGTCGTCGTTCAGCGGCCAGCCGGCGGTGTGCACCACCAGGCCCTGGTCGTGCTTGGCCGGGTCGATGTCCCAGATTTCCTTGATGCCGATGCCGTAGTGCTGGGCGTCGGCGTCGCTGTCGAGCTTGTACTTCCTGATCAACTGCTTGCCGATGTGGCCACGGCAGCCTTCGGCGAACAGGGTGTACTTGGCGCGCAGCTCCATACCCGGGGTGTAGTACCCTTCTTTCGGATTGCCTTCGCGGTCGACGCCCAGGTCGCCGGTGACGATGCCGCGGACTACGCCGTTCTCGTCGATCAGCGCTTCCTGGGCGGCGAAGCCCGGGTAGATCTCGACGCCCAGGCCTTCGGCCTGCTGGGCCAGCCAGCGGCACAGGTTGCCCAGGGAGATGATGTAGTTGCCCTCGTTGTGCATGGTCTTGGGCACGAAGAAGTTCGGCACCTTGGTGGCGCCGGTCTCGTTCTTCAGGACGTAGATGTCGTCGCGCTTGACCGGGGTGTTCAGCGGGGCTTCGAGTTCCTTCCAGTTGGGGAACAGCTCGTTCAGCGCGCGGGGCTCGAACACGGCGCCAGAGAGAATGTGGGCGCCTACTTCGGAACCCTTCTCGACCACACAGACGCTGATTTCCTGACCCGCGTCGGCGGCCTTCTGCTTCAGTCGGCATGCGGCGGACAGACCGGCAGGGCCGGCGCCGACGATGACGACGTCGAATTCCATGTATTCGCGTTCCACTTCTCGATCTCTCCTAACTCAAGGCTCTACAGGCTATTTGTTGGTATGGGGCCGGGGGCGCTACCCCGGACAGAGCGGGGCGCAATTATAGCGACAGGGCCCAGCATAGTTATACCCCCCGTTTTGGGCAATACAAACGTTTGTTTGAAATGCGCGGAAGCCTGATAGAATCGGCTTCCGCGCCTTATGAACGGGCATTCACGCGTATTGACCCGACAGGGCGATGCGGTCAAGATAGCCACGGTTTTGCGGTCGCGGTCTCGCTGGATGTAGTCGCAGATGGCGTGCACTACCGGCCAGGCCTGTCTGGCGACATTCCTATTCACCGGAGAAAAACGAGGAATCCATGAAGGTTCTTGTAGCTGTCAAACGAGTGGTTGACTATAACGTCAAGGTCCGCGTCAAGGCGGACAACTCCGGCGTCGATCTCGCCAACGTGAAAATGTCCATGAACCCCTTCTGCGAAATCGCCGTGGAAGAGGCCGTGCGTCTGAAGGAAAAAGGCGTCGCCACTGAAATCGTCGCCGTTTCCGTCGGCCCGACCGCGGCCCAGGAACAACTGCGTACCGCCCTGGCCCTGGGCGCCGACCGCGCCATCCTGGTCGAGACCAACGAAGAACTGAATTCCCTGGCCATCGCCAAGGCCCTGAAGGCCGTGGTCGACAAAGAGCAGCCGCAGCTGGTGATCCTCGGCAAGCAGGCCATCGACAGCGACAACAACCAGACCGGCCAGATGCTGGCCGCGCTGACCGGCTACGCCCAGGGCACCTTCGCCTCCAAGGTCGAAGTGGCTGGCGACAAGGTCAACGTCACCCGTGAAATCGACGGCGGTCTGCAGACCGTTGCGCTGAACCTGCCGGCGATCGTCACCACCGACCTGCGCCTGAACGAGCCGCGCTACGCGTCGCTGCCGAACATCATGAAAGCGAAGAAGAAGCCGCTGGACGTGGTGACCCCGG
>NZ_BSQE01000028.1:0-100116 GCF_030268185.1 Pseudomonas sp. NBRC 100443
ATTCAACTTGTTAAAGAGCAGTTGGTTGATTCTTTCGCCTCAACCGAGGCCGCGCATTCTACGCCAACCTCTTATTTCGTCAAGCGTTATTTTCAGAATTTTTCGTTCCTACTCAACCGCTTGCGCTGTCGATCGGCCGGAGCTTCTCGTCAGCGGGAGGCGCATTCTACAGCGATCAGAATCACTGTCAAGCACCTCGGCGGTCTTCCTTTTGGCTCGCTGCCGGAGCAGCTGTCGAACCCAAAGGCGGCAAATGAATCACCTGCCTGACCACCACCCCAACTTCGAACCTGCTTAAGTGCTTGATTTTCAAGCTCTTTCAGCGCTTCGTCGCTGGGAGTGGTGCGCATTATAGGGACTTCAAAATGCCCGTCAACACTTTTCTGAAAGAATCTTCAGCGGGATGCGAAACGGGCCCGCAGCGCCGGCAATTGCCGCGCCACCGGCGGCAGGCGCAGCAACAGCAGGAATACGCCTATGGCTGCATATAGCGACCAGCGCTCGATGTCCGAACGCACCACCCACAGCATATGCAGAAGCCCCAGGGCGAGGATGACATAGACCAGCCGGTGCAGCTTCTTCCAGCCGCTGCCCAGTTTGCGCATGCTGTATTTGTTCGAGGTCAGGGCCAGCGGCAACAGGCCCAGGAAACCCAGGGTCCCGACGATGATGTAGGGCCGCTTGCGCAACTCGACGCCCAGTTGCGTCCAGTCCAGACCGAGGATGAACACCAGGTAGGCGCACAGATGCAGGCATATATAGGTGAAACACCACAGGCCGAGCTGCCGGCGCACCAGGATCCAGCCGTTCCAGCGCGTCAGCCTCTGCAGCGGGGTCATGGCCAGGGTCAGCAGCAACAGGACCAGGCCGCCCTGCCCCAGGTTGTCGACCAGCGCCTTGCCCGGGTCGGGCCCCAGGGCGAAGATCCAGGCCAGGTACAGCCAGTAGAGCGGCGGTATCAGCGCCAGCAGGAATACGCTGGCGCGCCAGATAGGATTGCGCATCTGCATCAATAGTTCTTCCTCAGGTCCATCCCCGCGTACAGCGAGGCCACTTCGTCGGCGTAGCCGTTGAACATGAGGGTGGGACGAACATTGGGGCTGAATAGTCCGCTGGGCAGGCGCCGCTCGCGAGCCTGGCTCCAGCGCGGGTGGTCCACCATCGGGTTGACGTTGGCGTAGAAGCCATACTCGTCGGGCGCCAGGCTTTCCCAGGTGGTCTTCGGCTGCTCGGCGACGAAACTGATGCGGATGATCGACTTGGCGCCCTTGAAGCCGTACTTCCACGGCACGATCAGGCGCAGCGGCGCGCCGTTCTGGTTGGCCAGGATGCGGCCGTACATGCCCACGACGAGAATCGCCAGCGGGTGCATGGCCTCGTCCATCCGCAGGCCCTCCACGTAGGGCCAGTCGATCAGGGCGAAATTGGATTGCACGCCGGGCATGCGCTCTCGGTCGACCAGGGTTTCGAAGCGCAGGTACTTGGCGTTGCCCGTCGGCTCGACACGCTTGATCAGCTCCGACAGCGGGAAGCCGATCCAGGGGATGACCATCGACCAGGCCTCCACGCAGCGCAGGCGGTAGATGCGCTCTTCCAGCTGGTAGGGCTTGATGAAGTCCTCGAGGGCGTACTTGCCGGGCTTCGCCACCTCGCCATCGATCACCACCGACCAGGGCTCGGTCCTCAGCGCGCCGGCGTTGGCGGCCGGGTCGCCCTTGTCCGGGCCGAACTCGTAGAAGTTGTTGTAGGTGGTCGCATCCTTGAAGGGGGTGATGCTCTCCCCTTGCACGGTGACGGCATCCCATTTGACCGCCGGCAGCTTCTCACTGAACCAGCCCGGTGTGCTCGCAGCGGCTTCCACATCGGCATAGCGGGAAGGATCGGCCAAACCCATGGCCGGCAGACCGGCAAGGGCGGCGCCTGCCGCGCTGGCGGCGAGGAAACGGCGGCGGGAGAGATAGAGGGTTTCGGGGGTGACTTCCGACTCGTGGCAAGCGGAAGGTCGGGCAATACGGATCAGCATGGCGGGCTCCGCAACGACTGGCTGTGTGCGCCAATAGACTGCGGAGCCCGGGGGAAATTACATCAACTCGGACGGCGGCGACGGCGCAATTGCAACAAGTATTGCACCGGACCGGACGCGGCATAAGCGAGGAACAGCAGCAGCAGGATGCGCGGCGGGTCGGTGAAGACCACGGCGAAGGCCAGCACCACCACCAGGATCGCCACGAAAGGCACGCGGCCACGCAGGTCGAGATCCTTGAAGCTGTGGTACTTGATGTTGCTGACCATCAGCATGCCGGCGGCGGCGACCATCAGCGCGACCAGCAGGGAGACCTTGGCACCCTGGATGTCGAAGTCGGCGAAGGCCCACACGGTGCCGGCCACCAGGGCGGCGGCGGCCGGGCTGGCCAGGCCGATGAAGTAGCGCTTGTCGGCCTTGCCCACCTGGGTGTTGAAGCGCGCCAGGCGCAGCGCGGCACCGGCCACATAGATGAAGGCGACCATCCAGCCGACCTTGCCCAGGCTGCTCAGCGCCCACTCGAAAGCGACCAGCGCCGGGGCCACGCCGAAGGCGACCATGTCCGACAGCGAGTCGTACTCGGCGCCGAAGGCGCTCTGGGTGTTGGTCAGGCGCGCGACGCGACCGTCCAGACCATCCAGGACCATGGCGACGAAGATGGCGATGGCGGCATTGGAGAAGTCGCCGCTCATGGCGTTGATGATGGCGTACAGACCGGTGAACAGCGCCGCGGTGGTGAACAGGTTGGGCAGCAGGTAGATGCCGCGGTGGCGGACCTTGCGGCCGTCGGCGTCGTGCCCTTCCTCGACGTGCTCGTCGATGGGCAGCAGGCTTTCGGTTTCTTCGGAGGCCTTGTTCGGCTCCTCGGGACCTTCACTCATGGAGACTTCCTTAGGGAACTCAGCGGAAAAAGATCGAGCGCGGGGCACTGACGCCCGGGCGCACAGGCTTTATACCAGAACCCCGGGCAAGAACGAAAAAACGCGGCCGGGGCCGCGTTTCTTCGAGTGTCGCTAAGCCCTTAGTTCTTGGACTTGTCGACGATCTTGTTGGCGGCGATCCAGGGCATCATGGCGCGCAGCTGCTCGCCGATGACTTCGATGCCATGGGCCGCGTTGTTGCGGCGGTAGGCGGTCATCGACGGGTAGTTGGTGGCGCCTTCGCTGATGAACATCTTGGCGTATTCGCCGTTCTGGATGCGCTTCAGGGCATTGCGCATGGCAGCACGGGATTCGGCGTTGATGACTTCCGGACCGGTCACGTACTCGCCGTACTCGGCGTTGTTGGAGATCGAGTAGTTCATGTTGGCGATGCCGCCTTCGTACATGAGGTCGACGATCAGCTTCAGCTCGTGCAGGCACTCGAAGTAGGCCATTTCCGGCGCGTAGCCGGCTTCGACCAGGGTTTCGAAACCGGCTTTCACCAACTCGACGCAACCGCCGCAGAGAACGGCCTGCTCGCCGAACAGGTCGGTTTCGGTCTCGTCCTTGAAGGTGGTTTCGATGATGCCGGTACGGCCGCCGCCGACGCCGCAGGCGTAGGACAGGGCGACGTTCTTGGCATTGCCCGAAGCGTCCTGGTAGATGGCGATCAGGTCAGGGATGCCGCCGCCCTTGACGAACTCGGAACGCACGGTGTGGCCCGGAGCCTTCGGCGCGATCATGATCACGTCGAGGTCGGCGCGCGGTACGACCTGGTTGTAGTGGATGGAGAAGCCATGGGCGAAGGCCAGGGTAGCGCCCTTCTTCAGGTTCGGCTCGATCTCGTCCTTGTACAGGCGGCCCTGGAACTCGTCCGGGGTCAGGATCATCACCAGGTCGGCGGCGGCGACGGCGCTGGCCACGTCGGCGACTTTCAGGCCGTGGTTCTGCGCCTTGACGGCGGACGGCGAGCCCGAACGCAGGCCGACGGTGACGTCGACGCCGGAGTCTTTCAGGTTGCAGGCATGGGCGTGGCCCTGGGAACCGTAACCGATGATGGCAACTTTCTTGCCCTGGATGATGGAGAGGTCACAGTCTTTATCGTAGAAAACGCGCATTTGGGTAATCCCCTGGTCTAGTGGCCTCGTGGGCCGTCTTTCAAATTCAGATGCTGAGAGTCTTGTCGCCGCGGGCGATGCCGGTCACGCCGGTGCGCACCGTCTCGATGATCGCAGCGGTACCGATGGCCTGGATGAAGCTGTCGAGCTTGTCGCTGGTGCCGGCAAGCTGCACGGTGTAGACGCTGCTGGTGACGTCGACGATCTGCCCGCGGAAGATGTCGGTGGTGCGCTTGACCTCGGCGCGCTGGGCGCCGGTGGCCTTGATCTTCACCAGCATCAGCTCGCGCTCGATGTGGGCGCTTTCCGACAGGTTCACCAGCTTCACCACCTCGATCAGCTTGTTGAGGTTCTTGGTGATCTGCTCGATGACTTCGTCATGCCCGGCCGTGGTCAGGGTGAGGCGCGACAGGGTCGGGTCCTCGGTCGGCGCCACGGTCAGGGTCTCGATGTTGTAGTTGCGCTGGGAGAACAGGCCGACCACGCGGGACAGCGCGCCGGGTTCGTTTTCCAGCAGCAGGGAAATGATGTGTCGCATGATCAGGTACGCTCCGTCTTGCTCAGCCACATGTCGCGCATCGCACCGCCGCGGATCTGCATCGGATAGACGTGCTCGCTGGTGTCGACCTGGATGTCGAGGAAGACCAGGCGGTTCTTCATGGCGAACGCCTCTTCCATCTTCGGCTTCAGGTCCTTGAGGTCGGTGATGCGCATACCGACGTGGCCATAGGCCTCGGCCAGCTTGACGAAGTCAGGCAGGGATTCCATGTAGGAGTGCGAGTAGCGGCTGTTGTACTGCATGTCCTGCCATTGGCGGACCATGCCCAGCGCACCGTTGTTCAGGTTGACGATCTTCACCGGCAGGTCGTACTGCAGGCAGGTCGACAGTTCCTGGATGTTCATCTGGATGCTGCCTTCGCCGGTCACGCAGGCCACGTCGGCCTCCGGGAAGTTCAGCTTCACGCCCATGGCCGCGGGGAAACCGAAGCCCATGGTGCCCAGGCCGCCGGAGTTGATCCAGCGATTGGGCTTGTTGAAGCGGTAGTACTGGGCGGCGAACATCTGGTGCTGGCCCACGTCGGAAGCCACGAAGGCGTCGCCGTTGGTGACTTCCCAGAGGGTCTCGATGACGCTCTGCGGCTTGATGATGCTGCCGTCGCCCTTGTCGTAGGGGAACAGGCCGCGGTTGCCGCGCCACTCGTCGATCTGCTTCCACCAGGCGGCGAGGGCTTCCTTGTTCGGCGTCTCGCCGATTTCCTTGAGGATGGTGGCCATCTCGGCCAGCACGCTGTCCACCGGTCCGACGATCGGGATGTCGGCCTTGACGGTCTTGGAGATCGAGGCCGGGTCGATGTCGACGTGGATGATCTTGGCGTTCGGGCAGAACTTGGCCGCGGTCTCGCCGTTGATGACGCGGTCATCGAAGCGCGCGCCGACGGCGAAGATCACGTCCGCATGGTGCATCGCCAGGTTGGCGGTGTAGCTGCCGTGCATGCCGAGCATGCCGACGAACTGGCGGTCGTTGCCGGGGAAGCCGCCCAGGCCCATCAGGGTGTTGGTCACCGGGACGTTGAGCAGGCGCGCCACTTCGGTCAGCGGCTCGGAAGCGTTGCCCATGATGACGCCGCCACCGGAATAGATGATCGGGCGCTTGGCCGACAGCAGCAGCTCGGCGGCCTTGCGGATCTGGCCGGAGTGGCCGCGGACCGCGGGGCTGTAGGAGCGCAGCTTGACCTTCTTCGGATAGGCGTACTCGAACTTCTGCGTCGGGTCGCCCATGTCCTTCGGAATGTCGATCACCACCGGGCCGGGACGGCCGGACTGGGCGATGTAGAAGGCCTTCTTGATGACCTCGGGGATTTCCGAAGGGTGCTTGATGATGAAGCTGTGCTTCACGATCGGCCGGGAAATGCCGACCATGTCGGTTTCCTGGAAGGCGTCGGTGCCGACCATGTTGCTCGACACCTGGCCGGAGATCACCACCATCGGGATGGAGTCCATGTAGGCGGTGGCGATGCCGGTGATGGCGTTGGTCGCGCCGGGGCCGGAGGTCACCAGGACCACGCCGGGCTTGCCGGTGGCGCGCGCATAGCCGTCGGCCATGTGGGTAGCGGCCTGCTCGTGACGCACCAGGATGTGGGTCACGTCGTTCTCTTTGAAGAGAGCGTCGTAGATGTGCAGGAGGGCACCGCCCGGGTACCCGTAGATGTACTTAACGCCTTCGTCACGCAACGAGCGGACGACCATTTCAGCGCCGGATAAAAGCTCCACGTTGTCACCTCTAGAACGCTAAACGATCTCCCAGGGGCGGGGGACCGAAACTTGGTTGGCTGCCCGGCAGACAATTGGGCGAATGTAATCGCCGGCTACGTCGACTGCCGAATGAGCAGAACTTGGAGGCGCACCTGGTGTGTTACGGAGGGCCTCCACCCAGCGCGAGGTAACGCGAAGCAGGGTGAAACTTAGCGGCGCGGGTAGCGCCTCTTGTCTGCCGAGTAAAACCAGCTTGCGGCCGGCCCACTGCAGCGAACCTTGGATTCTTCTGATTCGGCCGCGTCAAGTCAAGCCATATATGGATTTGTGTCTAACGCAGGTTGTGATCTTTCTCTGCGGACGCATCGACACTTTTGGTTATAGTTACCCGCAGTTTCCGCATCCAAGGACCGAAACCGCATGCGACGGACGATTGTGATGGGCGCCCTGATGTTCGCCCTGAGTGCTCCGCTGATGGCCGCCCAGGTATACAAGTGGGTCGACGCCCAGGGCGTCACGCATTTTGGCGCGCAGCCGCCGCAGGGCGCCGAAGCCGCCACCGTGGACACCAAGGTCGCCCCGCCGCCCTCGGGCTTCCCGCTGCCGCCCAGGCCGGCTCCCGCGCCGGCGCCTTCGGCCAGCGACAAGCAGAAGGCCGCCGACGAGAAGGTGCGCCAGGAGGTCGCCCAGCAGGAGGCCGAGCGCGCGCGTTACTGCGACACCCTGCGGACCAACCTGGCGCAATTGAAGAACAACCCGCGGGTGCGGGTGGCCGACGACGACGGCGAGATGCGGCGCATCCCGGAAGAAGAGCGGCAGGCCCGCATCACCCAGACCGAGCAGGACCTGCAGAAGAACTGCAACTGACAGGCGCGGCTCAGGGCGCCTCGCCGATCAGCCGATCGAACTCGCCCAGGGCCTCGAACAGGGCGTGCATGTGCTCGCCCTCGTCCACGTAGACCATTTCGGCGATGGCGCGGATGCCCGAGGCGCGCGGCAGCTGCGCGCCCGTCTCGATGATCAGCTTCATGCGCGGCAGGAAGATCCACTGCAGCCACTCCTCCAGCTCCAGCGTATCCACGCAGAACGGCTCCTGGCTGGCCAGCGCCTCCTCCGAGGGCGGCTGCTCCCCCCACAGCGACAGCGCGCGCAGCTCCCGCTCGATCAGCAGGAGCTGGTCGGCCACGGCCGGTAGGCGGTCGTCCATCACAGCGTTGCCTTGGCGTTCTGCCGCGCGGTGGCCGCACCGGCCGCGTCACCCTGGGCCTCGCGGGCCTTGGCGATCACGTCCCACAGGCTGGCCTGCAGCGTCGGCCGGCCGTTGGCCAGCGACAGGCCGCGGCGCGCCACCTGCTCGGCCTGGGCGGCGTCGCCCTGGGCCAGGCGCACCTGGGCGAGCTTGTAGAGCACCTGCGGCTCGCGCGGGGCGATGCGCTGGGCGCGCTCCAGGCTGGCCGAGGCGCCGTTGAGGTCGCCGCCGCCCTGCTGTTGCTGGGCGGTGGTAAGCAGCGCCAGGACCGGGCCATCGAGCTGCTCGTCGGCGGCCAGCGGCGCGTTGCGCGAGGGAATGCCGGACGGCGCCTGCACCGGCGCGGCCGGGGCCTGCTGCTGGTAGCTGGGCTGTTGCTGCTGGTAGACCGGCTGCTGGTAGGTCTGCTGGCTGAAACCGCCGGTGGCGCTGATGTTGCTCGGCGCGCTGGCGGCGGGGGCCGCGGGGACGCTGCCGGGTTGCACGCCCGGGGTGATCGGGGCGGTGGACAGCGGCGCCGCGCCGCTCTGCGCCGGGAAGGTCTGGATCGGTGCCATGCCGGCATCCTGGGGTACCATCACAGTCACCCCGGAGTCACCGGCCGGCTGCGAGGCCGCGCTCGGCGCGGTGCTGGCATTGGCCGAGCGATTGGCATTGGAATAGCCGACCCGCTCCTGGTTGGACACCGAGGTGCCGGAATCCCGCACCGGGATGGCGCCCTGCTGCGGGGAAGCGCAGCCGGACAGCACGGCCGCGGCGGCAGCCACGGCAAACCACGCGTTTTTCACTTCGAATCCTCTCGCCTCAGTTCAGCCAGCCACGGACCCAGTCCATGACCTCGCCGGCCGGCGTCTGGTTGTTGCCACAGCCGGCGCCGGGCGCCGGCTCGCTTCCGCGAATATAGGGCATCTGCACGGCGCCCGGACAATTGGCGTCGCTGCCCTGGCCGGTACGCGGATCGACCCAGGCCATGCTGACATTATCCGGCATCGGCATGTCCAGCGGCAGGGGGTCGGCCTTGCGCATGAAGCTGGTCCAGATCTGCAGCGCGCCGGTGGCGCCGGTGAAGGGCGTCTTGCCGTTGTCGTCGCGGCCCAGCCAGACCACCGCCAGCAGGTCCTGGCCGAAACCGGAGAACCAGCTGTCGCGGGAGTCGTTGGTGGTGCCGGTCTTGCCCGCCAGGGTCAGGTTCGACGGCAGCTGGTTGTAGGCCGAGCGCGCGGTGCCCTCGCGCATCACCCGCTGCATGGCGTTCTGCAGCAGGTAGATGGAGCCCGAGTCGAAGCGCTGCTGGACCTGGAACGGATAGCGCTTGAGCGGCTGGCCGTCGGCGGCGACCACGCTGCGGATGCTGCGCAGCGGGGTGTTGAAGCCGCCGCTGGCGATGGTCTGGTACATGGTCGCCACCTGCATCGGCGTCATGGCGCCGGCGCCCAGCAGCATCGACGGGTAGGCCGGCCAGTCCACCTGCACGCCCAGGCGTTCGAGGGTCTTGAGCACGTTGGGCACGCCCAGGTCCAGGCCCAGCTTGGCGGTGGACAGGTTCAGCGAACGCGCCAGCCCCTGGTAGAGGAAGATGGTGCCGTTGGAGCTGCCTTCGTAGTTCTTCGGCGTCCACACCTGGCCGTCCTTGCCCTTGATGGAGAACGGCTGGTCCTGGATCCAGGTGGTCAGGGTGTACTGGCTGGGCCGTTCGAGGGCGGTCAGGTAGACCGCCGGCTTGACCAGCGAGCCGATCGGCCGGGTGGCGTCCACCGCGCGGTTGAAGCCGGCGAAGCGCGAATCGCGGCTGCCGATCAGCGCCTGCACCTCGCCGGTCTCCGGGTTGGTCACGACCATCGCGGTTTCCGTCTGGTCCAGGCCCTTGCGCCCGGCGAAGCGCTTGAAGGTCTCGCTGACCGCGGTTTCCGCCTTGTACTGCAGGATGGGGTCGAAGCTGGTGAAGATGCGCAGGCCTTCCTCGGTCAGGTCTTCCTCGCGGTAGTCCTGGCGCAGCTGGCGCTTCACCAGGTCGAGGAACGCCGGGTACGAGCTGTTGGCCATGCTGCCCTGGCGCGTCACGCCCAGGGGCGCCTGCTTGGCCGCCGCGGCCTGCTCGGGGGTGATCACGCCCTGCTCGGCGAGCACGTCGAGCACCACGTTGCGCCGCTCCATGGCGCGCTCCGGGTTGCGCCGCGGGTTGTAGTAGGACGGCCCCTTGACCATGCCCACCAGCAGCGCGATCTGCGGCAGCTTGAGCTCGGCCAGCGGCTGGCTGAAGAAGTACTGGCTGGCCAGGCCGAAGCCGTTCACCGAACGCTGGCCGTCCTGGCCGAGGAACACCTCGTTGAGGTAGCCCTCGAGGATCTCGCGCTTGTCGTAGTGCAGCTCCAGCAGCACCGCCATCATGGCTTCGGTGAGCTTGCGGCTGAGGCTGCGCTCGTTGGTCAGGAAGAAGTTCTTCACCAGCTGCTGGGTCAGGGTGCTGCCGCCCTGGCGCAACTGCCCGGCGCTGGCGTTGACCCAGACGGCGCGGGCGATGGACTTCAGCGAGACGCCGTGGTGGGACCAGAAGTCGCGGTCTTCCACCGCCACCAGGGTGTCGACCAGGTACGGCGGCACCTCGTCCAGCTTGATGAGGATGCGGTCTTCGTTGTGCGAGGGGTACATGCCGCCGATCAGCAGCGGCTCCATGCGCGCCACGTCCAGCTTGGAACCGTCGGCGCGGGACAGGCCGGCCACGTAGTCGCCGGAGAAACGCACGCGGATGCGCTGCGCGGGCTCGGCGCCCTCGTAGAACTGGAAGCCGCGGGTATTGAGGTCGACCGTGCCGCCGGACACGGCCACCATGCCCGGGCCGCTGACCGTGCCGTCGCGGCGGTAGCCCAGGGCGCCGAGTTCCTGGAGGAAGTCGTCCTTGTTCAGCTTCAGGCCGACGAACAGCTCCAGCGGCCGGGCATAGACCTTGGCCGGGATGGTCCAGCGCTTGCCGGAGAACTTCTCCTGCACGACCGCATCGAGGTACACGGCGAAACCGGCCAGCACGACCAGGCCGACGAGGCTGAGCTTGAGCAGCCAGCCCAGCCACTTGCGCGACGGAGCTGCTTTTTGATTCTTACGGGAACGGGGGGATCGGGGACGCGTCATGGCGGCGCATTATACGTACTTTATCCACAGGGGACAGACGCCGCGCGAGGCGGTGTCCGGGCTCTGTCGCAGGCGCGCGGAAGTGCCCCGGCCAAAGCGACGCAGCTTCGACCAGCGGGCAGCCGATTGGTTGCCTGCGGCGCCAGGCAAGTTTGCAGCCACCGGCGATGCCGCCATAATGCCTGCCTCCCGAATCCGGACAGCCAAGGACAATATCCCGTGAGCCAGACTCTGATCGCTGCCCTGCAGAACCCTGCCCTGTACCCCCACCCGGTGGAGCAGGTGCGGGTCATCGAAACCCACATTTCCTGGGTCCTGCTCACCGGCCAGTACGTTTACAAGATCAAGAAGCCGGTGAACTTCGGCTTCCTCGACTTCACCGACCTCGCGGCGCGCAAGCATTTCTGCGAGGAGGAACTGCGCCTGAACCAGCGTCTCACCGAAGGCCTGTACCTGGAAGTGCTGCCGATCACCGGCAGCGAGGCCGCGCCACAACTGGGCGGCGAAGGCCCGGCGATCGAATACGCGCTCAAGTGCCGCGAATTCCCGCAGAACGCCCTGCTCAGCGAGGTGCAGACGCGCGGCGAGCTGAGCTCCGAGCACATCGACGCCCTGGCGAAGCAGATCGCCGGCTTCCACCTGCGCACCCCGCAGGTGCCGCAGGACAACCCGCTGGGCTCGGCCGAGGCGGTGATGGCGCCGGTGCGGCAGAACTTCGAGCAGATCCGCCCGCTGCTCAGCGACAAGGCCGACCTGCTGCAGCTGGACGCCCTGGAAGCCTGGGCCGAAAGCTCCTACGACCGCCTGGAAGCGCTGCTGCAGGCGCGCAAGGCGAACGGCTTCATCCGCGAATGCCACGGCGACATCCACCTGGGCAACGCCGCGCTGATCGACGGCCAGGTGGTGCTGTTCGACTGCATCGAGTTCAACGAGCCGTTCCGCTTCACCGACGTCTGCGCCGACTACGCCTTCCTCGCCATGGACCTCGAGGACCGCGGCCTGAAGTGCCATTCGCGGCGCTTCGTCAGCCAGTACCTGGAGCAGACCGGCGACTACCAGTCCCTGGAAATCCTCAACTTCTACAAGGCCTACCGCGCCCTGGTGCGGGCCAAGATCGCCCTGTTCAGCCTGGCCCACCAGAACGACGCCGTGCAGAAGGCCGCGACCCTGCGCCAGTACCGCAACTACGCCAACCTGGCGGAGAGCTACAGCGCCATCCCCTCGCGCTTCCTGGCCCTGACCATGGGCGTTTCCGCAGTGGGCAAGAGCTCGGTGGCGCTGCGCCTGGTCGAGGCCCTGGGCGCCATCCGCCTGCGCTCGGACGTGGAGCGCAAGCGCCTGTTCGGCGAACAGCAGCAAGCCCAGCGCGGCGCCCTGCAAGGCGGCATCTACAATGCCGAATCCAGCGCGGCCACCTACGAGCGCCTCAACGCCCTGGCCGGCGACATCCTCCGCGCCGGCTACCCGGTGGTGCTCGACGCCACCTTCCTCAAGCACGCCCAGCGCCAGGCCGCGCGCCATATCGCCGACGACACCGGGGTGCCCTACCTGATCCTCGACTGCCAGGCGCCGGAAAGCGTGATCGCCGGCTGGCTGGCCCAGCGCCAGGCGCAAGGCGGCGACCCGTCCGACGCCACCCTCGAAGTGGTGCAGGCCCAACAGGCCGGACGCGAAGCCCTGGACGCCGACGAGCAGGCCCACAGCAAGCGCGTCGACACCCAGGACAGTGCCAGCCTGGATACCCTGGTGGAAAGCATCCGCCAGCGCCTGCCGGGCATCTGACCCCCTCGACGCAGCCCGGGCACGATCGATGCCCGGGCTGCCGTTCGTCATGCCGAGGGCGCTTTGGCGCCTGCCGATATCACAAAGCCACATTGCCCCGCCAAGGGCCCGCTACACTTCATCGTCAAGTGAGCCGGCCGTCTCCAGCAGTTCACGGCCCTCGCCGCCATGCATGACCCACCCCGTGTGCCGCATCGCAAGGACCGACGATGAACGACGAACTGCTGCATCTGAAGAATCTCGGCAAGACCTCGGCCCAGTGGCTGCACGCCGTGGGCATCCACAACGCTTCCGACCTCCGCCGCCTGGGGGCGGTCGGCGCCTACCGCGCCGTTCGGGCCCGCGGCTTCCGGGCCTCCAAGGTGCTGCTCTATGCCATCGAGGGTGCCCTGCTGGACGTCCACTGGAACGACCTGCCGCCGGCGCACAAGGCCGAACTATTGGGCCAATTGGAGACTTTTCCTCAAAGGAATCAGAGTTAGCTCACAAGCCTTCCAGGAAATGATTTACGGCCGCGGGCCAGAACCCTATCGTTTCAGGGCCCTTCGTGCGCCCCGACCGCCAACGTCCGTCCAAGGAATTACGGCCCATGTACCTACTCGGTGAACAACCGGCCTATGCCGACCAGCTGATCAGCCGTCTGCAGGGGATTCCCGCCCAGCTGCTTTCCGGCCTCGCCCCCTGCGCGGAGCCCATCCGCCTGGAACGTACCGACGACCTGTCGGCCGAGCTGCCGAACCAGCAGCTGTTCCTGATCGAGAACGGCCTGCTCCACGCGCTGGTCGACGAACGCCCGCTGTTCTACCTGCAGGAGGGCGACCTGGTAGGCCTGCGCCAGGGCATCGACCTGCCGCCGTGCCGCTACACCAGCGACGAGCCGCTGTGCCTGGTGCCCTACTCGCGCAGCGACGTGTTCCGCCACATCCACGCCGACGAGCAGCGCCAGGAACTCTTCCTGCACTACCTGATCGGCCACACCGCCCTGCTTTCCGACGCCCTGGCGCACCTCAAGCAGCCGGACATTCGCCCGTCCACCGGCTTCCGCCACTTCGCCGCCGGCGACCAGTTGATCCAGCAGGGCGACGACGCGGAGCATGTGTTCATCATCATCGAGGGCCATGCCGAGGCCTTCGTCGACGGGCAGAAGGTCGGCGACGTGCAGAAGGACGAGATCTTCGGCGCCATGGCCGTGTTCACCGGCGAGAAACGCAGCGCCAGCGTGGTCGCCAGCGAGCCCTGCACCGTGATGGTGATCCCCAAGGACCAGTTCCTCAGCCTGATGCAGAGCAACCCGCGCATCGCCCACAGCCTGATCGAGGGCATGGCCCGGCGCATCGACCTGCTCAACCGCGAGGTCACCCAGCTGCGCCTGCAACTCGGCGCCGGCTAGCTGAAGCCCGGTCCAGACGAAGCCCGGCCATGTGCCGGGCTTCGCCATTTCTGCAGGACGGACTTTTTTTGCGAAATGCTGTTGACTCACAAATGATAATAGTTATTATTACCACAGCTGGCCGCGAGGTCGGCGGGTAAGCTGAGAGCCCTACCGCAGTCGGACACTCAGGTTATCTCCTCATCAGGCTAATCACGGTTTTCGACCCGGCTCATCGCCGGGTCTTTTTTTTTGCCCGCGTTTTTTCCAGGGCCCTTTCCTCTGACCGTTCGCCGGAAATTGCCGGGGCGATGAAAAAAGCATTGACTCGCGAATGATAATTGTTATTATTAACTCAACTGGTCGCGAGGCCAGTCGGTAAGCTGAGCGACCACGCAGTCGGACGATCAGATTATCTCCTCATCAGGCTAATCACGGTTTCGACCCGGCTCATCGCCGGGTCTTTTTTTGCCTGGAGGAAAGTCATGGGCGGGGGATTTCTTTTCGTAGGAGCGAGCTTGCTCGCGAAAGGCTCTGGCGCTGGCGTCCAGTCGAAGAGCGCCCTCTCCCTAACCCTCTCCCTGAAGGGAGAGGGGACCGTTGGGCAGACGCTGATGTTCTGGAGTTAGCCGGCTAGCGCAGAGTTGCCGGCTGAAACCATGCCTGTTCTCGGCATGGACTAGCCCCCTCTCCCTTCAGGGCGGGGCGCGCAGTCGAGGGCTGGGGAGAGGGAACGGAATACCACCGAAACACCAACGCAGCCGGGAGCGCTGTTCGCGAGCAAGCTCGCTCCTACAAAAGAGGAGCCCTCCCGTCAGGCTATGCCCGCATCAACGCAACTTCGCACAATGATCCTGCGGCGGCAGCGCCGGCGTGTACCAGACGTAGTCGGCCTGCTGCGGCGACACCGTCTTGCCGACCTCGGCCAGCATCAGCACCTGCATGCCCTCACCCGCCCCCAGGTCTTCCAGGTGCAGGGGCACGCCCAGATCACGGCGCACGTGGAAGCCGCCGGCGATCAGCACGGCAGGCGCGGGCGCCGCCTTCAGCCGTTCGGCCATGCGCCGGTCGCGCTGCTGCTGTACCGCCAGCATGGCCGGCATCTGGCTCTCCGGCAGCAGGCCGCAGTGGGACTCGCGGATGTCGTCGAGCAGCACCCGGCGGACTTCCTCGGCCGTCGAACGGGTACCGGCGAGGGCCGGTTGCTCCCCGTAGATGCGCTTGATCTCGCTGCGGTCCAGATTGGCCGCCAGCAACGGCGCCGGCTGCTTGACCAGCCAGGAGACCATCGGGCCGTAGAGCGACCAGTCCCAGCCCGGCTGCCAGGCCAATGCGGCGTACAGGTCCTGAGGCGCCTTGCCGGCAGCGCTGGCCTCCTGGGCTGCCGTCACCCGTTGCTGCTGGTTGGGGTTGAGCATTTCCAGCAGCACGCTGCCCTGCTCGCTGCGCTGGGCCAGGGCGCGCACCAGCCACAGCTCCAGGGCGTGGTGGTCCGGGTTGTCGTGTTGCTCGCCGACCAGTACGCGGGGTGCCCCCTGCAAGCGCTCCAGCAATTGCTCCGGGGTCAGCGCCTGACCGCTGCGCAGGTCGCGGATGACGCCCAGCTCTGCGCTGTCACGGCCCTCGGGGCTCTGCCAGGCCGGCAGGGGCGGCGCGGACGGCAGGCTCTGGCAGGCAGCCAACAGCGCCACCAGCGGGATCAGCAGGTATTTCATGTGAACTCCTTTCAACGGGCAACGATCAGCGGATGGCCGCGCTCGGGGTGACGTTGCACCAGCACGTCCAGGCCGAACACCTGGCGCAGCGGCTCTGCGCGCAGCACCTCGTCCGGGGTGCCGAACAGGTGCGGGCGGCCGTCGTGCAGCAGAAGCAGGCGGTCACAGTAGCGCGCGGCGAGGTTGAGGTCGTGCAGGATGACCAGCACCGCGGCGCCGCGGCCGGCAAATTCGCGCACCGCATGCAAGGTGGTGTGCTGGTGCAGGGGGTCGAGCGCCGAGGTCGGCTCGTCCAGCAGCAGCACCTGCTCCGCGCCGCCCGGCCACAGCTGCGCCAGGACCCGCGCCAGGTGCACGCGCTGGCGCTCGCCGCCGGACAGCGACAGATAGCTGCGCCCGGCCAGGTGCGACGCGTCGGCTGCAGCCATGGCTTCGGCGATGATCTGCAGGTCACGCTGGCGGCCGCTGTCGTGGGGCAGCCGGCCGAAACCCACCACCGACTCGACGCTGAAGGCGAAATTCAGCGACGAGGACTGCGGCAGCACCGCCAGGCGCTGCGCCCGCGCCGTACCCTGCCATTGATCCAGCGCGCGGCCATCGAGGCTCACGCTGCCGCCGGCCAGCGGCAGCTCGCCATTGAGGGCGCCCAGCAGGGTGCTCTTGCCCGCGCCGTTAGGCCCCAGCACACCGAGCACTTCGCCCGGCTGCAGCGCCAGGCTCACGCCCTGCAGGACCACCTGCCGCCCGCGCTTCACCGTCAGGTTCTCCGCCGTCAGCATCAGGAACGCCCCCGGATCAGCAGATAAAGGAAGAAGGGCGCGCCGATCAGCGCCGTGACGATGCCGATCGGCAGCTCCGCCGGCGCCAGCGCCAGGCGCGCCACCAGGTCGGCGAGCAGCAGCAGGATGGCGCCGCCGAACATCGAGGCCGGCAACAGCACCCGGTGATCGGGGCCGACGATCAGGCGCAGCAGGTGCGGCACCACCAGGCCGATGAAGCCGATCAGCCCGGCCGCGGCCACCGCGGCGCCAACGCCCAGCGCCGTGCAGAGGATCAGTTCGACCTTCAGCCGCTCGACGTCGAAGCCCAGGTGACGCGCCTCGGACTCACCCAGCAACAACGCGTTGAGTGCATCCACCCGGCGCGGCAGCCAGCAGGCCACCAGCAGCGTGACCAGCAGCAGCGGCCACAGTCGCGGGTAGCTGGCACCGTTGAGGCTACCGAGGTTCCAGAAGGTCAGGGTGCGCAGCGTGGCGTCGTCGGCGAGGTAGGTGAACAGACCGATCAGCGCGCCGGCCAGCGCGGTGAGGGCGATGCCGGCGAGCAGCATGGTGGCCACGCTGGTCTGCCCATTGTGGCGACCGAGCCGGTAGACCAGCGCGGTCACCAGCAGGCCGCCGCCGAAGGCGCAGGCGGACAGCAGGTAGGGTGCGAAGGCTTCCGGCAGGCCGCCCATGGAAGCGCCGAAGACGATAGCGATGGCGGCGCCCAGCGCGGCGCCGCTGGACACCCCGATCAGCCCGGGGTCGGCCAGCGGATTGCGGAACAGCCCCTGCATGGCCACCCCGGCCAGCGCCAGCACGCCGCCGGTGGCGACGCCCAACAGGGTGCGCGGCAGGCGGATCTGCCCGACGATCAGCTCGGCCTGGCCGAGGTCGTCGGCGGACACCGGCAGGCCGCACAGGCGCGCCAGCGCCCGCAGCGTGTCGCCCAGCGGCAGGCTGACCGGCCCCAGGGCCAGGGACAGCCAGAGGACCAGCAGCAGAAGAAAACCAAGGAGCAGGAACAGCGGTCGGGCAGCGTGCTTCGCAGTCAAGGACGACCTTCCGGGTTCAGGGCCTGCGCGGAAGGATAAAAGGCCTTGGAGAGGCTGGCCAATGCGTCCGGAACGCGCGGACCGAGACCGCCGACCAGCAGCGTCGGATCGAGCACCAGCACGCGGGCCTCACGCGCCGCGCGGGTAGCGGCCAGCCCGGGGTTCTGGCGGATCAGCGCCTCGCGGGCCTTGTCGCCATCCAGGCTGCGGTCGGCCAGCACCACCACCTGCGGATCGAGGGCGGTCAGGGCTTCGCCGGACAACGCCTTGTAGCCCTTGTGGCTGGCCAGGTTGCGCCCGCCGGCATGCTGGATCATCCAGTCGCCGGCGGTGTCCTGTCCGGCCACCAGCAGGCTGCCGCCGGCGTTGCCGACCAGCAGCACCACGCCCGGCGCAGCTTGCCCGGCCTGGGCCTTGGCCACCCAGGCCTGCTGCGCCGCCAGGCGCGCCTGGAAGTCCGCCGCCACCTTGCCGGCCTGCTCGGGCGTGCCCAGCAGCTCGCCCAGGCGTAGCAGGTTGTCGTGCACGGTCTTCTCGTCGGCCTTGGCCGACAGGGTTTCGATCCGCACGCCCGCCGCGCGCAGTTGCTGCAGCACCGGCGGCGGCCCCATCTCCTCGCTGCCGAGGAGGATGTCCGGCTTCAGCGCCAGGATGCCTTCGGCCGTCAGCTGGCGCTGGTAGCCGATCTTCGGCAACGCCTTGAGGCTGGCCGGGTGCAGGCTGGTGGTGTCGACGCCGACCAGGCGCGACTCGCCGCCCAGGGCCACAACCCACTCGCTCAGCGAGCCGCCGGCGCTCACCCAGCGCTTGGGCAGGCTGTCGGCGATGGCGCTGGAGGCGGCGAGGCACAGCCCGGCGAAGAGGCCGGCCAGCAGGGGACGCGCAGTCATGGTTGCCTCCTCAGATGGCCGCGAAGGATTCGGCGAGGCTACGCCATTCTTGCAGTTCCGGCACACCCGGCTTGCGTGCGCCGAACACCTGCAGGACCAGCTCGCCGTCGACGTCGAAGGCTTCCCAGCTGGTGACGATGCCGTCGCTGCTCGGCTTGCGCACGCGCCACAGCTCGCGCACGCCGGAGGTCTTCAGGTGCAGGTTGAACTGCGGGTCGAGCACGTTGAACCAGTCGTCCAGCCACTTCAGGTTGTCCACGGTGCCGGTGTGGATCTGGATGCAGTGGGCGTTGCCGACGAAGATCATGATCGGCAGGCGGGACTGGCTGGCGGCCTCCAGCAGGCGCGGCAGCTCGGCGACGTCCAGCGGCTCGGCCCATTCGCGGCCGGCCAGGCGCAGCGCCTGGGTGCGCTCGGCCTTGTGCTTCTTCAGCAGGGCGAAGAAGTGGTGGGTGTCCTTCAGCGCCGCCCAGCCCTGGCGCAGGGAAGCGACGTCGATCTCGCCGTCGGCCAGCGGCGCGGCTTTCGCCTCGGCCGGACGCAGCTCCAGGCGCTCGCTCTGTTCCTCGGCGCGGAAGCGCTCCACCAGCGGCGCCCAGGCGGCGACGTCGCTGTGCTCGGTGAGGAACACCTTGTGCACCGCGGTGCCCTGGCGGTCGAACACCTGGATGCTGCGCTGGGTGCCGTGGGCGGTTTCCTCGCCGATGGCGAACACGCTGTCCCAGCCGCCGAGGAACAGGCGCAGGTCGATGTCCGGGGACACCACCAGGCCCATCTGCCCATTGCCCGATACGGTGACCTCCTGGTACGGCCCCTTGCGCTCATGCACGCAATGCTCGTTGCGCGTCAGCGCCATGATCGGGCCCAGCTCGCCGAGGGCCGGCAGCAGCGCGGCCCATTCCGGGCGCAGGCGCACGGCATCGACGCCGAGGCGGCTGGCGGTCAGCTCGGCCTCGCTCACATCCAGGTGTTGCGCGGCATCGCGGGCGCGCAGGCGCGGTTTCTCGGCACGCAGCGCCTGCCAGGCGCGGTACAGCTCGGAAGCCGGCGCGGAAAGGGTAGTCATCGCAGAAATCCTCGTTCGCAAGGGGACCTGCCGCATCGCGGCGGCACCGACGAACTGTGCCACAACAAATTTAATAAATCTATTTGATAATAATTTGCATTTAGATTTGAGAAGAATTATGGTCTGCGCCGCCTTCTGCCAACGGCCATTTGCCATCTGCCATTTCCAAGAAAAACAGGTATCCCATGTCGATCACGCCTCCGTTCGCCCGCCGACACTGGCTGGCCTTGCTGCTGCTGAGCCCCTCCCTCGCCCTGGCGGATACCGCGGTTTCCCTCGGGGAGACCACGGTCACCGCGACCCGTAGCGAGCAGCCCGTAGATGCGGTGCCGAGCACCGTGAGCGTGCAGACCGAGCAGGACATCGACCGCAACAACGCCAACGACATCAAGCAACTGGTGCGCTACGAGCCCGGCGTGTCGGTGAGCGGCAGCGGCAGCCGCTTCGGCCTGTCGGGCTTCACCATCCGCGGCATCGGCGGCAACCGCGTGCTGACCCAGGTGGACGGCGTCGGCGTGCCCGGCGCCTTCGCCTTCGGCCCCTTCATGGACGCGCGGCGCAACTACATCGATCTGGACACAGTGAAACGCGTTGAAATACTTCGCGGCCCGGCCAGCTCGCTGTACGGCAGCGACGCCCTGGGCGGCGCAGTGAGTTTCCTGACCAAGGACGCCGCGGACTATCTGGAGGACGGCAAGGACTTCTACGCCCGCTTCAAGACCGGCTACGACGGCTCCGACGACAGTTGGCTGGGCAGCGCCACCTTCGCCGGGCGCCAGGGCCCGGTGGACGGCCTGCTGACCATCAGCCGCCGCGAAGGCCACGACACCGAGACCTTCGGCGGCCAGGGCGGCATCGGTAGCAGCCGCGGCGAAGCCAACCCGGTGGACTTCGACACCGACAACCTGCTGGCCAAGGTCGGCTGGGACTACGCCGAAGGCAGCCGCCTGCAGCTGGCCTACGAGCGCTACGCCGACGACGCCGACACCCGCCTGCTCAACGAATACAGCGCCACCGGCACCACCCGCACCTCCGATGCCAGCGACAGCACCGACCGCGAGCGCATCAGCCTGCAGCACCGCTTCCAGCTCGACAGCGCGCTGGCCGACCTGGTGCAGTGGCAGCTCAACTATCAGGACAGCCAGATCCGCCAGCAGACCTACCAGGAGCGCTTCAGCGGCGGCCGCCTGCGCGACCGCACCCGGGATTCGCAATACCAGGAAACGCTCTGGGGCCTGAACAGCCAACTGGACAAGCGGTTCGCCCTGGCCGACACCCAGCATCACCTGATCTACGGCTTCGATCTCAAGCGCCTGGAGAGCAGCGACCTGCGCAAGGGTGGCGAGACCTTCCAGAACAACGGCCAGCCGGTGCCGCCGGCCTTCGGTAGCGAGACCTTCCCGCTCAGCGACTTCCCCGACCCGGTCACCCACGAATACGCGGCCTTCATCCAGGACAGCATCGACATCGGCCGCTGGACCCTGCTGCCGGGCCTGCGCTACGACTACTACGAGATGCGCCCGGAGGTCAGCCAGCGCTACCTGAACAGCAACCCGCTGGATACCAACCCGTCCAACTTCAGCGATCACGCGCTGTCGCCCAAGTTCGGCGTGACCTACCGCATCGACGACCACCACAGCGTCTACGGCCAGTATGCCGCCGGCTTCCGCGCACCCGAACCGGTGGATATCTTCGGCGAATTCGTCAACACCGCCATCGGCTACCAGACCATCGCCAACACCGACCTCAAGCCGGAAACCAGCGACAGCTACGAGATCGGCCTGCGCGGCAAGTACGCCATGGGCAGCTTCGGCGTCGCCCTGTTCTACAACCGCTACGACGACTTCATCGAGCAGGTCACCCTGCCCAACGACCCCACCGGCAACGGCCGCCTGACCTACCAGTACACCAACCTGGACAAGGTCACCATCCGCGGCGCCGAGGCCCGTGGCGACCTCGACCTGCACCTGGCCGCCGGCCTGCCCGACGGCACCCGCCTGCGCGGCGCCGTGTCCTACGCGCGCGGCAAGGACGAGGAAACCGGCGAGCCGATCAACAGCGTCGACCCGCTCAAGGGCGTGTTCGGTTTGGGGTATGATGCGCCCGGTGGACGCTTCGGCAGCGAGCTGACCTGGACCCTGGTGCAGGCCAAGCAGCGCATCGACGACAACGAAGTCCCCAGCCAATTCAAGCCCGGCGGCTATGGTCTGCTCGACCTCAGCGGCTGGGTGCGGATCACCGACGGCGTGACCCTCAACGCCGGCCTGTTCAACCTCACCGACAAGAAGTACTGGCAATGGGGCGACGTACGCGGCCTCACCGAGAACAGCCCCAGTCTGGATCGCTACACCCAGCCCGGCCGCTACGCGGCGGCCAACCTGATCTGGGAGATCTGACCGACTTCAGCACAAGGACGTGCACCCTATCCCGACGTCAGAGGGCGCCCTGCGCCCTGCTGTCGGCGCCGGGAGCGTCCGGATGATCCTGCTGTGCCATCCGGGCGAGCTGGCCGAGGGGCGGACCCGCGGCTTCCAGGTCGAAGGCCTGAAGGTCTTCGCCGTGCGCTGCCAGGGCCGCGTCCATGTCTACCGCAACCGCTGCCCGCACCGCGGCGTGCCCCTGGAATGGGAGGCCGACCGCTTCCTCGATGCCAGTGGTGCGCTGCTGCAGTGCGCCCACCACGGCGCGCTGTTCCTCATCGAATCCGGCGAATGCATCCAGGGCCCCTGCCTGGGCGAGGCGCTCGACAGCCTGCCGTGCCGCGAGGACGAGCAGGGCTTGTGGATAAGCCTGCCCGAGGATGACTGAGAACCAGCCTACGACCTGCTGCGCGTCGGCATGACTGCGTTAAAAACAGGCGAGCGATACTCATTTAGCGGACTGAACTGCGCGCTCTCGCCTGTTTCAGCCTTGTTCTGCTCCAGCTCGCGAGATCGTAGACAGGCTCCGAGCGACCTACAGCTCGATGCGCAGCGGCCGGCTCAGGCGGATTTCGCTGACATCGATGTCCGCGCCATAGGCCAGCATCTCGACGCCGGCGTCACGCGCCTCGCGTAGCGCTGCGGCATAGGCCGGGTCGATCTCCTCCGCCGGGCGCACCGCCTCGATGCCGGACAGGTTCACGCAATACAGCAGCACCGCCCGGGTGCCCTGCCGCGCCAGCGCCGCCAGCTCGCGCAGGTGCTTGGCCCCGCGGGTGGTGACCGCATCGGGGAAGGCCGCCACCGACGTGGCGTCGAAGCCCAGGGTGACGCTCTTCACCTCGACGAACACCGGCCCGGCGGCGAACTCCAGGCGGAAGTCCGCGCGGCTGTTCTCCACGCCATATGCGACTTCCCGTCGCAGCGCGGCGAAACCAGCCAGTTCAGCGACGCCCCCGGCCAGCAGGGCTTCCTCCACCAGGCGGTTGGCGCGCCCGGTGTTGACGCAGGCCAGGCGTCCCTGGGGCGTCTCGCTCAGCTCCCAGGTGCCCGGCAGCTTGCGCTTGGGGTCGCTCGAGCGGCTGAACCACACCCGGCAGCCCTCGCTCATGCAGTTGAGCATGGAGCCGGTGTTCGGGCAGTGGATGGTCAACTGCTCGCCGCCGGCGGTCTCGATATCGGCGAGGAAGCGCTTGTAGCGGCGCAGCAGGCGCGCCTCTTCCAGTTCCGGAGCGAAGCGCATCAGGGCCGCCAGCTCTTCAGGCCGCGGGCGATGCGCTCCACCGCCTGCTCCAGGCGCTCCAGGTTCTGGGTGTAGGCGAAGCGCACGTGGTGGTCGGCCTGGTAGCGGCCGAAGTCCACGCCCGGGGTGAAGGCCACGTGCTCGGTCTCGATGAAGTGCTGGCAGAAGCGGTAGGCGTCGCCGCCGAAGGCGCTGATGTCGGCATACAGGTAAAAGGCCCCTTCCGGCTCCACGGCGATGCCGAAGCCCAGCTCGCGCAGGGCCGGCAGCAGGTAGTCGCGGCGCCGGGCGAACTCGGCGCGGCGCTCTTCGAGGATGGCCAGGGTGCCTTCCTCGAAACAGGCCAGCGCGGCGTACTGGGCCATGCTCGGGGCGCTGATGTAGAGGTTCTGCGCCAGCTTCTCCAACTCGCCCACCGCCTCCGGCGGCGCCACCAGCCAGCCCAGGCGCCAGCCGGTCATGCCGAAATATTTGGAGAAACTGTTGAGGACGAAGGCCTCGTCGTCTACTTCCAGCACGCTGCTGGCGTCCACGCCGTAGGTCAGGCCGTGGTAGATCTCGTCCACCACCATGTGCCCGCCGCGAGCCTTCAGGGCCTGCGACAACGCGGCCAGTTCATCCTTGTGCAGCAAAGTGCCGGTAGGATTCGCCGGCGATGCCAGCAAAGCGCCTACACTGTCCTGATTCCAGTGCGCATTCACCAGCTCCGGGGTGAGCTGGTAACGGCTCTGCGGGCCCACCGGCACCAGTTGCGCAGCGCCCTCCACCAGGCGCAGGAAGTGGCGGTTGCACGGGTAGCCGGGGTCGGCCAGCAGCCAGTGGCGGCCCGGGTCGACCAGCAGGCTGCTGGCCAGCAGCAGGGCGCCGGAACCGCCCGGGGTGACCAGGATGCGCGCGGGGTCGATGGCCAGGCGGTAGCGCGAGGCGTAGAAACCGGCGATGGCCTCGCGCAGCTGCGGCAGGCCGCGGGCCGCGGTGTAGCGGGTATGGCCGGCGGCCAATGCGGCCTGGCCGGCGGCGACTATGGGCGCGGCGGTGCTGAAATCCGGCTCGCCGATCTCCAGGTGAATGACGTCGTGGCCGGCGGCCTGCAGCTCGTTGGCTCGCGCCAGCAACGCCATGACGTGGAAAGGTTCGATGGCGCGGCTGCGGGCACTGAAGGAAGAAACCATGGGAAATACCGAACTTTGCGACGAAGAGGCGATTCTAACCAAGCCATCGGCGGGTGGCAGCAGGCTCGACAACCGGGAGTAGCATCGCGATTATCGATCTGGTAAGTTCGCCCGCTTGCGAGCGCGGGGCCGGCGTCGACCGGAGAGGGACCATCCGCGACAGGATTAGCGAGAGTGAGAGGCGGCCACACATGCCCACCAATGCAAAACAGCAGAGCAGCCAACTGATTCGTGGCTTCGAGCCCTACCAGGAAACCAAGGGCGAGGAGTACATGAGCGAGCGCATGCGCGCCCACTTCACCTCCATCCTCAACAAGTGGAAAGTTGAGCTGATGGAAGAAGTCGATCGCACCGTGCACCACATGCAGGACGAAGCGGCCAACTTCCCGGACCCGGCCGACCGCGCCAGCCAGGAAGAGGAGTTCAGCCTCGAACTGCGCGCCCGCGACCGCGAGCGCAAGCTGATCAAGAAGATCGACGAGACCCTCCAGCTGATCGAGGACAACGACTACGGCTGGTGCGACTCCTGCGGCGTGGAGATCGGCATCCGCCGCCTCGAAGCCCGCCCCACCGCGACCCTCTGCATCGACTGCAAGACCCTCGCGGAAATCAAGGAAAAGCAGCTCGGCTCCTGATGCCGGCGGCTTTTCGCGAACGGGGCGCCTAGGCGCCCCGTCGCGTTTGTGCGGCGCTCCCCGCCCCTGACCACAAGCCTGCGCCATGCCCGACTCCCGCTACACCGGACGCTTCGCCCCCACCCCCAGCGGCTACCTGCATTTCGGCTCGCTGGTCGCCGCCGTCGCCTCCTACCTGGACGCCCGCGCCGTTGGCGGGCGCTGGCTGGTGCGCATGGAAGACCTCGACCCGCCGCGGGAAATGCCCGGCGCCCAGGCCGCCATCCTGCAGACGCTGGAGCGCTACGGCTTCGAATGGGACGGCCCGGTCGAACGCCAGAGCGAACGCGGCGAAGCCTACGCGGCGGTGGTCGAGCAATGGCTGCGCAGCGGCCTGGCCTACGCCTGCACCTGCTCGCGCAAGCAGCTCGAAGGCACGGGCGGCATCTACCCCGGCACCTGCCGCAACGCCGGCCACGACTGGCACGGCGAGGTGGCCATCCGCATCCGCGTGCCGGAACTGGAATACGCCTTCGTCGACCGCGTCCAGGGCGAGTTCCGCCAGCACCTGGGCCGCGAGGTGGGCGACTTCGTCATCCGCCGCCGCGACGGCCTCTATGCCTACCAACTGGCGGTGGTGCTGGACGACGCCTGGCAGGGCGTGACCGACATCGTCCGCGGCGCCGACCTGCTCGACAACACCCCGCGCCAGCTGTACCTGCAGGAGCTGCTCGGGATAGCCCATCCGCGCTACCTGCACGTGCCGCTGATCGTCCAGCCCGACGGCCACAAGCTGGGCAAGTCCTACCGCTCGCCGCCACTGGCCGCCGAGCAGGCCGCCCCGCTGCTGCTGCGCGCCCTGAAGGCCCTGGGCCAGGCCGCGCCGGCGGAACTGGCCGGCGCCACCCCGGCCGAGGTGCTGGCCTGGGGCGTGGCGCACTGGAACGCCGCGCGCATCCCCCGCGCACTGACGCTGGAAGACGCCCGGCTCTAAGATGATGGGAGGGGCCATGCGCCCCGGCTTGCAGGCGCCCATCGGCTGCCTGTAGCCTGCCGTCCGCACAACGAGAGGCATGACATGTACATCTACCGACTGGTGCTGCTCCTGGTCGTGGGCATCTACCTGTTCTCGCCCGCCATCATGGACTGGTGGATCGACCCCAACGGCGCCTGGTATCGCCCTTACCTGCTGTGGCTGATTCTCATAGTCGTGACCTTCATCCTGCAGAGCCAGCGCGATGCTGACGAGCTTTAGCCTCACCCAGCTGATCCTGATCAGCGCCGCCTACCTCACCACCCTGTTCGGGGTCGCCTGGATCACCGAGCGCGGCTACGTGCCGCGCCGCCTGGTGCGCCACCCGCTGGTGTACACCCTGTCGCTGGGCGTCTACGCCAGCGCCTGGGCCTTCTATGGCACCGTCGGCCTGGCCTACCAGTACGGCTACGGCTTCCTGGCCATCTACCTGGGGGTGTCCGGGGCCTTCCTGCTGGCCCCGGTGCTGCTCTACCCGATCCTGCGCATCACCCGCGCCTACCAGTTGTCGTCGCTGGCCGACCTGTTCGCCTTCCGCTTCCGCAGCACCTGGGCCGGCGCGCTGACCACGCTGTTCATGCTGATCGGCGTGCTACCCATGCTGGCCCTGCAGATCGAGGCGGTGACCAACTCCATCAGCCTGCTGACCCGCGGCGCCGACGCCCACAGCGCGGCGCTGGCGTTCTGCGCGCTGATCACCCTGTTCGCCATCCTCTTCGGCGCCCGCCACATCGCCACCCGCGAGCGCCACGAAGGGCTGGTGATGGCCATCGCCTTCGAATCCCTGGTCAAGCTGATCGCCCTGGGCTCCATCGGCCTGTTCGCCCTCTACGGCGTGTTCGGCGGCCCCGACGGCCTGGAGGTGTGGCTGCTGCAGAACCAGGAGGCCCTGAGCACCCTGCACACGCCGCTGGCCGAGGGGCCCTGGCGCACCCTGCTGCTGGTGTTCTTCGCCTCGGCCATCGTGATGCCGCACATGTATCACATGACCTTCACCGAGAACCTCAACCCGCGCGCCCTGCTCAGCGCCAGCTGGGGCCTGCCGCTGTTCCTGCTGCCGATGAGCCTGGCGGTGCCGCCGATCCTCTGGGCCGGCCTGCACCTGGGCGCCTCGACCAACCCGGAATACTTCACCCTCGGCCTGGGCATGGCGGTGGACAGCCCGGCCCTGGCGCTGGCCGCCTTCATCGGCGGCATCTCGGCGGCCAGCGGGCTGATCATCGTGATGACCCTGGCGCTGTCGGGCATGGTCCTCAACCACCTGGTGCTGCCGCTGTACCAGCCGCCGGCCGAGGGCAACATCTACCGCTGGCTGAAATGGACGCGGCGGGCGCTGATCGCCACCATCATCCTGCTCGGCTACGGCTTCTACCTGCTGCTGGGCTCGGAGCAGGAACTGTCGAACCTGGGCATCGTCTCCTTCGTCGCCACCCTGCAGTTCCTCCCCGGCGCGCTCTCGGTGCTCTACTGGCCCGCGGCCAACCGCCGCGGCTTCATCGCCGGCCTGGTGGCGGGCATGCTGGTGTGGGGCGCCACCATGCTGGTGCCGCTGATGGGCAACGTGCAGACCCTGCACATCCCGCTGTTCGACTCGCTGTACGTGCTCGACGAGGCCAGTTGGCACCTGGCCGCCCTCGCCTCGCTGGCGGCCAACGTGCTGGTGTTCACCCTGGTGTCGCTGTTCAGCGAGCCCAGCGACGAGGAAAAGGGCGCTGCCGAAGCCTGCGCGGTGGACAACGTGCGCCGCCCGCAGCGCCGCGAACTGCTCGCCGTCTCGCCGCAGGAATTCGCCAGCCAGTTGGCCAAGCCGCTGGGCGCCAAGACCGCGCAGAAGGAAGTGGAGCAGGCCCTGCGCGACCTGCACCTGCCCTTCGACGAGCGCCGCCCCTACGCCCTGCGCCGCCTGCGCGATCGCATCGAGGCCAACCTCTCCGGGCTGATGGGCCCGAGCGTGGCCCAGGACATGGTCGAGACCTTCCTGCCCTACAAGGCCAACAGCGAAAGCTACGTCACCGAGGACATCCACTTCATCGAGAGCCGCCTGGAGGACTACCACTCGCGGCTCACCGGCCTGGCCGCGGAACTGGACGCCCTGCGCCGCTACCACCGCCAGACCTTGCAGGACCTGCCGATGGGCGTGTGCTCGCTGGCCAAGGACCAGGAAGTGCTGATGTGGAACCGCGCCATCGAGGAACTCACCGGGGTGCCCGCGCAGCGCGTGGTCGGCTCGCGCCTGTCGGCCCTGCCGGATCCCTGGAAGGGCCTGCTGGAAGGCTTCATCGAGGCCCCCGACCAGCACCTGCACAAGCAGCGCCTGGCCATCGACGGCCAGACGCGCTGGCTGAACCTGCACAAGGCGGCCATCGAGGAACCCCTGGCGCCGGGCAACACCGGCCTGGTGCTGCTGGTCGAGGACCTCACCGAGACGCAGTCCCTGGAAGACAAGCTGATCCACTCCGAGCGCCTGGCCTCCATCGGCCGCCTGGCCGCCGGCGTGGCCCACGAGATCGGCAACCCCATCACCGGCATCGCTTGCCTGGCGCAGAACCTGCGCGAGGAACGCGAGGGCGACGGCGAGCTGACCGAGATCAGCGCGCAGATCCTCGAACAGACCAAGCGCGTCTCGCGCATCGTCCAGTCGCTGATGAGCTTCGCCCACGCCGGCGGCAAGCAGGTGGCCGCCGAGCCGGTGTGCCTGGCCGATGTCACCCAGGAAGCCATCAGTTTGCTATCGTTGAACCGACGCAGCGTCGAAGTGCAGTTCTTCAACCTGTGCGACCCGGACCACTGGGTGGAGGGCGATGCCCAGCGCCTGGCCCAGGTACTCATCAACCTGCTGTCCAACGCCCGCGACGCCTCCCCGCCCGGCGGCGCCATACGGGTACGCAGCGAAGCCTCGGAGAACACCGTCGACCTCATCGTCGAAGACGAAGGCAGCGGCATTCCCAAGTCCATCATCGATCGCCTGTTCGAGCCCTTCTTCACCACTAAGGACCCCGGCAAGGGGACCGGCCTGGGCCTCGCACTGGTCTATTCGATCGTGGAAGAGCATTATGGGCAGATCACCATCGACAGCCCGGCCGATCCGGAACGCGAATGCGGCACCCGCATCCGCGTGACCTTGCCGCGGCATCCTGGCCCGACGGCCGAGCAGTAGACGAGCACGTCGAGAGAGCTGAATACATGGCACATATCCTCATCGTCGAAGACGAAACCATCATCCGTTCCGCCCTGCGACGGTTGCTCGAGCGCAACCAGTACCAGGTCAGCGAGGCCGGCTCGGTCCAGGAGGCCCAGGAGCGCTACAGCATTCCGTCCTTCGACATGATCGTCAGCGACCTGCGCCTGCCCGGCGCCCCCGGCACCGAACTGATCAAGCTGGCCCAGGGCACCCCGGTGCTGATCATGACCAGCTACGCCAGCCTGCGCTCGGCCGTGGACTCGATGAAGATGGGCGCGGTGGACTACATCGCCAAGCCCTTCGACCACGACGAGATGCTCCAGGCCGTGGCGCGCATCCTCAAGGACCGCCAGGAAGGCCGTGGCGCCAGCGCCGAGGCACGGGGTAACACCCGCACGGCGGGCGAGCGCGGTAACGGTAACGCCGCCCCGGCCGAGGGCGAGATCGGCATCATCGGCTCCTGTCCGCCGATGCTCGAGCTGTATTCGAAGATCCGCAAGGTTGCCCCCACCGACTCCAATGTCCTGATCCAGGGCGAATCGGGCACCGGCAAGGAACTGGTGGCGCGCGCCCTGCACAACCTGTCCAAGCGCACCAAGGCGCCGCTGATCTCGGTGAACTGCGCGGCCATCCCGGAAACCCTGATCGAATCCGAACTGTTCGGCCACGAGAAGGGCGCCTTCACCGGCGCCAGCGCCGGCCGCGCCGGCCTGGTGGAAGCCGCGGACGGCGGCACCCTGTTCCTCGACGAGATCGGCGAACTGCCGCTGGAAGCCCAGGCCCGCCTGCTGCGCGTGCTGCAGGAAGGCGAGATCCGCCGTGTCGGCTCGGTGCAGTCGCAGAAGGTCGACGTGCGCCTGATCGCCGCCACCCACCGCGACCTGAAGATGCTGGCCAAGACCGGGCAGTTCCGCGAAGACCTCTATTACCGCCTGCACGTCATCTCGCTGAAGCTGCCGCCCCTGCGCGAGCGCGGCAGCGACGTGATGGAGATCGCCCGCGCCTTCCTGGCGCGCCAGTGCTCGCAGATGGGGCGCGCCCCGCTGAGTTTCTCCCACGAGGCCGAACAGGCCATCCGCCACTACCCGTGGCCGGGTAACGTGCGCGAGCTGGAGAACGCCATCGAGCGCGCGGTGATCCTCAGCGAAGGCCAGGAAATCCCCGCCGACCTGCTGGGCATCGACATCGAGCTGGACGATCTGGAGGACGACTTCGTCGACGAGGCGGAGGTGCGCAACGCCGTGGCGGCCAACAACCACGAGCCCACCGAGGACCTGTCGCTGGAGGACTACTTCCAGCATTTCGTCCTCGAGCACCAGGACCACATGACCGAGACCGAGCTGGCCCGCAAGCTGGGTATCAGCCGCAAATGCCTGTGGGAACGGCGCCAGCGCCTGGGCATCCCGCGGCGCAAGTCGGGGGCCTCGGCCGACTCCTGAGGTGCGCACAGCTGTTACCGCGGACATCCCGCGTAACAAAAGCCGGGTTCATCGGTAACGATAACCCGGCTTTTTTGTGCCTGCCCGAAACCCCTTCCTACAGCTAAACCCTTGAAAAATAAGGATTCTCAAAAGTTGGCACGGCATCTGCTTTGTTATTGGCACAACAACAATAACAAGCACGAAACCACAGAACAAAAACAACACGTAACGACTCCAGCACAACAAAAACAAAATCGCGGAGGCGCAGCTAACTGATTCTTTTGGAGGAGAGTAGCTGGCGGGAGAAATCCCGCAACCGATCGAAGAACAATAAAACTGCCTCGAGGCAGCGGCGAAATCGGTTGGATCGAAAGATCACTGCTCACTCAGCGACCAAAGCAATCCGTTTGCTCTTGTCGATCCCGAATGGGAATGCCTCGAAGCGGCTAGCCTCGAGGACGGGTCTACAAACAAAAACAACAAGCCCGGCATCATAACAAGAACAAAGCACGCACCTACTTGGGGGGGAGCTTCGGCTCCCCCAGTAGCTTTCCCCGCTCTCCCCTGCTTCCCTCTCCTTCCTTCGTTCCCCATCTCCTGCGCCCCGATGCTAGAATCCGAACCCGTTCGGATATACAACGCATCAGAATTACCGCCGATTGTTTCCGCTGGCCATGCTTTTCAAGCATGATGGGCTGCCTGCCGACTGCGACCACCGGCCAGGGCACGCTGCGTTGCGCGACGCAATCCACCCCAACCTGTTAATAGTGCCTCCATGCTGAAAAAGCTGATCTCCTCCCTTCGCTCTCCCTTGCGCCGCAAGCGCGCAGTCCGCACCACTCCGGAAATCGTCGGCAGCAACCAGCATCCGCTGCGTCGCGAGCAGTTCAGCCGGCATGCGGTGAGCGTGGTGGACCGGCTGCAGAAGGCGGGATACCAGGCCTACATCGTCGGCGGCGGCGTCCGTGACCAGTTGCTGGGCATCGCCCCCAAGGACTTCGACGTGGCCACCAGCGCCACCCCCGAGCAGGTGCGCGCCGAATTCCGCAACGCGCGGGTGATCGGTCGGCGTTTCAAGCTGGTGCACGTGCATTTCGGCCGCGAGATCATCGAGGTGGCCACCTTCCGTGCCCACCACCCGCAGGAAGAAGGCGAAGGCGACAGCAACCAGGCGTCGCGCAACGAGGCCGGGCGCATCCTGCGCGACAACGTCTACGGCACCCTGGAAGACGACGCCCAGCGCCGCGACTTCACCATCAACGCCCTGTACTTCGACTGCAGCGACGAGCGCATCCTCGACTACGCCCACGGCGTGCACGACATCCGCAACCGCCTGGTGCGCCTGATCGGCGACCCCGAGCAGCGCTACCTCGAAGACCCGGTGCGCATGCTGCGCGCGGTGCGCTTCGCCGCCAAGCTGGACTTCGAGATCGAGAAGCACAGCGCCGCGCCGATCCGCAAGCTGGCGCCGCTGCTGCGCGAGATTCCCTCGGCGCGGCTGTTCGACGAAGTGCTCAAGCTGTTCCTCAGCGGCCGCGGCGAGCGCACCTTCGAGCTGCTGCTCGAATACGAGCTGTTCGCCCCGCTGTTCCCGGCCAGCGCCAAGGCCCTGGCCCGCAATCCGGAATACACCGGCAAGCTGATCCGCCAGGCCCTGGCCAACACCGATCTGCGCATCCACCAGGGCAAGCCGGTCACTCCCGCCTTCCTCTTCGCCGCCCTGCTCTGGCCGGCCCTGCCGGCGCGCGTGGCGCAGCTGCAGGAGCGCGGCATGCCGCCGATCCCGGCGATGCAGGAAGCCGCCCACGAACTGATCAGCGAGCAGTGCCAGCGCACCGCCGTGCCCAAGCGCTTCACCATCCCGATCCGCGAGATCTGGGACATGCAGGAACGCCTGCCGCGGCGCCAGGGCAAGCGCGCCGATCTGCTGCTGGAGAACCCGCGCTTCCGCGCCGGCTACGACTTCCTGCTGCTGCGCGAGAGCGCCGGTGAAGAAACCGGCGGCCTCGGCGACTGGTGGACCGACTACCAGGACGCCAGCGACGGCGAACGCCGCGGCATGATCCGCAACCTGGCGGCCAGCCCGGACGATGGCGGCGCTGCCCCGCGCAAGCGTCGCCGCGGCGGTGCTAGCCGTCGCCGCCGAGGCCCGCGCAGCGAGGGGGCCGGCAACGAGTGAGCGAGCGCGTCTATCTCGGCCTGGGCAGCAACCTTGCCGATCCCCTGGGCCAACTGCGCGCCGCCATCGAAGCCCTGCGGGCCATCCCGCAAACCACGCTGGCCGCGGTTTCGCCCTTCTACGCCAGCGACCCGCTGGGCCCGCCGGACCAGCCGCGCTACGTCAACGCCGTGGCCGCGCTGGACACAGAGCTTGCCCCCCTGGCCCTGCTCGACGCCCTGCAGCGCATCGAGCTGGAACAGGGCCGCGTGCGCAAGGACGAACGCTGGGGCCCGCGCACCCTCGACCTGGACATCCTGCTGTTCGGCGAGCGCCAGCTCGACGAGCCGCGCCTGACCGTGCCGCACTACCACATGCACGCCCGCGCCTTCGTTCTCTACCCCCTGGCGGACCTGGCGCCGCAGCTGCGCCTGCCCGACGGCCGCAGCCTGTCGGAACTGCTGGCGGATTGCCCATTCGCCGGTCTCGAACGGCTATCCTGATCGTCACCCCAGTTGGCGGTAACGCCGTAACAGTCCGGTAACACCTGCGATTGACTTCGCTCCGCCCCATCCGGACTATAGGTGCCCCGCGCCGGCGCCAGCCGGCCCAACGAGGACCGTTTTCATGCCTGATGTCACCCTGACCACCCTGCAAGGCCTGAAGCAAAGCGGCGAGAAGATCGCGATGCTCACAGCCTACGATGCCACCTTCGCCCAGGCGGCCAGCGCCGCGGGCGCGGAGATGCTGCTGATCGGCGACTCCCTCGGCATGGTGCTGCAAGGCCACGACAGCACGCTGCCGGTCACGGTCGAGGAAATGGCCTACCACACCGCCTGCGTGAAGCGCGGCAACCAGGGCGCGATGATCGTCACCGACCTGCCCTTCGCCTCCGGCACCTCGCTGCAGCGCCTGCTGGACGACGCGGTCAAGGTCATGCAGGCCGGCGCCCACATGGTCAAGCTCGAAGGCGGCGCCTGGCTGGCCGAGCCCATCGTGCGCCTGGCGCAGATGGGCGTGCCGGTGTGCGCGCACCTGGGCCTGACCCCGCAATCGGTCAACCTGTTCGGCGGCTTCAAGGTCCAGGGCCGCCAGGAAGCCCAGGCCCGCCAGCTGCGCGCCGACGCCATCGCCCTGGAGCAGGCCGGCGTGGCCATGCTGCTGCTGGAGTGCGTGCCCAGCGCCCTGGGCCAGGAGATCAGCGAAGCGGTGAAGATCCCGGTGATCGGCATCGGCGCCGGCCCCGGCACCGACGGCCAGGTCCTGGTGATGCACGACATGCTGGGCCTGTCGCTGTCCGGCCGCGCGCCCAAGTTCGTGAAGAACTTCATGGAAGGCCAGGACAGCATCCAGGGCGCCTTCGCCGCCTACGTCAAGGCCGTGAAAGACGGCACCTTCCCCGGCCCCGAACACGGATTCTCCGCATGAACACCGTCAAGACCGTCCGCGAACTGCGCGCCGCCGTCGCCCGCGCGCGCGGCGAAGGCAAGCGCATCGCCCTGGTGCCGACCATGGGCAACCTGCACGCCGGCCACGCCGCCCTGGTGGCCAAGGCCGGCCAGCGCGCCGACTTCGTGGTCGCCAGCATCTTCGTCAACCCGCTGCAGTTCGGCCCCAGCGAAGACCTGGACAAGTACCCGCGCACCCTCGCCGCCGACCAGGCCAGGCTGCTGGAAGCCGGCTGCCACCTGCTGTTCGCCCCGGGCGTGGAAGAGATGTACCCCGATGGCATGCAAGGCCAGACCAAGGTCAGCGTGCCCGGGGTTTCCGAGGGGCTGTGCGGCGGCAGCCGCCCGGGCCACTTCGACGGCGTCGCCACCGTGGTCTGCAAGCTGCTGAACATGGTGCAGCCGGACATGGCCCTGTTCGGCGAGAAGGACTTCCAGCAACTGGCGGTGATCCGCAAGCTGGTGCGCGACCTGAACATCCCTGTGCAGATCTTCGGCGAGCCCACCGTGCGCGCCGAGGACGGCCTGGCGCTGTCCTCGCGCAACGGCTACCTGAACGAGGAGGAGCGCGCCCGCGCGCCGGCCATCCAGCGCACCCTGCGGCAGCTCGCCGAGGCCCTGCGCGGCGGCTCGCGCGACTTTCCGGCGCTGCTCGAAGAGGGCCGCCGGCAGATCGAGGCCGCCGGCCTGCGGGTGGACTACCTGGAAATCCGCGAGGCCCTGAGCCTGCGCCCTGCCGACGCCGGCGACCGGCAGGTGGTGGTCCTGGCCGCCGCCTTCCTCGGCAAGACCCGCCTGATCGACAACCTGCCGCTGCAGCTCGACTGACCCGCCGTTACCCGCCCAGGCCGCGCCGCACGCGGCTTGAGGCCGGGTAACAGGTTGGGCATACTCTGCCGCCGTCCGCGCCAAGCCCCACAACAACAGGAGCGCCCGCCATGCACAGCATCATGCTCAAGGCCAAGCTGCACCGCGCCGAAGTCACCCACGCCGTCCTCGACTACGAAGGCTCCTGCGCCATCGATGGCGAGTGGCTGGACCTCGCCGGTATCCGCGAGTACGAACAGATCCAGATCTACAACGTCGACAACGGCGAGCGCTTCACCACCTACGCCATCCGCGGCGAGGAAGGCTCGCGGATGATTTCGGTCAACGGCGCCGCCGCGCACAAGGCCAAGGTGGGTGACCGGGTGATCATCTGCGCTTATGCTCAGTACAGCGACGCCGAGCTCGCCAACTACCAGCCGCGCATGCTCTACATGGCCCCGGGCAACCAGCTCAGCCACACCAGCAACGCCATCCCGGTGCAGCTCGCCTGAACCGTCAAAGCCCGGAACCCCCGGGCTTTTTCACGCTCCAACGCACGTCACACCCCCGAAGGTACCGCATGGAACACCACCTCACCCCGCTGGATGCCACTCGCCTGCCGAGCTGGCAGGCACTGGCCGAGCACCGCAAGGATCTGCAGGACTTCAGCATGCGCCAGGCATTCGCCGGCGATCCGAAGCGTTTCGAGCGTTTCTCCCTGAGCGCCTGCGGCCTGTTCCTCGACTTCTCGAAGAACCTGATCCGCGAGGACACCCTCGGCCTGCTGGTCAAGCTGGCGGAAGAAGCCCAGCTGGGCGAGGCCATCCAGTCCATGTTCCGCGGCGAGGTGATCAACGCCTCCGAGCGCCGTCCGGTGCTGCACACCGCGCTGCGCCGGCCGATCGGCGACAAGGTGCTGGTGGACGGCGTCGACGTGATGCCGGAAGTGCACCGCGTGCTGCACCAGATGACCGAGCTGGTCAGCTACGTGCACAACGGCCTGTGGCGCGGCTACACCGAGAAGCCCATCACCGACGTGGTGAACATCGGCATCGGCGGCTCCTTCCTCGGCCCGCAGCTGGTCTCAGAGGCCCTGCTGCCCTTCGCCCAGAAAGGCGTGCGCTGCCACTACCTGGCCAATATCGACGGCAGCGAGTTCCGCGAGCTGACCAGCAAGCTGAACGCCGAGACCACCCTGTTCATCGTCTCCTCCAAGTCCTTCGGCACCCTGGAGACGCTGAAGAACGCCCAGGCCGCACGCGCCTGGTATCTGGCCCAGGGCGGCAACGAAGCCGAGCTGTACCGCCACTTCATCGCGGTTTCCAGCAACAAGGAAGCGGCGGTGGCCTTCGGCATCCGCGAAGAGAACGTGTTCCCCATGTGGGACTGGGTCGGCGGGCGCTACTCGCTGTGGTCGGCCATCGGCCTGCCGATCGCCATGTCGGTGGGCATCAACAACTTCAAGGAGCTGCTGTCCGGCGCCTACAGCATGGACCAGCACTTCCAGAGCGCGCCCTTCGCCCGCAACATCCCGGTGCTGCTGGGCCTGCTCGGCGTCTGGTACGGCGACTTCTGGGGCGCGCGCAGCCACGCCATCCTGCCCTACGACTACTACCTGCGGAACATCACCGACCACCTGCAGCAGCTGGACATGGAGTCCAACGGCAAGAGCGTGCGCCAGGACGGCACCCCGGTCAGCGCCGGCACCGGCCCGGTGATCTGGGGCGGCGTCGGCTGCAACGGCCAGCACGCCTACCACCAGCTGCTGCACCAGGGCACCCAGCTGATCCCGGCGGACTTCATCGTCCCGGTCTCCAGCTACAACCCGCTGGCCGACCACCACCAGTGGCTGTACGCCAACTGCCTGTCGCAGAGCCAGGCGCTGATGCAGGGCAAGACCCGCGCCGAAGCCGAGGCCGAGCTGCGCGCCAAGGGCCTGGACGAGGCCGAGGTGCAGCGCCTGGCGCCGCACAAGGTGATCCCCGGCAACCGCCCGAGCAACACCCTGGTGCTGGAGCGCATCAGCGCCCGCCGCCTGGGCGCGCTGATCGCCATGTACGAGCACAAGGTCTACGTGCAGAGCATTCTCTGGGGCATCAACGCCTTCGACCAGTGGGGCGTGGAGCTGGGCAAGGAGCTGGGCAAGGCCGTCTACGGGCGCCTGGTCGGCAGCGAGGAAAGCCCGGCCGAGGACGCCTCCACCCAGGGCCTGATCGACTTCTTCCGCGGCCGCCACCGCGGCTGATTCCTGCCCTAACGTAGGGCGAATAACCGTTCGCGGTTATCCGCCGATACACCGAGGCCACAGCCAACGCCCAGCTCAACCCCGGAGCCGCCGGGGACCAAGGCCAAACGGCGGATAACGCCGTAGGCGTTATGCGCCCTACGCCAGGCCCGACCATGACGTAGGGCGAATAACCGTTCGCGGTTATCCGCCGATACACCGAGGCCGCAGCCAGCGCCCAGGTCAACCCCGGAGCTGCCGGGCACCAAGGCCAAACGGCGGATAACGCCGTGGGCGTTATCCGCCCTACGCCTCCACAATCGAACTGCCGGCCATCCCTCCAAGGCTTGAACCGGGCCGCGCATTGGCCCAGTCTTGAACCAGACGCCTTAGCAAAACATCACAACAACAAGGATATCGTCATGTTCGAAATCACCGCTCACCCGGTGCCGGACGCCGTTCGCCAGCGTGCCTACCTCGACGAGGAGGGCTACCGGCGCCTCTACCGCCAATCCATCGAACAACCGGACGTGTTCTGGGGCGAGCAGGCCAAGGCCCTGCTCGACTGGTTCAAGCCCTGGCATTCCGTGCACCACGGCGACCTGGCCCGCGGCCAGGCCAGCTGGTTCAAGGGCGGCCAGCTCAACGTCGCCTACAACTGCATCGACCGCCACCTGGAACAGCGCGGCGAACAGGTCGCCATCATCTGGGAAGGCGACAACCCCGCCGAGTCCGCCCACATCACCTACCGCAAGCTGCACAGCCATGTCTGCCGCCTGGCCAACGTGCTCAAGAGCCGCGGCGTGGAGAAGGGCGACCGGGTGTGCATCTACATGCCGATGATCCCCGAGGCGGCCTACGCCATGCTCGCTTGCGCGCGCATCGGCGCCATCCACTCGGTGGTGTTCGGCGGCTTCTCGCCGGACTCCCTGCGCGACCGCATCCTCGACGCCGACTGCCGCACCGTGATCACCGCCGACGAAGGCGTGCGCGGCGGCAAGTACATCCCGCTCAAGCAGAACGTGGAAAAGGCCCTGCAGGACTGCCCGAACGTCTCCACCGTGGTGGTGGTGCAGCGCACCCAGGGCAAGGTGCCCTGGGTCGAGGGCCGCGACCTCTGGTACCACGAGGCCCTGCACGGCGTCAGCGAGGACTGCCCGCCGGAGCCCATGGACGCCGAGGACCCGCTGTTCATCCTCTACACCTCCGGCTCCACCGGCAAGCCCAAGGGCGTGCTGCACACCACCGGCGGCTACCTGCTGGGCGCGGCCATGACGCACAAGTACGTGTTCGACTACCACGAGGGGGACATCTACTGGTGCACCGCCGACGTCGGCTGGGTCACCGGGCACAGCTACATCGTCTACGGCCCGCTGGCCAACGGCGCCACCACCCTGATGTTCGAGGGCGTGCCCAGCTACCCGGACGCCTCGCGCTTCTGGCAGGTGATCGACAAGCACCAGGTGAACATCTTCTACACCGCGCCCACCGCCATCCGCGCCCTGATGCGCGAAGGCGAGGAACCGGTGAAGAAGACCTCGCGCGCCAGCCTGCGCCTGCTCGGCTCGGTGGGCGAGCCGATCAACCCCGAGGCCTGGGAGTGGTACTACCACGTGGTCGGCGAGACGCGCTGCCCGATCGTCGACACCTGGTGGCAGACCGAGACCGGCAGCATCCTCATCACCCCGCTGCCCGGCGCCACTTCGCTCAAGCCCGGCTCGGCGACCCTGCCGTTCTTCGGCGTGCAGCCGGTGCTGCTGGACGAGCACGGCAAGGAAATCGACGGCCCCGGCGCCGGCGTGCTGGCGATCAAGGCCAGCTGGCCGAGCCAGATCCGCAGCATCTACGGCGACCACCAGCGCATGGTCGACACCTACTTCAAGCCCTACCCCGGCTACTACTTCACCGGCGACGGCGCGCGCCGCGACGAGGACGGCTACTACTGGATCACCGGGCGCGTCGACGACGTGATCAACGTCTCCGGCCACCGCATCGGCACCGCCGAGGTGGAAAGCGCCCTGGTGCTGCACGACGGCATCGCCGAGGCCGCGGTGGTGGGCTACCCCCACGACCTCAAGGGCCAGGGCATCTACGCCTTCGTCACGCCGATGAACGGCGTCGAGCCCAGCGAAGAGCTGAAGCAGGAACTGCTGGCGGTGGTCAGCAAGGAGATCGGCAGCTTCGCCAAGCCGGAAGTGCTGCAGTGGGCGCCGGGCCTGCCGAAGACGCGTTCGGGCAAGATCATGCGGCGCATCCTGCGCAAGATCGCCTGCAACGAACTGGACAACCTCGGCGACACCTCGACCCTCGCCGACCCCGGCGTGGTCCAGGGGCTGATCGACAACCGCATCAACAGGTGAAGGGCGGCTGCAAGCTGCAAGACAGAGCGCCTGCGGTTAAGCTAACCGTATGCACCACTTGTAGCTTGACGCTTGAGGCTTGCAGCTCGTCGACATGGAAACCGTTCGCCGTCATATCGAAAGCCAGGTCCTGAGCCTGACCGGACTCGCCCTCGGGGGCGTCGATTTCGAATCCCCCAAGGGCGATCCGGGCCTGTTCGGCCCCGATTCGGCCTGCTGGAAAGTCCATGGCGACTTCAGCTCCATGCTCATCGGCGGCATCAGCGCCCTGCTCCTGCAGATGCTCCACCCCGCCGCCCTGGGCGGCGTCTGGGACCACTCCAACTTCCGCGCCGACATGCTCGGCCGCCTGCGCCGCACCGGCCAGTTCATCTCCACCACCACCTACGGCTCGGTGGCCGACGCCGAAAAGCTGATCGCCCGGGTGCGGCGCATCCACGACAACGTCAGCGGCACCCTGCCCGACGGCACGCCCTATGCGGCCAGCGATCCGGACCTGCTGACCTGGGTGCACGTCGCCGAGGTCAGCTGCTTCCTCAAGTCGCACCTGCGCTACCTGAACCCCGAGCTGCCCGGCAGCGAGCAGGATCGCTACTACGACGAGATCGCCCTGGTCGCCGAACGCCTGGGCGCCCGCGACGTGCCGCGCTCGCGCCTGGAGGTGGCCGAGTACCTGGAGCGCATGCGCCCCCGGCTGCGCTACAACGAGCGCACCCGCGACGTGGTCGAGGTGCTGCTCGACGCCCCGGCGCCCAGCTCCCTGGCCAGGCCCTTCAGCGCGCTGATGATGCGCGCCGGCATCGACCTGCTGCCGGACTGGGCCGCCGACATGCTCGGTTTCTCCCTGCGCCCGCTGCAACGCCAGTTGATCCGCACCAGCGTGAAGCGCAGCGTGCCACTGCTGCGCTGGGCGGTGCGCAACGGCTCGCTGCACCGCGCGCGCCGGCGCATGGGCCTGCCGCCGCTGCGCTGACCGGCCGATCCCGCGCCTGACTCAGCGGTTCGGAGAGTGGTCGGCCATGCCCGCCTGTGCAACCATGCCCGCTCGTTCGCCGCGGCCCGCGCCGCCCCATGCTGAGGATTCGTGTCATGCAAGATGTCGTCATAGTCGCTGCCACCCGCACCGCCATCGGCAGCTTCCAGGGTTCCCTGTCGGCCCTGCCGGCCCATGAGCTGGGCGCCGCGGTGATCCGCCGCCTGCTCGAACAGACCGGCGTCGCCGCCGAGGCGGTCGACGAAGTCATCCTCGGCCAGACCCTCACCGCCGGCGCCGGGCAGAACCCCGCGCGCCAGGCCGCCATCGCCGCCGGCCTGCCGAACAGCGTACCGGCGATGACCGTCAACAAGGTCTGCGGCTCGGGCCTCAAGGCCCTGCACCTGGCCGCCCAGGCCATCCGCTGCGGCGATGCCGAAGTGATCGTCGCCGGCGGCCAGGAAAGCATGAGCCTGTCGCCCTACGTGCTGCCCAAGGCCCGCACCGGCCTGCGCATGGGCCATGCGCAACTGCTCGACAGCATGATCGTCGACGGCCTGTGGGACGCCTTCAACGACTACCACATGGGCATCACCGCCGAGAACCTGGTGGACAAGTACGGCATCAGCCGCAAGGAGCAGGACGCCTTCGCCGCCGAGTCCCAGCGCAAGGCCGCCGAAGCCATCGCCGCCGGGCGCTTCGAGGCGGAGATCACCCCCATCGAGATTCCCCAGCGCAAGGGCGAGCCGCTGCGCTTCGCCACCGACGAACAGGTCCGCGCCGGCACCAGCGCCGAGTCCCTGGCCAAGCTCAAGCCGGCCTTCAAGAAAGACGGCAGCGTCACCGCCGGCAACGCCTCCACCCTCAACGACGGCGCCGCCGCCGTGCTGCTGATGAGCGCCGCCAAGGCCGCCGAACTGGGCCTGCCGGTGCTGGCGCGCATCGCCGCCTACGCCAATGCCGGCGTCGACCCGGCGATCATGGGCATCGGCCCGGTCTCCGCCACCCGCCGCTGCCTGGACAAGGCCGGCTGGCAGCTGGCCGAGCTGGACCTGATCGAGGCCAACGAAGCCTTCGCCGCGCAGTCCCTGGCGGTGGGCAAGGAACTGGGCTGGGACACCGCCAAGGTCAACGTCAACGGCGGCGCCATCGCCCTCGGCCACCCCATCGGCGCCTCCGGCTGCCGCGTGCTGGTCACCCTGCTGCACGAAATGCTCCGCCGCGACGCGAAGAAGGGCCTCGCCACCCTCTGCATCGGTGGCGGCCAGGGCGTCGCGCTGGCCCTGCAACGCTGAGCCTCGCCGGGCGCGGCCGCAAGGTCGCGCCAACTGGGCTATCTTCATTGGGCGGATCGCGCCTTAAAGGATTGCCCATGAACAAACGCGTCATCGTGGTGGAGGATCACCCGGCCATGCGCCTGGCGATTCGCTCGCTGCTCGCCCAGGACCCCCAGTTCGAAATCGTCGGCGAGGCCGACGACGGCAACGCCGGGCTCAACCTGGTGCGCCAGCACAAGCCCGACCTGGTCATCCTCGACCTCAACCTGCCGGGCATGGACGGCATGGACCTGCTGGCGCGGGTGCACATCTTCGACGAGAACATCCGCCTGCTGGTGCTCAGCTCCCAGGACGAGCGGCTCTACGCCAGCCGCGTGGAAGCCGCCGGCGGGCACGGTTTCGTCAGCAAGAACAAGGACACCACGGCCATCCTCAACGCCGCGCGCATGCTGGTCGCCGGCTACCGCTGCTTCCCCGAGCGCCCCCTGGGCGCGCCCGGGCAGCCCGGCGACGACCCGGTGGCGGCGCTCACCCCGCGCGAGCTGGTGGTGCTGCGCAGCCTGGTGCGCGGCCAGAGCAACAAGCAGATCGCCGAGGAGCTGTTCCTCAGCCAGAAGACCGTCAGCACCTACAAGACGCGCATCCTCGAGAAACTGCAGCTGAACAGCCTGGTGGACCTGGTGGAGTTCGCCCGCCAGCACAACCTGCAGGCCTGAGCGCCGCGGCCGCGCTGCCACGGCTCAAGACTTGGAACTTTGCACGCGTGCCATACTCCGAGGTACGCCACGACGGAAAATGACTCCCGCTATGCCCAAAGGATTGATTCGCGCGATCGGCACCCTGGTGCTGCTGTTCCTCCTCTATTGCCTGCTGGGCTTCCTGATCCTCCCCGGCATCGCCCTGCGCGTGGCCAACCAGCAACTGGCCCAGTACGCCACCGTGCCGGCGCACATCGAGCGCATCGAGCTCAACCCCTTCAGCCTGGAGCTGAACGTCTGGGGCCTGCGCATCGGCCAGCCCGGCCAGGAGCAGGTGGCCTTCGAGCGCCTGTACGCCAACCTGCAGCTCGACAGCCTGTGGACGCGCCAGCTGCACCTGGCCGACGTGCAACTGGACAAGCCCCATGGCGAAGTGGTGTTCGCCGAGGACGGCAGCCTCAACCTCGGCCGCCTGTTCAAGCTGCCGCCCAGCGAGCCCAAGCCCGAGCAGCCGGACAGCAAGCCCTTCCCGCTGCGCATCGAGCGCGTCGCCCTGAGCCAGGGCAGCGTGCACTTCCAGGACAACCGCCCGAGCGAGCAGGTGGATTTCGTCTTCGACCCGCTGGGCTTCGAGCTGCACAACCTCAGCACCCTGCCCGACAGCGGCGCGCAGATGACCCTGAGCGGCGCCGGCCCCCACGGCGGCAAGGTCGACTGGAAGGGCGACCTCAGCCTGACTCCGCTCGCCTCCAGCGGCAGCCTGTCGATCCAGGACATTCCGCTCAAGGCCTGGTGGCCCTACGTGCGCGACAACGCGCCGCTGGAGTTGCAGAAGGGCATCCTCAGCGTTGCCACCGAGTACAAGCTGGACCTGAGCAAGGACACCCAGCTGCAGTTGGAAAAGACCAGCGCCAACCTGCGCGACCTCGACCTCAAGAGCCCGGCCGGCAAGCCGCTGGTCACCCTGGCCAGCCTCGACGTGGCCGAGACCAGCCTGGACCTGGCCAAGCGCGAAGTGCTGGTCGGCCAGATCCGCAGCCAGGGCCTGGAAACCTGGGCGGCCCGCGAGAAGGACGGCCAGCTCGACTGGCAGAAACTCTTCGCCGACTTCCAGAAGCCCGCGCGCAAGCCGGCCCCTGCCCCTGCCGAACAGCCGGCGCCCACGGCCGATGCCGCGGCGAAACCCGCCGACGCCACTGCGGCCGCCAAGCCCGTAGCGGACGCAGCCAGCCCTGCGCCCGCCAAGACCGATGCGGCCCCGGCGGACAAGACCGCAACCCAGGCCGCGGCGAAGCCCGAGGCCAAACCTGAAGCAGAGGCCCAAGCCCAAGCCCAAGCCCAAGCCCAAGCCCAAGCCCAAGCCCAAGCCCAAGCCCAAGCCCAAGCCCAAGCCCAAGCCCAAGCCGACCAGGCTGCGGCCGCCGCCGACAAGCCGGCAAGCCCGCCGCCGGAACCGGCCAGGCCGACCGAGCCGCAGAAGCCCTGGCACGTGGTCCTGCGCGACACCCAGCTGCGCGGCTACAAGGTGCACCTGGCCGACCGCGTACCGGCCAGGTCGGTGGCCCTGGACGTCGGCCCGTTGGACCTCGACCTGCAGGACCTCGACAGCTCGCTGACCCAGGCGCTACAGCTCAAGCTCAAGACCGGCATCGGCAACCGCGGGCTGATCGAGGCCAGCGGCAGCGTCATCCCCAACCCGGTCAGCGCCAGGCTCAAGGTCGCCACCCGCGACATCGACCTGCGCCTGGCGCAGTCGTACCTGGAACCCTTCATCCGCCTGGAGCTGCGCAGCGGCTTCCTCGCCAGCAAGCTCGACGTCGACCTCAGGAGCACCGAGCCGCTGGCCTTCAGCGTCGGCGGCAGCGCCGAGGTCAGCCAGCTGCACACCCTGGACACCCTGAAGAGCCGCGACTTCGTCAAATGGCAGAAGCTCACCCTCGACGGGCTGGCCTACAAGCATGGCGACAGCCTGGTGATCCAGAGCGTGTCCTTCGAGCAGCCCTACGCGCGCTTCATCATCAACGAGGACCGCAGCACCAACGTCAGCGAGCTGATCATCGCCCAGCCCGAGCAGCCGGCGGCCAAGGGCGCCGCCAGCCCGGCCAAGGCCGGCAGCGACAAGCCCCTGGGCATCCACATCGGCGGCATCCGCATCAACGACGGCTCGGCCAACTTCGCCGACCTGACCCTGCGCCCGGACTTCGCCACCGCCATCCAGCAACTGGGCGGCGAGATCGGCACCCTCGACAACCGCAACCCGCAGCCGGCCAGCGTCGACATCAAGGGCAAGGTCGACAAGTACGCCCCGGTGACCATCAAGGGCAGCCTCAACCCCTTCTCGCCGCTGGAGAAGCTGGACATCGCCACCAGCTTCAAGCGCGTAGAGCTGACCACCCTGACGCCCTACTCCGGCAAATTCGCCGGCTACCGCATCCGCAAGGGCCGGCTCAACCTCGACCTGCACTACCAGATCACCAAGGGCCAGCTGAAGGCCGACAACAAGGTGCTGGTGGAACACCTGCAGCTGGGCGAGAAGGTCGACAGCCCCGACGCCGTCGACCTGCCGGTGAAGCTGGCGGTGGCCCTGCTCAAGGACACCAACGGCAACATCGACATCCAGCTGCCGGTGGAAGGCGACCTGAACAACCCGCAGTTCAGCGTCATGCCCATCGTCTGGCAGACCCTGCGCAACCTGGTGCTGCGCGCCGTGCAGGCGCCCTTCAAGTTCATCGCCGGCCTGGCCGCCGGCGGTGGCGACGAGGACCTGGGCAACGTGCCCTTCGCCGCCGGCTCCAGCGAGCTGACGCCCGCGGCGCAAGGCAACCTCGACAAGCTCGCCGCCGCGCTCAAGCAGCGCCCGGCGCTGAAGCTGGAAGTCGAGGGGGTGAGCGCCGCCGCGGCCGACGGCCCGCTGCTGGCCGAGCAGCGCCTGCAGCAGGAATTCCGCAGCAACTACTACAAGATGCTGCAGCGCCGCGGCGACAAGGTGCCCAGCGACGCCAGCCAGCTGGAAGTGCCGGAAGACCTGCAACCGGCCCTGCTCGAAGGCATCTACCGCACGCGCCTGAAGAAACAGCCGCCGGCCGAGTGGCAGGAACTGGGCAAGGACGAGCGCACCGCCAAGCTGCGCCAGGCGGTGGTCGACTCCTGGAGCGGCAGCCAGTTGCTGCTGCGCAAGCTGGCCCAGGAGCGCGGCGCGCACATCAAGGACTATCTGGTCACCAAGGGCGGACTGGGGGATGATCGCATCTACCTGATCGACGTCAGCCAGGCCGAGGCGGAAAAGGGCGGCGAGGTCGTCACCCAGCTCCACCTCGACAGCGAATGAGGCATGCCCCGATGAAGTCCCTTCCCCTGCTGGCCGGCGCCCTGCTGCTGGCCAGCGCCGGCGCCCAGGCCGACAGCATGCGCTGCGGCAGCGCCCTGGTCAGCGTCGGCGACCGCGCCTGGGAAGTGGAGCAGAAGTGCGGCGCGCCGGACCATCGCGACGACGTCGGCTACACCCTCGGCGGCTACGACCGCCGCGAGTTCAAGGTCGAGGAATGGGTGTACGGCCCGCGCAACGGCGCCACCTACATCCTCACCTTCGAAGCCAACCGCCTCAAGCGCATCGAATTCAAGCGCGACTGACCGCAGCGGAGCCGCCATGCGCCTGTTCGTCCTCCCCCTGCTGCTGCTCGCCGCCGCCCCGGCGCTGGCCGACAGCCTGCGCTGCGGCAGCCGCCTGATCAGCAGCGGCGACAGCAGCAGCGACGTGCTCGAACGCTGCGGCCAGCCGGTGGACCGTTCCTACCTGGGCAACCGCATCGTCGTCGGCGACTGGGGCCAGCGCGAGGAGGTGCGGGTGGAGGAATGGATCTACGGGCCCTGGAACGGCATGCTGTATTTCGTGCGCTTGCGCGGCAACCGCGTCGACGCCATCCAGAGCAAGCGCAGCAACTGACAGACAGCGCCCGATGCCGGTGATAGTCTCGCGCCATCACCGCCAAGGACAGGTCGCCCATGCTCATCGTGCCCGCCGAACACCCGCTGGACTGGAAGAAGCCGCCGCTGGTGACGCTGCTGCTGATCCTGCTCAACTGCCTGATCTTCTTCGTCTACCAGGGTGGCGACCGGGCCCGCCAGGAACAGGCCGTCGGCGTCTACCTGGAGCTGGACCTGCTGGGCCGCGAGCGCGCGCTGTTCGGCGAATCGCTGGTGCGCCGCGAGAAGCTGGACGACAACCAGAAGCGCGCCATCGAAGGCCTGCGCCGCCAGGATCTGGCCTGGCTGATCCTCCGCGACCTGGAGTTCGGCCATGAACTGCGCGGCCAGCCGGCCTTCCAGCAGGACCCGGCCTGGCAATCGGCGCGGGCCAGCGTCGAGGCCGCGCGGGATCGCCTGAGTTCGCTGCGCTTCGGCTTCATCCCCGCGCAGTTCAGCCTCCAGGGGTTGTTCGGCTCCATGTTCCTGCACGGCGACTTCTGGCACCTGGCCGGCAACATGGTGTTCCTGTTCATCTTCGGCTTCGCCCTGGAAATCGCCCTGGGCCGTCTCAAGTACCTCGCCCTGTACCTGGTCAGCGGGCTCTGCTCCGGGCTGCTGTGGTGGGCGCTGGACCCGGTATGGGTCACCGGCATCGGCGCCTCCGGCGCCATCTCCGGGCTGATGGGCATGTACATCGGCGTCTACGGGTTGCGGCGCATCCGCTTCTTCTACTGGCTGGGGCCGCTGCTCGGCTACTTCAGCGCGCCGGCGCTGTGGATACTGCCGCTGTGGATGGGCAAGGAGCTCTACGGCCTGCTGCGCGCCGCCGACCACGTCAACTACTACGCCCACCTCGGCGGCCTGGCCTCGGGCTTCCTGCTGGTGTGGCTGCCACGCCGCTTCGGGCGGCTGAAGGTCGACGAAGCCTACCTGGCCAAGGAAGACCCCGACGCCGGCTTCAAGCGCGACCTGGCCGCCCTCGACGCCCTGATCGGCCGCTTCGCCCTGGACCAGGCGGCGAGCCGCGGGCACGACCTGCTGCAACGCCACCCCGGGCGCCTGCTGCTGATCGAGCGCCTGTACGGCGTGGCGGTCTCCCGCCAGGATGCGGCGCTGCTCGGCGCCGTGCTCAAGCAGCTGTTCGCCCTGCCGCCGAGCGAGGCCGCCGCCCTGCTGCGCCGTCTGGCCGACGACAGCGCCGCGGAGAAACAGCGCCAGCTGGCCCACCCCGCGGTGCAGTTGCACCTGCTGCAGAGGCTCCTGCAACTGGAAGACGGGCCACGCGCCCTGGGGGCCTGGCGGCGCCTGGCGAAAAGCGGCCAGCACCCGGCGCAGCTGCCGCAGATGACGCTGCAACTGGCCAAGCGCCTCGGCGCCCAGCGCGACAGCCAGGGCCTGCGCGAACTGGCGCAGTTCCTTCGCCAGCGCTACCCCGAGGCCGAGCAGACGCGCCAGCTGGCGCTCTACCAGCAGCAACTGGCGCGCTGACGAAGAGGCCCCGCCGGCTTGCGCCGGCGGGGCCTCGTGAAACCTCGCGCAGGGTTACAGGCGGTCGCTGAAGTCGCGGACTTCCTGCTCCGCACGGTCGCGGCTCCAGCCGTAGCGCTCCTGCAGCTTGCCGACCAGGTATTCGGCATGTCCGTCCGCCACTTGCAGGTCGTCGTCGGTCAGCTTGCCCCACTTTTCCTTCAGGGTGCCGGACAGCTGCTTCCACTTGCCCTTGATCACGTCGGAATTCATCACGCTATTCCTCGTTCGATGGGCAGGCCCGGCGCGAGCCGGGCCGCCATTGTCAGTCCACGGCCTTCAGGCCGTCGGCGGAAACCGCTTTGACGCCCTTGATGCCCTTGGTGGTTTCGATCGCCAGGTCACGCTCGGCGTCGGTCTTCACGGTACCGGACAGGGAGACCACACCCTGGTTGGTTTCCACCTTGATGCTGGTGCCGCTGATGTCCTTGTTGGCGATCAGGCTGGATTTCACCTTGCTGGTGATCCAGGTATCGGAAACCGCTTCCTCGGTCTTCTGCACGGTGTCATTCGCAGCGAGGGTCGTCGGTTGCGCGAACACCGGGCTGGCGAGCGAGAAGCTCAGGGCGGAAGCGGTGGCAGCGGCAAGGGCCAGTTTGCTGAAACGGTGTTTCATGGCGATCTCTCCTGTACTTTGCAAGGAACTGCGACCATGCCTGGCGGCAGTTTCACAAGGGATATCGCAAGCTCCGGGCCAGTTTTTCCGCTAAGACTAATCTCTTATAAATCAAACACATAGAAAAATAGCCAGAGGCACCCTGGCCGGCAAATTGCACACTGGGGCCCGGGGCGCCGTGCAATTTGCATGGGCTAACCGCCCTGGCGGGCCATCTTCTCCAGCACCTGTTCCAGGCTGGCCACCTCGGCGAGCAGCGGCGTGTCCGGGTAGCGCTGGCGGATGAACGCCAGCAGCTTGCCGGCCGGCTCCAGCTGCCCGAGGCCTTCGGCGAAGCCGCGCGCGGCCAGCAGGTACGCCCGCGGAATCTGCGGGTACTGCGGGAAGCGCTGGTGCAGGTTGCGCAGCAGGCTCAGGGCCTCGCGGGCCTTGTGCCGCTGCAGCAGCACCTCGGCGATGCGCTCGCACACCAGCGGATCGTCCGGCAGGTAGTCGGCCTGCAACTGCCGGGCATTGAGCAGCGCGCCGGCCGCCAGTTGCGGGTTCAGCCGCGTCGCCAGGGGCAGGTAGCCCGCCAGGTGAGCCAGGCAGGCCTCGCGCTCGTTCAGCCCGTACAGCAGCTGGTGGTAGCGCTCGTTCAGGCGCAGGTCCTCGGGGTCCTGGCGCAGGGCCGCGGCCAGGGTTTCCACGGCGGCGCCGCCCTGCCCTTCCTTCACCCGCACTTCGGCTTCTGCCAGCGCCCGGCGCCGGCGCCATTCGGCCTCGGGGAAGCCCTGCACGAGGTCATCGCCAGCCACCGCGCAGCCCAGCGCGCCCTGGTACTGGAACACGGCGTAACCCATCATTGCGCACATCACCACGCCGAAGTAGCCGAGCAGCGCCACCATCACCGGCATCAGCACCACCTTGGGCAGGCCGAAGCCGAGCAGCCAGGCCAGGTAGTTCGGCGATTGCCAGAGGATGAACAGGAAGACGCAGAGGATCAGGTAGCGCCAGCCCATGGCGCCGATCACCTGGCCGACCTCCACCGGGCTGAGCGCCGCGCCCAGGCTCTTGTCCAGGGCCAGGCGGATGATGCTGGCCGGCAACACCAGCACCAGGGCGACGTTCACCGCCCAGAACAGCGAAGGATTGTCGAAGTCCGCGGCCAGCCACAGCAGCACCGCGGCCACGACGAACACCGCCAGCTGGCGCAGGAAGGCGCCCAGGCTGGAGAGGTCGAAGGCCTCGCCCAGGCCGGGCGCGTCGTTGCTGCCCAGGCTGACCGCCTCGATGACGCTGTGCAGGTACTTGGTGGCCACGCTCAGCAGGGCCAGCCACAGCAGCAGCATGCTGGGCATGAACAGACTGGCCAGGGCCAGCGCCGCGGCGAACATCAGCGGGCCCGGTTGCAGGGCGTAGGCGAAGAACTTCGGCAGGCGCTCCCAGAACGGCTGGGCGCTGTTGGCCGCGCCCAGGTACTGCAGGCCGTTGCGGCACAGCGGGCAGGCCGGGGCGTATTCCGGTGCGTCGGCGTTCAGCGGCACGCAGCAGTCGCCGTAGTGGCGCTGGCACGGCAGGCAGAACCAGGTGGCGGGCTGCGCCTGGTGGTAGTGGCAGTAATGCTTGTCCATCGGCCTGGCTGTCCTTGCGTGCTGGCGAGACGCCATTTTCCAGGCAAAAAAAGAGGGCCCGCAAGGGGCCCTCTTTCATTTTGCTACCGCTTAGAACCTGTTCACGATCTCGCGAGCTAGAGCAGAACAAGGCGCAACGACCAACGGGAGTAACAGCCGAAGGCTGGCCCGAAGGGCGAGCGCAGCGAGTCAAACAGGCGAGGGAGCGCAGTTTAGTCCACTAAATGAGCATCACTCGCCTGTTTTTAACGCAGTTATGCCGACGCGCAGCAGATCGTGGGCAGGTTCTTAGACGCCGGAGGCTTCGGCAGCGGCTACATCTTTAATGGAGAGCTTGATGCGGCCGCGGTTGTCGACGTCCAGAACCAGGACCTTGACTTCCTCGCCTTCCTTGAGCACGTCGGTGACCTTGTCGATGCGCTTGTCGCTGATCTGCGAGATGTGCACCAGACCGTCCTTGCCCGGCAGGATGTTGACGAAGGCGCCGAAGTCGACGATGCGCTCGACCTTGCCGACGTAGATCTTGCCGATCTCGGCTTCCGCGGTGATGCCCAGGACGCGCTGCTTGGCGGCCTCGGCGGCTTCCTTGGTTTCGCCGTAGATCTTCACGCTGCCGTCGTCCTCGATGTCGATCGAGGCCTTGGTCTCTTCGCAGATGCCGCGGATGGTGGCGCCGCCCTTGCCGATGACGTCGCGGATCTTGTCCGGATCGATCTTCATCGACAGCATGGTCGGGGCGTTTTCCGACAGCTCGGCGCGCGGCTGGGCGATGACCTGGTTCATCTGGCCGAGGATGTTCAGGCGCGCTTCCAGCGCCTGCTCCAGGGCGATCTCCATGATCTCTTCGGTGATGCCGTTGATCTTGATGTCCATCTGCAGGGCGGTGACGCCCTTGGCGGTACCGGCGACCTTGAAGTCCATGTCGCCCAGGTGGTCTTCGTCACCCAGGATGTCGGTCAGGACGGCGAACTTGTCGCCTTCCTTGACCAGGCCCATGGCGATGCCGGCAACCGGAGCGCGAACCGGCACGCCGGCGTCCATCAGCGCCAGGGAGGCGCCGCACACGGAAGCCATGGAGCTGGAACCGTTGGATTCGGTGATCTCGGAAACCACGCGGATGGTGTAGGGGAACTCGTCCTGCGACGGCAGCATGGCGGCGACGCCACGACGGGCCAGGCGGCCGTGGCCGATTTCGCGACGGCCCGGGCTGCCCATGCGGCCGCACTCGCCCACCGAGAACGGCGGGAAGTTGTAGTGCAGCATGAACGGGTCCTTGCGCTCGCCTTCGAGGGTGTCGAGCAGTTGGGCGTCACGGGCGGTGCCGAGGGTGGCGACGACCAGGGCCTGGGTTTCGCCACGGGTGAACAGGGCCGAACCGTGGGTCTTGCCGAGCACGCCGACTTCGATCTTCAGCGGACGCACGGTGCGGGTGTCGCGGCCGTCGATACGCGGCTTGCCGTTGACGATGTTCTCGCGAACGGTGCGGTATTCCAGCAGGCCGAAGACGTCCTTGACCTCGCTGGCCGAGTACTGACCTTCGCCTTCGCCGGCGAACCTGGCGACGATCTCTTCGCGCAGGGCGTCCAGGGCGGCGTAGCGCTCCTGCTTGATGGTGATGGTGTAGGCGTCGGAAATGGCGGCGCCGAACTCGGCCTTGATGGCCTCGATCAGGGCGGTGTTCTCCGCCGGGGCGCTCCAGTTCCAGCTCGGCTTGCCGGCTTCGGTGGCCAGTTCGGCGACGGCGCGGATGACCGCCTGGAACTCTTCATGGGCGTACAGCACGGCGCCCAGCATCTGGTCTTCGGTCAGCTCGTCGGCTTCGGACTCGACCATCAGCACGGCGTCGGAGGTACCGGCCACGACCATGTCGAGGCTGGAGCTCTGCAGTTGCTCGTAGGTCGGGTTGAGGATGTAGCCGACTTCCGGGTGGAAGCCCACGCGGGCGGCGCCGATCGGGCCGGCGAAGGGAATGCCGGAGATCGCCAGGGCGGCGGAGGTGCCGATCATGGCGGCGATGTCCGGATCGGTCTTCTTGCCGGTGGAAACGACGGTGCAGACGACCTGCACTTCGTTCATGAAGCCTTCGGGGAACAGCGGGCGGATCGGACGGTCGATCAGGCGCGAGGTCAGGGTTTCCTTCTCGGAAGGACGGCCTTCACGCTTGAAGAAACCACCGGGGATGCGGCCGGCTGCGTAGGTCTTTTCCTGGTAGTGGACGGACAGCGGGAAGAAGCCCTTGTTCGGGTCGGCCTGCTTGGCGCCCACGACGGTGACCAGCACGGTGACGTCGTCCATGGTGACCAGCACGGCGCCGGTGGCCTGGCGGGCAATGCGGCCAGTCTCGAGGGTTACGGTCGATTGACCGAACTGGAATTTCTTGGTTACCGGGTTCACGGTGTCTTTACCTTCACTTAGTTGCCTTGGGGGAAATCGTGGAAATGCCGGGAGTCGGACCCAAAATCATTCCCTAAAAAAGCCGAAAGCTGGAAGCCGAAAACCGGAAGCAAGAGCAACGCCCCACTTCCAGCTTCCCACTTCCAGCTTCCGGCTCGCTCACGTCTTAGCGACGCAGGCCCAGGCGACCGATCAGGGCGCTGTAACGAGCAGTGTCCTTGTTCTTCAGATAGTCCAGCAGCTTGCGGCGCTGGTTGACCATGCGGATCAGGCCACGACGGGAGTGGTGGTCTTTGCCGTTGGCCTTGAAGTGGTCCTGCAGCTTGTTGATGTTGGCGGACAGCAGGGCAACCTGCACTTCCGGGGAACCGGTATCGCCTTCAGCTTGCTTGTACTCGTTTACGATCTGGGCTTTCTCTTGGACGCTCAGTGCCATGATGGGCTTTCCTCTGAGGTAACAGGCCAGGGACTTTTCCCTGTGTTCATAAAGGAGGTGTGACCGTGCCTGTTGACAGCCACCCTCGGGTTTCCGGCCTTACGACCGAATCAGTCGACGCGGCGCGATGCGCCCGTCGTCGGTCACCTCACCGATACCGATGAAGCGACCTTCGTGATCCTGTACCCGCAGCATGCCGAACTTCGGCGCCTCGGGTGCGCGTACCGGCTGCCCGTGCAGCCAATAGTAGGCGCTGTGCTCGGACAGCTGCAGCAGCGGCCAGTGTTCCAGGCCGGCGTCCACCGGCAGCAGGAAGCGGTCGAGGGCCTCGTTGCCGCCCTCGGCATGGACCTGCACCAGTTCCTCCAGCGTCACCGCCTGGGCCAGGCCGAAGGGGCCCGCCTGGGTGCGGCGCAGCGCAGCCACGTGGGCGCCGCAGCCCAGCTCGCGGCCGATGTCCTCGACCAGGGTGCGGATGTAGGTGCCCTTGCTGCAGGAAACGGCCAGGGTGGCGCAGGGCGCCTCGAAGGCCAGCAGTTCCAGGCGCGCAATAGTAACAGAACGCGCCTCGCGCTCCACTACCTCTCCTGCGCGGGCCAGCTTGTACAGCGGCTGGCCGTCCTTCTTCAGTGCCGAATACATCGGCGGCACCTGCTCTATTTCGCCACGGAAGCGCGGCAGCACGGCCTCCAGGGCCTCCCGACCGACGGTCACCTGGCGTTCCTCGAGCACCTCGCCCTCGGCGTCGCCAGTGGTGGTGGTGACGCCCAGCCGCGCCAGGGTCTCGTAGCCCTTGTCGGCATCCAGCAGGTACTGGGAGAACTTGGTGGCCTCGCCGAAGCACAGCGGCAGCACGCCGGTGGCCAGGGGGTCGAGGCTGCCGGTGTGCCCGGCCTTTTCCGCATTGAGCAGCCAGCGCACCTTCTGCAGGGCCTGGTTGGAGCTCATGCCGCGCGGCTTGTCGAGCACCAGCACGCCGTTGACCGCACGGCGGATACGTTTCACCTGGGCCACGCCTTACTCCTCGGAACCGCCACCGTGACGACGGTCTTCCGCCACCGCCCGCTCGATCAGCGCCGACAGCTCGGCGCCGCGGCGGATGCTGGCGTCATAGCTGAAATGCAGCTGCGGCACGCTGCGCAGCTTCATCGCCTTGCCCAGGTGCATGCGCAGGAAGCCGGCGGCGTCGTTGAGGATCGAGACGTTCTGCTTGATCAGCTCGGCGTTGTCGTCCTGCCCCATCACGGTGATGAACACCTTGGCGTGGGACAGGTCGCGCGCCACGTCGACGCCAGTGATGGTCACCAGGCCCAGGCGCGGGTCCTTGACCTCGCGCTGGATCAGCAGCGCCAGTTCGCGCTGCATCTGATCGCCGATGCGTTGGGTACGGCTGTACTCTTTTGCCATTTTCCTAACCTGCTTCCGGTGGCCCAGGGGCACCGGACGAATAAGCGGCAAACGCCCGGATCAGCAAGGCTGACCCGGGCGCTGCGTTTACGCTCGTCGGCCCTTACAGGGTACGAGCGACTTCGACCTTCTCGAACACTTCGATCTTGTCGCCGACGCGGACGTCGTTGTAGCTCTTCACGCCGATACCGCACTCCATGCCGGCACGGACTTCGGCCACGTCGTCCTTGAAGCGGCGCAGCGATTCCAGCTCGCCTTCGAAGATCACCACGTCGTCGCGCAGTACGCGGATCGGACGGTTGCGGTGCACCAGGCCCTCGGTGACCATGCAGCCGGCGACCGCGCCGAACTTCGGCGAACGGAACACGTCACGCACTTCGGCGATACCCAGGATGTTCTCGCGGACATCGCTGCCGAGCATGCCGGTCAGGGCTTTCTTGACGTCTTCGATGATGTCGTAGATCACGTTGTAGTAACGCATGTCCAGGCCTTCGGCCTCGACGATCTTGCGCGCACCGGCGTCGGCACGGACGTTGAAGCCGAACAGCACCGCGTTGGAGGCCAGCGCCAGGTTGGCATCGGATTCGGTGATGCCACCGACGCCGCCGCCGACCACGCGGACCTGCACTTCTTCGTTGCCCAGGCCGCTGAGCGAGCCCTGCAGGGCTTCCAGGGAACCACGCACGTCGGCCTTGAGGACGATGTTGAGGGTCTTCTTCTCTTCCTGGCCCATGTTCTCGAAGATGTTTTCCAGCTTGGCCGACTGCTGGCGAGCCAGCTTGACCTCGCGGAACTTGCCCTGGCGGAACAGCGCGACTTCGCGGGCCTTCTTCTCGTCGGCGACCACGGTCACTTCGTCACCGGCGTCCGGCGTGCCGTCCAGGCCAAGGATTTCGACCGGGATCGACGGGCCGGCTTCCTTGATCGGCTTGCCGTTCTCGTCGAGCATGGCGCGCACGCGGCCGTAGTTCACGCCGCAGAGGATCATGTCGCCCTGGCGCAGGGTACCGTCCTGAACCAGCACGGTGGCCACCGGGCCACGGCCCTTGTCCAGGCGCGACTCGACCACCACGCCACGGCCGGGGGCCGACGGGGTAGCTTTGAGTTCCAGGACTTCGGCCTGCAGCAGCACGGCTTCGAGCAGTTCGTCGACGCCGGTACCCATCTTCGCCGAGACCGGCACGAAGGGTGCGTCGCCGCCCCACTCTTCCGGGATCACGTCGAGCGCGGCCAGGCCGTTCTTGATGTTGTCCGGGTTGGCGTCGGGCTTGTCGATCTTGTTGATCGCGACCACGATCGGCACGCCAGCGGCTTTCGCGTGCTGGACGGCTTCCTGGGTCTGCGGCATGACGCCGTCGTCGGCCGCCACCACCAGGATGACGATGTCGGTCGCCTGGGCGCCACGGGCACGCATCGCGGTGAACGCGGCGTGGCCGGGGGTGTCGAGGAAGGTGACCATGCCGCGGTCGGTTTCCACGTGGTAGGCGCCGATGTGCTGGGTGATGCCGCCGGCTTCGCCCGCGGCCACCTTGGCACGGCGGATGTAGTCGAGCAGCGAGGTCTTGCCGTGGTCGACGTGGCCCATCACGGTCACTACCGGCGCACGGGCTACCGCCTCGCCTTCGAACTTCAGCGACTCGGCCAGTTGCTCTTCCAGGGCGTTCTCGCTGACCAGCTTGACCTTATGGCCGAGTTCCTCGGCGATCAGTTGGGCGGTCTCCTGGTCGAGTACCTGGTTGATGGTCACCGGGGTGCCCATCTTGAACATGAACTTGACGACTTCGGCGCCCTTCACCGACATCTGCTGAGCCAGCTCAGCAACTGTGATGGTCTCACCGATACTCACTTCACGCACAATCGGTCCTGTCGGGCTCTGGAACCCGTGCTGGTTACGCTTCTTCAGCTTCGACTTGCCGCGACCGCCGCCCCGGCGACCGAAACTGTCGTCGTCATCCACACCGGTGCGAACAACGCGCGGCGCGGAGGTCTTTTCCTTTTCCTTGATCGACGGGCGATGCTGGGCATGCTTGCGATCGCGACGCTCGTCTTCCTCTTCGCGCTTGGGCGGACGGCGTACTTCGGCTTCCTTCTTGCGCTCCTCGCCAGCAGCCGGAGCGGCGGCGGGCGCGACAGGCGCGGCAGCCGGAGCCCCGGCAGCGACAGCGGGGGCCGCAGGCTGGGGAGCCTGGTCAGGCTGGCGACGAGCCGCTTCCTCGGCCTGACGGCGGGCTTCGGCTTCGGCCTTCTGACGGGCTTCTTCCTCGGCCTTCAGGCGAGCCGCTTCCTCGGCGGCGCGCTGCTCTTCCAGCTCGCGCTGGCGCTCGGCCTCGATCTCGTCGGGGCTGCGCTTGACGTAGGTCTTCTTCTTGCGGACCTCGACGCTCACCGTCTTGCTGCCGGCCACCCGCAGGGTGGAGGTGGTCTTACGCTGCAGGGTGATCTTGCGCGGTTCTTCCAGGCGATCGCCGTGGCTACCCTTGAGGTGCGCCAGCAGAGCCTGCTTTTCGTTGTCGGTCACTACCTGCTCGGCACTGCTGTGCGGCAGGCCCGCCTCGCGCATCTGCTGCAGCAGGCGCTCGACCGGCGTATCGACCGTTTTGGCCAGTTCTTTCACCGTGACTTGCGTCATGCATTTCTCTCCTCAGGCCGCGAATGCTTACTCGAACCAATGGGCCCGGGCGGCCATGATCAACTTGCCGGCACGCTCTTCGTCCATGCCGTCGATGTCGAGCAGGTCGTCGATAGACTGCTCGGCAAGATCTTCACGGGTGGTTACGCCACGCAGCACCAGGTCCAAGGCCAGCTCTTTGGTCATGCCATCGAGGCTGAGCAGGTCTTCGGCCGGTTGCGCGTCGGCAAGTTTTTCCTCGGTCGCGATAGCTTTGGTCAACAGACGGTCCTTGGCGCGCGAGCGCAGCTCGTTGACGATGTCTTCGTCAAAGCCGTCGATGTTGAGCATCTCTTCCATCGGTACGTAGGCGATTTCTTCCAGGGTGGTGAAGCCTTCCTCGACCAGTACCTGGGCCAGCTCCTCGTCGACATCCAGCTCGTCGATGAAGCGCTGCAGGATGTCACCGGTCTCGGCCTGCTGCTTGGCCTGGATGTCGGCCTCGGTCATCACGTTCAGCGTCCAGCCGGTCAGCTGGCTGGCCAGGCGGACGTTCTGGCCGCTGCGGCCGATGGCCTGGGCCAGGTTGTCCTCGGCGACGGCGATATCCATGGTGTGGGTATCTTCGTCGACGATGATCGCCGCCACTTCGGCCGGGGCCATGGCGTTGATGACGAACTGCGCGGGGTTGTCGTCCCACAGGACGATGTCCACGCGCTCGCCGCCCAGTTCGCCGGACACGGCCTGGACGCGCGAACCGCGCATGCCGATGCAGGCGCCCTGCGGGTCGATGCGCTTGTCCTTGGAGCGTACCGCGATCTTGGCGCGCGAGCCCGGGTCGCGGGCGGCGGCCATGACATCGATCAGCTGCTCGGCGATTTCCGGCACTTCGATGCGGAACAGCTCGACCAGCATCTCCGGCGCGGTGCGCGAGAGGACCAGTTGCGGGCCGCGGTTCTCGCTGCGGATTTCCTTGAGCAGGGCACGCACGCGGGTGCCGACGCGGAAGGTCTCGCGCGGGATGATCTGGTCGCGGGCCAGCAGCGCTTCGGCGTTGTTGCCCAGGTCGACGATGACGTTGTCGCGGGTGACCTTCTTGACGGTGCCGGAGATGATCTCGCCGACCTTCTCGCGGTAGGCGTCGACCACCTGGGCGCGCTCGGCCTCGCGGACCTTCTGCACGATGACCTGCTTGGCGGTCTGCGCGGCGATGCGGCCGAACTCGATGGACTCGATCTTCTCTTCGATGACGTCGCCGGCCTTGGTGCCCGGGTGGCTTTCCTGCACGTCCTCGACGGTCAGCTCGGCGGCCGGGTTGGAGTAGTCTTCGTCCTCGACCACGGTCCAGCGACGGAAGGTGTCGTAGTTGCCGTTGGTGCGGTTGATCTGCACGCGCAGGTCGACCTCGTCCTCGAAACGCTTCTTGGTGGCGGTCGCCAGAGCCAGTTCCAGCGCCTCGAAAATCACGCCGGGCGGTACACCCTTCTCGTTGGATACCGACTCAACAACCAGCAGTACTTCTTTGCTCATCGTACGCCTCGCCTTTCAATCCATTGGAATCCGCTTGATCCGCGGCTCACTCAAATCGGGGAATGATGTTGGCCTTATCGATCGAATCGATCGGCAGCAGGTATTCATGGTCGTCCACCAGGACCACCACGTCCTGCTCCTCCACACCGCGGAGGACGCCCTGGAAGTTGCGGCGACGCTCGAAGGGCACGCGCAACTTGATCTTCACTTGCTCGCCAACGTAGCGGGCGAACTGCTCGAGGGTGAACAGCGGGCGGTCCATACCCGGGGAGGAAACTTCCAGGGTGTATTCGCCGCTGATCGGGTCCTCGACGTCGAGCACGCCACTGACCTGACGACTGACCGTCTCGCAGTCCTCGATCAGGATGCCGTCGGCCTTGTCGATATAAACCCTCAGCAGGGAATGACGTCCCTGGGACAGGAACTCGAGGCCCCAGCACTCGTAGCCGAGCGCCTCTACCACAGGGGCCAGCAAGGCCTGCAACTGTTCTAGCTTGCTCGACACCTGATCGCCTCGCGTATGCCGTAGAAACGAAAAATGGGCGAAACGCCCATCCCTAAAGGGCCGCCCAGCAACGGCGGCGCGGACTGTCCAGCTAGCAAAAAGCCCCTGAAAAGGGGCTCTGCCATAACTGGTTGCGGGAGCTGGATTTGAACCAACGACCTTCGGGTTATGAGCCCGACGAGCTACCAGACTGCTCCATCCCGCGTCAAAGCTGGTGCGAAATTATACGGTTACACCCTATCCAGGTCAACCGACGCACCGGAAACGAAAGCCCCGCATGCGGGGCTTCGTATATGGTACCGAGGAGGGGACTCGAACCCCTACAGCCTATGGCCACTACCACCTCAAGGTAGCGTGTCTACCAATTCCACCACCTCGGCAAAAACCTTTGCCTTACTTCTGCTCAGGAGCTGCCGGAACGTCACCGTTGCCAGCTGCCGGGGCTTGTTGCTGCCCCTGGGTCGCCGGCACGTCGGAGGTTGCCGGGACCTTCTCCTGATGCTGCTCCATCACTGCCGGATCAGGAAGTCCGATGTGACGTATCATATCAGCTTTTTCTTTAGCGAAATACGCTAAACCCAAGCTGGTAATGAAAAAAATTGCAGCCAGTACAGCAGTAAAACGACTGAGGAAGGTTGCGGAACCCTGGCTACCGAAAACGGTACCCGAAGCACCAGCGCCAAAGGAGGCACCGGCATCCGCACCCTTGCCATGCTGAAGCAGGACCAGTACAACCAGACCCAGCGCCATCAGCAGGTGAATCACGATTACAACTGTTTCCAGCATCTTCAGCTTCCCGCGGCGCGACAGATCGCGCCGAACTCATCCGCATTCAGGGAGGCACCACCAATCAGCCCCCCATCGATGTCCGGCATGCCGAACAGTTCGACCGCGTTCGCTGCCTTGACGCTACCGCCGTAAAGCAGGCGAACCCCGCGGGCGACCTCGGCATTCTCTGCCGCCAATTGCGCACGGATGGCCGCATGTACTTCCTGGGCTTCTTCAGGCGAAGCGGTAAGCCCCGTCCCGATTGCCCACACCGGCTCGTAAGCCACTACGGCGCGGGAGAAAGCCCCGACGCCCAAATCTTCTATCACCGAGCTCAACTGACGCCCGACGACCTCGAGGGTCTTGCCGGCTTCGCGCTGCTCGCGGGTCTCGCCCACGCACAACACGGGAACCAGGCCACAGGATTGCGCCGCGGCGAACTTGCGACTGATGACACCGTCGCTTTCGCCCAGCACCTGGCGGCGCTCGGAGTGCCCCACCAGAACCAGGGAACAACCGGCATCGGCCAGCTGGCTGGCAGCAATCTCGCCCGTGAGGGCGCCCTGCATCGGCTCGATCGCGCAGTTCTGCGCACCGACCGCAACCGCCTTGCCATCCAGGCCCTGAAGAACCTGATTGATGTACAGACAGGGCGGCAGAACCGCCACGTCGACACCTGTAGGCAGAGCCAGTTGTCGCAAGCCTTTGATCAGCTCCGCAACACTGGAGCGGGTACCGTGCATTTTCCAGTTCCCGGCCACTAAGGGTCGACGCATGCTGTACCTCGCTGAGCAAAGTGGGCGCAGATGTTACTCGACAAAAATCGGACTGACAAGAGAAATCAAGCACATACCTCGGTTACGACCTTCGCCAGCTGTTCGGCGTAGGCACGCACCCGGGCTTCCTCGTCACCCTCGACCATCACCCGCACCAGCGGCTCGGTGCCGGACTTGCGCAGCAGCACGCGGCCACGGCCGGCCATGCTTTCGGTGACGCGGGCGCAAGCCTCCTTGACCGCCGGATGCTCGATGGGATCGACGTCCTTGCCCTGGTAGCGCACGTTGATCAGCACCTGCGGGAACCTGCGGATGCCCTGGCGCGCCTCGGCGAGGGTCTGGCCGCGGCTCTTCAGCGCCATCAGCACCTGCAGCGCGGCGATGATGGCGTCGCCGGTGGTGGTGTGCTGGGCGCAGACCACGTGGCCGGAGTTCTCGCCACCCAGCTGCCAGCCGCGATCGAGCATTTCCGCCATCACGTAGCGGTCGCCGACCTTGGCCCGGGTGAAGGGGATCTGCAGGTCGGCCAGGGCCAGCTCCAGGCCCAGGTTGCTCATCAGGGTGCCGACCACGCCGCCCTGCAGGCGGTTGCGCTCCTGCATGTCGCGGGCGATCAGGAAGAGGATCTCGTCGCCGTCCACCACCGCGCCGGTATGGTCGACCATCATCACGCGGTCGCCGTCGCCGTCGAAGGCGATGCCCATGTCGGCCTGCTCGGCGATGACCGCCGCCTGCAGCGCGGCGACGTGGGTGGAGCCGCAGTTGTCGTTGATGTTCAGGCCGTTGGGCTGCGCGCCGATCACCGAGACCTGGGCCCCCAGCTCGCGGAACACGCTGGGCGCGACCTTGTAGGTGGCGCCATGGGCGCAGTCGACGACCAGGTGCAGGCCGGAGAAGTCGGTGCTGGTGGGCACGCTGCTCTTGCAGAACTCGATGTAGCGGCCGGCGGCGTCGTTGATCCGCGAGACCTTGCCCAGGCGCGCGGAGTCGACCACCGTCATGGGCGTGTCGATCAGTTCCTCGATCATCAGCTCGACGTCGTCGGGCAGCTTGGTGCCCTGGCCGGAGAAGAACTTGATGCCGTTGTCGTCGTGCGGGTTGTGCGAGGCACTGATGACGATGCCCGCCTCGGCGTGGAAGGTGCGCGTCAGGTAGGCGATGCCGGGGGTCGGCATCGGGCCCAGCAGCATCACGTCGGCGCCGGCGGCCGACAGGCCGGCCTCCAGGGCCGATTCGAACATGTAGCCGGAAATCCGCGTGTCCTTGCCCACCAGCACGCGGCACTTGCCCTGCTGGCGGAAAGCCATGCCCACCGCCCAGCCCAGCTTGAGCACGAAGTCCGGCGTGATCGGCGGCGTGCCGACGCGGCCACGGATGCCATCGGTACCGAAATATTTCCTGCTCATGCTGTCATTCCTTCTTCCTTAGCCTGTTCCACCGCATCGATCATGCGGACCACATCCACCGTTTCGGCAACGTCGTGCACGCGAATGATGCGCGCCCCCTTGGCCACGGCCAAGGCCGCCAGCGCCAGGCTGCCATACAGACGGTCACCGACCTCGCGCCCCAGGGCGCGGCCGATCATGCTCTTGCGCGACACTCCGACCAGCAGCGGGCAGCCCAGTTCCAGCAGACGCTCCATGCGCTGGAACAGCACCAGGTTGTGCGCCTGGGTCTTGGCGAAGCCGAAGCCGGGGTCGAGCACCAGGCGCTCGCGGGCGATTCCCGCCGCCTCGCAGACGGCGATGCGCTCGGCGAGGAAGTCATGCACCTCGGCCAGGATGTCGGGGTAGCGCGGATCGTTCTGCATGGTGCTCGGCTCGCCGCGCATGTGCATCAGGCACACGGCCAACCCGGTATCCACCGCGGCATCCAGCGCGCCATCGCGCTGCAGCGAGCGCACGTCGTTGATCAGCCCGGCGCCCAGGCGCGCGGTCTCGCGCATCACGGCGGGGGTCGAGGTGTCGACGGAAATCACCACGTCCAGTTCGCGGGCGATGGCTTCCACCACCGGCGCCACGCGCTCCAGTTCCTCGGTCGGCGACACCAGGCGCGCGCCCGGGCGGGTCGACTCGCCGCCCACGTCGATCAGGCTGGCGCCGGCCTCGACCATCGCGGCGGCGTGGCGCAACGCGACGTCGCGCTGGCTGAAGCGGCCGCCGTCGGAAAAGGAGTCCGGGGTGACGTTGAGGATACCCATGACATGGGTACGCCCTAAATCAAGAACCCGGTTGCCGCAAGGCAACCGGGTCGGGTACAGCTCGAAACTCATCTAGTGCTCTCAGTGCTCGCCGGCGGGCCCACCGATGGGGTTTTCCTTGCGGCCACCCTCGTCGCGGCTGGCTGTCGCCGAGCCGGAGGAACCGGAACCGCCGCCCTGCCAGTCGCGCGGCTCGCGCGGCACGCGGCCGGCCATGATGTCGTCGATCTGGTCGGCGTCGATGGTTTCGTACTTCATCAGCGCGTCGGCCATCATGTCGAGCTTGTCGCGGTTCTCTTCCAGCAGGCGCTTGGCGGTGCCGTAGCAGTCGTCGATGATGCGCCGCACTTCCTGGTCGATCAGCTTGGCGGTCTCGCCGGACACGTTGGCGTGCTGGCTGCCGGCGCTGCGGCCGAGGAACACCTCGCCCTCCTCTTCGGCGTACATCAGCGGGCCGAGCTTCTCGGACAGGCCCCACTTGGTGACCATGTTCCGCGCCAGCTGGGTGGCACGCATGATGTCGTTGGAGGCGCCGGTGGTGACGCCTTCGAAGCCGAGGGTCATCTCTTCCGCGATACGGCCGCCGAACAGCGAGCAGATCTGGCTTTCCAGGGCGCGCTTGGACAGGCTGTAGCGATCCTCCTCGGGGAGGAACATGGTCACGCCCAGGGCGCGGCCGCGGGGGATGATGGAAACCTTGTAGACCGGGTCGTGCTCCGGCACCAGGCGGCCGACGATGGCGTGGCCGGCCTCGTGGAAGGCGGTGTTCTTCTTCTCCTTCTCGGACATGACCATGGTCTTGCGCTCGGCGCCCATCATGATCTTGTCCTTGGCCAGCTCGAACTCACGCATGTCGACGATGCGCTTGTTGGCGCGGGCGGCGAACAGCGAGGCCTCGTTGACCAGGTTGGCCAGGTCGGCGCCGGAGAAGCCCGGGGTACCGCGGGCGATCACCGCCGCGTCGACGTTGTCGCCCAGCGGGACCTTGCGCATGTGCACCTTGAGGATCTGCTCGCGGCCGCGGATGTCCGGCAGGCCGACCACCACCTGGCGGTCGAAGCGGCCCGGGCGCAGCAGCGCCGGGTCGAGCACGTCCGGACGGTTGGTGGCGGCGATGACGATGATGCCGTCGTTCATCTCGAAGCCGTCCATCTCCACCAGCAGCTGGTTGAGGGTCTGCTCGCGCTCGTCGTGGCCGCCGCCCAGGCCGGCGCCACGATGGCGGCCGACGGCGTCGATCTCGTCGATGAAGATGATGCACGGGGCGTGTTTCTTGGCCTGGTCGAACATGTCGCGCACGCGGGAGGCGCCCACGCCGACGAACATCTCGACGAAGTCGGAACCGGAAATGGTGAAGAACGGCACCTTGGCCTCGCCGGCGATGGCCTTGGCCAGCAGGGTCTTGCCGGTACCGGGCGGGCCGACCATCAGCACGCCGCGCGGGATGCGGCCGCCCAGGCGCTGGAACTTGCCCGGGTCGCGGAGGAACTCGACCAGCTCGCTGACCTCTTCCTTGGCCTCGTCGCAGCCGGCGACGTCAGCGAAGGTGGTCTTGACCTGGTCCTCGGACAGCAGGCGCGCCTTGCTCTTGCCGAAGCTCATCGGGCCGCCGCGGCCACCGCCGCCGCCCTGCATCTGGCGCATGAAGAACATGAACACGGCAATGATCACCAGGATCGGGAAGCTGGCGACCAGCAGTTGCGTCCAGATGCTCTGCTGCTCGGGCTGCTTGCCCTCGATGACCACGTTGTTGTTGACCAGGTCGCCGATCAGGCCGTTGTCCTGGATCGCCGGACGGACGGTCTTGAAGGTATCCCCGTCCTGGCGCTTGCCAGTGATCACGTAGCCGTCGACGGTAACCCGCTCGACCTTGCCTTCCTTCACCTGTTGGATGAAGTCCGAGTAGTTGAGCGTCTGCGGCTCGCTCGGACTGGAGAAGTTGTTCATCACGGTGACCAGCACCGCCGCGATGATCAACCACAGGATCAGGTTCTTTGCCATGTCGTTCAATTGATTACCCTCTGAAGCCGGCTCCGCCCTGGAAACCGCTTCACACGACGGCCAGACTCCTGCCGGCCAAATTACTACACAACCCCTAGCGACGTAGGAGGCGTCTGTAACCCTTTATGAACCCCGGCGCGAGCCGGGACAAGCCCTACTTGCGTGCAGTGGACGGACAGACGGCCCATTCGTCGCAGTCTAGGCCCCGCGGAAGCCCCGCGCGAGCAGATATTGCTCGCGGGAGCGGTCGCGGGAGGACAGCGGCTTGCGCATCTGTACCTTCTCGAAATTCTCGCGGACCGTCTTCAGGTAAGTGTCGAAGCCCTCGCCCTGGAAGATCTTGATCAGGAAATCGCCGCCCGGTCGCAACACCCGGGCGCACAGGTCCAGCGCCAGCTCGCAGAGGAACATGGCACGGGGCATGTCCACGGCGGGCAGTCCACTCATATTGGGGGCCATATCGGAAATCACAAGGTCCACCGGATTTTCTCCGATGGCCTCGAGCAGCCGGGCGAAGACCTCGTCTTCGGTGAAGTCGCCCTGGATGAAGGTGACGTCCGGGATGCTGTCCATCGGCAGGATGTCCGAGGCGATCAGCGTGCCCTTGTCGCCGATCACCCGGCTGGTGACCTGCGACCAGCCGCCCGGCGCGGCACCGAGGTCGACCACGGTCATGCCCGGGCGCAGGATGCGATCCTTCTCCTGGATTTCCAGCAGCTTGTAGCTGGCGCGCGAGCGGTAGCCGTCGCGTTGCGCCATCTTCACGTAAGGATCGTCGAAGTGTTCTTTCAGCCAGCGATGGCTAGTCTTGGAACGGGCCACTTGTTACCTCGTCTGAGCGGGCACCCGGTAAACCGAAACTCGGGTAGAATATCCGCCTTTTTTCCCAGGGGTCTGATTATGGCGCTCACTCAGGAGCAGAAGAAACAGTTCAAATCTATCGGCCACCACCTGAAGCCTGTATTGACCGTTGCCGAAAACGGTCTTACCGAAAGCGTCATGGCCGAGCTGGAGCGTGCGCTCAACGATCACGAACTGATCAAGGTGCAGTTCCGCATCACCGAGCGCGACGACCGCCGCGCGCTGATCGACGAGCTGTGCCGGAACGGCAGTTGCGAGCTGATCCAGACCATCGGCAAGATGGCCCTGGTCTACCGCCGCAACCCCAAGCCGAACCGCAACCTGTCGAACGTCAGCCGCTACAGCGGCCTGTGACAGCATAGGCCGGGCGCCCAGGCGCCCGGCCGAGGCTCCCCGCCGGCGCTCAGCGCGCCGCGTCCCGCCCCGGTACCGGCTGCAGCACCAGCAGCACGCCGCACAGGGCCAGCACCAGGTAGTTGAACAGCAGCCAGCGCTGGGCATCCGGCGCCAGTTGGTTCACCACCAGGTAGCTCGCCACCATCGCCAGCGCCGTCAGCAGCAATTGCCCGCGCATCTCGCGCCAGAGGCTCGACAGCCCCTGCGCAGTCACCAGCACCAATACCTGGAGCAGCGCGCAGAAGCCGGCGAAGCCGACCAGCAACGGCGTCAGGGCGTCGGCCACCGACTGCACCAGCAGCGGCGCCAGGCCGACCTTCTGCAGCGCCGGCAGGACCACGAAACGCAACAGCCAGAGGCCGCCGACCCAGAAGGTCTGGGCCAGCAACCAACTGGCTGCGGCGGCTTTCAGCGGACGCGACTCAGGTGTGGCGGACTTCAACGATCTCGTACTCGACGTCGCCGCCCGGGGTCTTCACCAGCACGGCGTCGCCCTCGGTCTTGCCGATCAGCGCGCGGGCGATCGGCGAGTTGACCGAGATCTTGCGCGCCTTGATGTCGGCCTCGTCGTCGCCGACGATCTGGTAGGTCACGGTCTCGTCGGTCTCGACGTTGGCGATGTCCACGGTGGTGCCGAAGATCACCTTGCCGGTGTGCGGGATGGTGGTGACGTCGATGATCTGCGCGTTGGACAGCTTGGCCTCGATGTCGCGGATGCGCGCCTCGGACATGCCCTGCTGCTCGCGGGCGGCATGGTACTCGGCGTTTTCCTTGAGGTCGCCCAGCTCACGCGCTTCGGCGATGGCCTGGGTGATCTGCGGGCGCAGAACGGTCTTCAGGTGTTTCAGTTCTTCTTCCAGGGCGCGGGCGCCCTGGACGGTCATCGGGAATTTGCTCATGCGTTGATTCCTGCATGCAGGTCCTGCAGCCGGCGAACGGTCTTCTCGGGACCGAACTTGAGCGCCTCGCAGATCGCCTGCCCCGCCGCGATGGTGGTGGTGCAGTAGATCTTGTGCTGCAGGGCGTTACGACGGATCGAATAGGAATCGGCGATCGACTGGCGGCCTTCGGTGGTGTTGATGATCAGGGTGACTTCGTCGTTCTTGATCATGTCGACCACGTGGGGGCGCCCCTCGGTCACCTTGTTCACGCGACGCACCGGCAGGCCGGCCGCCTCGATCACCTTGGCGGTACCGGCGGTGGCGACCACCTCGAAGCCCAGCGCGACCAGGTCACGGGCGACCTGCACGGCCTGCGGCTTGTCGTCCTCGCGGACGCTGATGAAGGCGCAACCGGCGTTCGGCAGGATCTCGCTGGCGCCCAGCTGGGCCTTGGCGAAAGCCTCGCCGAAGCTGTCGCCCACGCCCATGACCTCGCCGGTGGATTTCATTTCCGGGCCGAGGATGGGGTCGACGCCAGGGAACTTGGCGAACGGGAACACCGCTTCCTTGACGCTATAGTACGGCGGGATCACCTCTTCGGTGAAGCCGACTTCGGCGAGGCTCTTGCCAGCCATGACGCGCGCCGCAATCTTGGCCAGGGATTCGCCGATGCACTTGGAGACGAAGGGCACGGTACGCGAGGCGCGCGGGTTCACCTCGATGACGTAGATGTCCTCGCCCTGCACGGCCATCTGCACGTTCATCAGGCCGACGACGCCCAGCTCCAGGGCCATCTTCTTGACCTGTTCGCGGATCTCGTCCTGGATGTGCCTGGGCAGCGAGTACGGCGGCAGCGAGCACGCGGAGTCGCCGGAGTGCACGCCGGCCTGCTCGATGTGCTGCATGATGGCGCCGATCACCACGGTCTCGCCGTCGCAGACCGCGTCGATGTCCACTTCGATGGCGCAGTTGAGGAAGCGGTCGAGCAGCACCGGGCTGTCGTTGGAAACCTTCACCGCCTCGCGCATGTAGCGCTTGAGCTCTTCTTCCTGGTAGACGATTTCCATCGCCCGGCCGCCCAGTACGTAGGACGGGCGCACCACCATCGGGTAGCCGATGTTCTTCGACAGGCTCAGGGCCTCGTCTTCGCTGCGCGCGGTGGCGTTGGCCGGCTGGCGCAGGTTCAGGCGCTGGACCATCTGCTGGAAGCGCTCGCGGTCCTCGGCGCGGTCGATGGCGTCGGGGCTGGTGCCGATGATCGGCACGCCGGCCTCTTCCAGGGCGCGGCAGAGTTTCAGCGGGGTCTGGCCGCCGTACTGGACGATCACGCCCTTGGGCTGCTCGACGCGGACGATCTCCAGCACGTCTTCGAGGGTCACCGGCTCGAAGTACAGGCGGTCGGAAGTGTCGTAGTCGGTGGAGACGGTCTCCGGGTTGCAGTTGACCATGATGGTCTCGTAGCCGTCTTCACGCATCGCCAGCGCCGCGTGCACGCAGCAGTAGTCGAACTCGATGCCCTGGCCGATGCGGTTCGGGCCGCCGCCGAGGATCATGATCTTGTCGCGGCCGGACGGGTTGGCCTCGCACTCTTCCTCGTAGGTCGAGTACATGTAGGCGGTGTCGGTGGCGAACTCGGCGGCGCAGGTGTCCACGCGCTTGTACACCGGCACGACCTTCAGCTTGTGGCGGTGGCTGCGCAGGTTCTTCTCGGTGACGCCCAGCAGCTTGGCCAGGCGCGCGTCGGAGAAGCCCTTGCGCTTGAGCTTGCGCATCAGGTCGGCGTCGATGCCGGACAGGCCGAGGGTCTTGACCTTCTCTTCTTCCTTGATCAGGTCCTCGATCTGCACCAGGAACCATTCGTCGATCTTGGTCAGGGCGAAGACTTCTTCGATGCTCTTGCCGGCGCGGAAGGCATCGGCCACGTACCAGATGCGCTCGGCGCCCGGCACGGTCAGCTCGCGGCGCAGGATGCCCTCGGCTTCCGGGTCGGCCAGGTCGAGCTTCGGATCGAAGCCGGCGACGCCCACTTCCAGGCCGCGCAGGGCTTTCTGCACCGACTCCTGGAAGGTACGGCCGATGGCCATGACCTCGCCCACGGATTTCATCTGGGTGGTCAGGCGGGCGTCGGCCTTGGGGAATTTCTCGAAGGCGAAGCGCGGCACCTTGGTCACGACGTAGTCGATGGCCGGCTCGAAGGACGCCGGGGTGCGGCCGCCGGTGATGTCGTTCTGCAGTTCGTCGAGGGTGTAGCCGACGGCCAGCTTGGCGGCGATCTTGGCGATCGGGAAGCCGGTGGCCTTGGAGGCCAGGGCCGAGGAGCGCGACACCCGCGGGTTCATCTCGATCACGACCATGCGCCCGGTGTCCGGGCAGATGCCGAACTGCACGTTGGAACCGCCGGTTTCCACGCCGATCTCGCGCAGCACCGCCAGGGAGGCGTTGCGCATGATCTGGTATTCCTTGTCGGTCAGGGTCTGCGCCGGGGCCACGGTGATGGAGTCACCGGTGTGCACGCCCATGGGGTCGAAGTTCTCGATGGAGCAGACGATGATGCAGTTGTCCTTCTTGTCGCGGACAACCTCCATCTCGTATTCCTTCCAGCCGATCAGCGATTCGTCGATCAGCAGCTCGTTGGTCGGCGACAGGTCCAGGCCGCGGGCGCAGATCTCTTCGAACTCCTCACGGTTGTAGGCGATGCCGCCGCCGGTGCCGCCCATGGTGAAGGACGGACGGATGATGCAGGGGAAGCCGACCTGCTCCAGCACGCCGTAGGCTTCTTCCATGCTGTGGGCGATGCCCGAGCGCGGGCAGGCCAGGCCGATGGCCTTCATGGCCTTGTCGAAGCGCGAGCGGTCCTCGGCCTTGTCGATGGTGTCGGCGTTGGCGCCGATCATCTCGACGCCGAACTTCTCCAGCACGCCGTGGCGCTCCAGGTCCAGCGCGCAGTTCAGCGCGGTCTGGCCGCCCATGGTCGGCAGCAGCGCGTCGGGGCGCTCCTTCTCGATGATCTTGGCCACGGTCTGCCACTTGATCGGCTCGATGTAGGTGGCGTCGGCCATGGCCGGGTCGGTCATGATGGTGGCCGGGTTGGAGTTCACCAGGATGACGCGGAAGCCTTCTTCCTTCAGGGCCTTGCAGGCCTGGGCGCCGGAGTAGTCGAATTCGCAGGCCTGGCCGATGACGATGGGGCCGGCACCGAGGATCAGGATGCTCTTGATGTCTGTACGCTTGGGCATGGGACTCTCGTTGCAATATTCAGGAAAGGGTTGCGCTGGCCAGCTTCACGCCGAAGCCGACGAACAGGGCGCCGACGCCGCTCGAGGCGCCGGCCGCCAGTCGTTGCCGGCGGCGGAACCAGGCCGCCAGGCGCACACCGGAAAAGATCAGGAAGCTGAGGTAGAGGGCGCTGATGACCTCGAGGATCGTGCCCAGCACCAGGAACGACACGCCGGGGTAGGCATAGCCCGGGTCGACGAACTGGATGAAGAAGGACACGAAGAAGAGGATCGCCTTGGGGTTCGACAGGCTCAGCAGCAGCGCCTTGCGGAACGGCTGGGCGACGTCCACTTCCTTCGCCGGGGCGGCCTGTTCCAGCGGCTGGCGCAGCTTCTGCAAGCCGCCGCGGAGCATGCCCAGGCCCAGGTAGAACAGGTAGGCGGCGCCGGCGTACTTCAGGCCGAGGAACAGCACCGGCTCGGCCTTGAGCAGCGAGGCGATGCCCAGGGCCGAGAGCAGCATCAGGATGGCATCGCCCAGGAACACCGCGCTGGCCGCCCGGTAGCCGGCGCCGACGCCACGCTGGGCGGCGGTGGCCAGCACGAACAGCGAGTTCGGGCCCGGCAGCAGGACGATGAACAGCGTACCCAGGACGTAGGTCCACAGGTCGGTGATTCCCAGGGTCGGCATCATCTTCGCTTACCTCTTCGCAGCTCTCAGCGACGCTCGGCCATGGCCGAGATGAAACGGTCGAACAGCGGCGCCACGTCGTGCGGGCCGGGGCTGGCTTCCGGGTGGCCCTGGAAGCTGAAGGCCACCTTGTCGGTGCGCTCGATGCCCTGCAGGGTGCCGTCGAACAGCGACTTGTGGGTGGCGCGCAGATTGCCCGGCAGGGTTTCCTCGTCCACCGCGAAGCCGTGGTTCTGGCTGGTGATCATCACCACGCCGGTATCCAGGTCCTGCACCGGGTGGTTGGCGCCGTGGTGGCCGTGGCCCATCTTCATGGTCCTGGCGCCCGACGCCAGGGCCAGCAGTTGGTGACCGAGGCAGATGCCGAAGACCGGGATCTCGGTGTCGAGGAACTCGCGGATGGCCTGGATGGCGTAGTCGCACGGCTCGGGGTCGCCGGGGCCGTTGGAGAGGAAGATGCCGTCCGGGTTCAGCGCCAGCACTTCGCTGGCCGGGGTCTGCGCCGGCACCACGGTCAGGCGGCAGCCGCGGGCCACCAGCATGCGCAGGATGTTCAGCTTGACGCCGAAGTCGTAGGCGACCACGTGGTAGGGCAGCTCGGCGGCGGGGATTTCCGGGTGGCTGTCGGTTTCCAGGTTCCACACGCTGGAGCGCCACTCGTAGCGCTCGGTGGAAGACACCACCTTGGCCAGGTCCATGCCTTTCAGGCCCGGGAAGGAACGCGCCAGCTCCAGCGCCTTCTCCTCGGTGGCGTCGTCGCCGGCGAGGATGCAGCCGTTCTGCGAGCCCTTCTCGCGCAGGATGCGCGTCAGGCGGCGGGTGTCGATGCCGGCGATGGCGACGGTGCCGTTTTCCTTCAGGTAGTCGGGCAGCGACTGCTTGTTGCGCCAGCTGCTGGCCAGCAGCGGCAGGTCGCGGATGATCAGGCCGGCGGCCCAGACGCGGTTGGCTTCGGCGTCTTCCGGGGTGGTCCCGGTGTTGCCGATGTGCGGATAGGTCAGGGTGACGATCTGCTGGGCATAGGAAGGATCGGTAAGGATTTCCTGGTAGCCGGTCATGGCGGTGTTGAACACCACCTCGCCGACGGTCTGGCCGTCGGCACCGATGGCTTCACCGCGAAAAATGCTGCCGTCGGCAAGTGCAAGTATGGCTGGCTTAGTCAAGAAGACCTCCCGTGAATCAAGCCTGGCTGGGCGTGCGCAGGTTGTAAAAAAGCGGGATGACATCAGAAGAGGTCATCCCGCTTTTTATATGGTTCATGCTGCGCTGCTTTTAGTGGACACACTAAATCTGTAGTTTACAGAAACGCGACATAATGGTCCACCTTTTGCACGACGCGTAACGCTACCGCTGGGTCATTTTTGCCCCGTCATGCCGACGCGCGGCAGGCGCTCAGCGCAGCCCGAGCACGTCCTGCATGTCGTACAGGCCGCTGCCCTGCCCTTCCAGCCACAGCGCCGCACGCACCGCGCCGCGGGCGAAGGTCATGCGGCTGGAGGCCTTGTGGGTGATCTCCACGCGCTCGCCCTCGGCGGCGAACAGCACGGTGTGGTCGCCCACCACGTCGCCGGCGCGCACGGTGGCGAAACCGATGGTCTCGCGCTCGCGGGCGCCGGTCTGGCCCTCGCGACCGTAGACCGCCACTTTCTCCAGATCACGCCCCAGGGCATTGGCCACCACCTCGCCCATGCGCAAGGCGGTGCCGGACGGCGCGTCGACCTTGTGCCGGTGGTGGGCTTCGATGATCTCGATGTCCACTTCGTCGCCCAGCACGCGGGCAGCGGTGTCCAGCAGCTTCAGGCAGAGGTTCACGCCGACGCTGTAGTTGGCGGCGAAGACGATCGGAATATCCTTGGCGGCCTCGGCCAGCAGGGCCTTCTCTTCCACGGAGAAACCGGTGGTGCCGATGACCATGGCCTTGCCGGCCTTGCGGCAGACTTCCAGGTTCTTCAGGGTCACGGTGGGATGGGTGAAGTCGATCAGCACGTCGAACTCGTCGACCACCTTCGCCAGGTCGCCCGACAGCGGCACGCCGATGCGCCCCAGGCCGGCCAGTTCACCGGCGTCGGCGCCCACCAGGGTGCTGTCCGGGCGATCGATGGCGGCAGTCAGGCCGGCGCTGCCGTTGGTCTGCTGCACCGCCTCGATCAGGTTCTTGCCCATGCGCCCGGCGGCGCCCATTACGGCTATACGTCGCATAACAGAAAGCTCCAAGCTGGAAGCCAGAAGCCGGAAGCCCGAGCCGGCCCGCTTCAAGCCTCCAGCTTCGAGCTTCCAGCCCATCACTTATAAATCGTCGAAGAAGCGCTTCATGCCTTCGAACCAGCCACTGGCGCGGGGCGAGTGGGAGGTGTCGCCCTGCAGGCTGCTGCGGAACTCCTCGAGCAGTTCGCGCTGGCGCTTGTCCAGGTTCACCGGGGTCTCGACCACCACGCGGCACATCAGGTCGCCGGCGCCACCGCCGCGCACCGGGGCCACGCCCTTGCCGCGCAGGCGGAACAGCTTGCCGGTCTGGGTGCCTTCCGGGATCTTCAGCTTCACCCGGCCATCCAGCGTCGGCACTTCCAGCTCGCCGCCCAGGGCGGCGTCGGCGAAGCTGATCGGCACTTCGCAGTACAGGTGCTTGCCGTCGCGCTGGAAGATGTCGTGCTCGCGCACGTTGACCACCACGTAGAGGTCGCCCGCCGGGCCGCCATGGGCCCCGGCCTCGCCCTCGCCGGTGAGGCGGATGCGGTCGCCGGTGTCGACGCCGGCCGGCACCTTGACCGACAGCGTCTTCTGCTCTTCCACGCGGCCCTGGCCATGGCAGGTGCCACAGGGGTCGCTGATCATCTTGCCGCTGCCATGGCAGCGCGGGCAGGTCTGCTGCACCGAGAAGAAGCCCTGCTGCATGCGCACCTGGCCGATGCCGCCGCAGGTGGTGCAGGTGACCGGCGAGGTGCCGGGCTTGGCGCCGCTGCCGCTGCAGGTCTTGCAGCCGACCAGGGTCGGCACGCGGATGGTCACAGTGGTGCCGCGGACCGCGTCTTCCAGGTCCAGGTCCAGGGTGTAGCGCAGGTCGGCGCCGCGCTGCGGGCCGCCGCGGCCGCCACGGCCACCGCCGCCGCCACCGAAGAAGTCGCTGAAGACGTCGCCGAAGATGTCCGAGAAGCTCGCGCCGCCGAAGCCGGCGCCACCGCCGCCCATCTGCGGGTCGACGCCGGCGTGGCCGTACTGATCGTAGGCCGCGCGCCTGCTGGCGTCGGACAGGATCTCGTACGCCTCGTTGGCCTCCTTGAATTTATCCTCGGCTTCCTTGTCGCCGGGATTGCGGTCCGGGTGGTACTTCATGGCCAGCCGGCGGTAGGCCTTCTTCAGGTCCGACTCGCTGGCGCCACGCTCGACACCCAGTACCTCGTAGAAATCACGTTTGGCCATAAATTCTTTGCACCTTGAAAACCTCTCCCCCAGACACGCCGACGCGGGAGCAAGCCCCCGCGTGACGTTTCATGCGCACCGACACGCTGGTCGGTGCGCCGGAGCGCAAGCTTGCACGAGGCTTACTTGTTCTCCTTGACCTCTTCGAACTCGGCGTCGACCACGTCGTCGCCGGCCTTGTGGTCAGCATCGCCGGACTGGGCTTCGGCGCCCGGCTGCGGTTGCTCGGCGTACATCTTCTGCGCCAGCGGGGTGGACGCCTGGGACAGCGCGTTCATCTTCGCTTCGATCTCGGCCTTGTCGTCGCCCTTCACGGCGGCTTCCAGGTCGGCCAGCGCCTTCTCGATGGCAGCCTTCTCCTCGGCGGTGGCCTTGTCGCCAGCCTCGGTAACCATCTTGCGAGTCGCGTGGACCAGCGCATCGCCCTGGTTGCGGGCGGCGGCCAGTTCCTCGAACTTGCGGTCTTCCTCGGCGTTGGCCTCGGCATCGCGCACCATCTGCTGGATCTCGTCCTCGGACAGGCCCGAAGAGGCCTTGATCACGATGGACTGCTGCTTGCCGGTAGCCTTGTCCTTGGCGGACACGTGCAGGATGCCGTTGGCGTCGATGTCGAAGGTCACTTCGATCTGCGGCACGCCGCGCGGCGCCGGCGGGATATCGGCCAGGTCGAACTTGCCCAGGGACTTGTTCTGCGCGGCCTGCTTGCGCTCGCCCTGCAGCACGTGGATGGTCACGGCGCCCTGGTTGTCGTCGGCGGTGGAGAACACCTGCGACTTCTTGGTCGGGATGGTGGTGTTCTTGTCGATCAGCGCGGTCATCACGCCACCCAGGGTCTCGATGCCCAGGGTCAGCGGGGTGACGTCGAGCAGCAGCACGTCCTTGACGTCGCCGGCCAGCACGGCGCCCTGGATGGCGGCACCCATGGCCACGGCTTCGTCCGGGTTGACGTCCTTGCGCGCTTCCTTGCCGAAGAACTCGGCGACGGTCTTCTGCACCAGCGGCATGCGGGTCTGGCCGCCGACGAGGATCACTTCGTCGATCTTCGACACGTCCAGGCCGGCGTCCTTCAGGGCCACGCGGCAGGGCTCGATGGTGCGCTGCACCAGGTCTTCCACCAGGGACTCCAGCTTGGCGCGGGACACCTTGACGTTCAGGTGTTTCGGGCCGCTGGCGTCGGCGGTGATGTACGGCAGGTTGACGTCGGTCTGCTGGGTCGAGGACAGCTCGATCTTGGCCTTCTCGGCAGCCTCTTTCAGGCGCTGCATGGCCAGCGGGTCGCCCTTGAGGTCCATGCCGGTCTCTTTCTTGAACTCGTCGACGAGGTAGTCGATCAGGCGCAGGTCGAAGTCTTCGCCACCGAGGAAGGTGTCGCCGTTGGTGGCCAGCACTTCGAACTGGTGCTCGCCGTCGACTTCGGCGATCTCGATCACCGAGACGTCGAAGGTACCGCCGCCCAGGTCGTAGACGATGATGGTGTGGTCGCCCTTGGCCTTGTCCAGACCGTAGGCCAGCGCAGCCGCGGTCGGCTCGTTGATGATGCGCTTGACGTCCAGGCCGGCGATGCGGCCGGCGTCCTTGGTGGCCTGGCGCTGGCTGTCGTTGAAGTAGGCCGGCACGGTGATGACCGCTTCGGTGACCGGCTCGCCCAGGTAGTCCTCGGCGGTCTTCTTCATCTTCTTCAGGACTTCGGCGGAAACCTGCGGCGGGGCCATCTTCTGGCCCTTGGCTTCGACCCAGGCGTCGCCGTTGTCAGCCTTGACGATGCTGTACGGCACCATCTTGATGTCTTTCTGCACGACGTCTTCTTCGAAGCGACGGCCGATCAGGCGCTTCACCGCGTACAGGGTGTTCTTCGGGTTGGTGACAGCCTGGCGCTTGGCCGGCTGGCCGACCAGGATCTCGCCGTCGTTGGCGTAGCCGATGATCGACGGGGTGGTGCGAGCGCCTTCGGCGTTCTCGATCACCTTGACGCTGCCGTTTTCCAGGATGGAGACGCAGGAGTTGGTGGTCCCCAGGTCGATACCAATGATTTTGCCCATATTCACTCTCCAGAAATTAGATTCCGTGCTGATCCCGCTGCGGACCTTGTGCTCGGTTGATTACCCAGATGGGGACCGGGTGGCGGATTTCAAGCCTTCTCGTCGATCGAAGGCGGGGTTTGCTCGGGTGCCTTGCTGACCACGACCATGGCCGGGCGCAGCAGGCGACCGTTGAGCAGGTAGCCCTTCTGGAACACCTTGACCACGCTGCCGGGCTCCAGGTGAACGCTCTCCTCCATCGCCATCGCCTGGTGGTGCTCGGGGTTGAACGGCTCGCCGTGGGGGTCGACCGGCTCCAGGTTGTAGCGCTTGAGGGTGTCGTGGAACATCTTGAGGGTCAGCTCGATGCCTTCGCGCATCGGCTTGATCGCCTCGTCGTCCGGGCTGGACATCTCCAGCGCGCGCTCCAGGGTGTCGACCACCGGCAGCAGGTCGCCGGAGAACTTCTCCAGGGCGAACTTGTGCGCCTTCTCGATATCCTGTTCGGCGCGACGGCGCACGTTCTGCAGCTCGGCGGCGACGCGCAGGCTCTGGTCCTTGGCCGCGGCCAGCTGTTCCTCGAGGTCCAGCACGCGGGCGTTCAGGTCGTCGCCGGCAACCTGTTCCGGCTGCTCGTTCAGGTGCGAATCCTGAGTCTGTTGCTCGTCAGACATGCCACTCTCCTAAAAAAGAAAAAGCCTTTGAAAACAAAGCGAACCCAATGGCTCGCGGCTCTGCCGGCTATATGGGGGCCATTTGCGCCGGTTCAAGGGGCGGGCGATGAATTGCCAGCGGCAAAAAATACTGTATAAATAAACAGACCTTTTCACCGGAGCCGCCTCCATGCTGGTTCATCTCTCCGTGCACAACTACGCCATCGTCGAGCACCTCGATCTCGAGCTCGCCGCCGGCATGACCGTGATCACCGGCGAGACCGGCGCCGGCAAGTCGATCATGCTCGACGCCCTCGGCCTGGCCCTGGGCGACCGCGCCGACAGCGGCGTGGTGCGCCCCGGCGCGGACAAGGCCGACATCCTCGCCAGCTTCGACGTCGGCGCCATCGCCGAGGCCCGCGACTGGCTCGCCGAGCGCGACCTGGAGCAGGACGGCCCGTGCATCCTGCGCCGGGTGATCACCGCCGAAGGCCGCTCGCGCGGCTACATCAACGGCACGCCCTGCACCCTGGGCGACCTCAAGGCCCTGGGCGAGCTGCTGATCGATATCCACAGCCAGCACGAGCACCAGTCGCTGCTCAAGGCCGACACCCACCGCCGCCTGCTCGACGAATACGCCGGCAGCCAGGACCTGGCGCGCCAGGTACAGCTGGCCGCGCAGCGCTGGAAACAGACGCACCACGAACTCGACCGCCTGTCGCGCAGCAGCGACGAACAGCGCGCCCGCCACCAGTTGCTCAGCTACCAGTTGGACGAACTGGAGAACCTGGCCCTGGGCGAGAACGAACTGGAGGCGCTGGAGGCCGAGCACAAGACCCTGAGCAACGCCGGCGCGCTGATCGGCGCCTGCCGCCAGGTGGTGGACATGTGCAGCGAAAGCGACGCCGGCAACGTGTTGTCGGTGCTGACCGCCAGCCTCAACCGCCTGACCGCCTTCCAGAGCCAGCCCGCGGCGCTGGCCGAGGCGGTCAACCTGCTGTCCAGCGCGCAGATCCAGGTAGAGGAAGCGGTGGGCGAGCTGAACCGTTTCGTCGACAACTTCGATGCCGACCCCAGCCGCCTGCAGCTACTGGAAGAACGCATGGACGCCATCTACAGCCTGGCCCGCAAGCACCGCGTGCAGCCCCACGACCTGCAAGCCCTGCAACAGCGCCTGCTGGAGGAACTGGAAGCGCTGAACGCCGACGACGAAGCCGCGGAACGCCTGGGCGAGGAACTGGCCGCCTACGAGCGCCATTACCAGGAAAAAGCCGCGGAACTCAGCGCCCTGCGCCGCCAGGCCGCCCCGCAGCTGGCCACCCTGGTGGAGACGGAAATGCAGCGCCTGGGCATGCCTGGCGGGCGCTTCGCCATCGAACTGAGCGACGCCCCCGCCGACGAGCCCCAGGCCAACGGCCTGGAGCAGCTGGAATTCCTGGTCAGCGCCAACCCCGGGCAGCCGCTCAAGGGCCTGGCGCGGGTCGCCTCCGGCGGCGAACTGTCGCGCATCAGCCTGGCCATCCAGGTGATCACCGCGCAAACATCGCGCACGCCCACCCTGGTCTTCGACGAAGTGGACGTCGGCATCGGCGGCCCCACCGCGGAAGTGGTCGGCCAACTGCTGCGCCGCCTGGGCGAAGGCGGCCAGGTGCTGACCGTCACCCACCTGCCGCAGGTCGCGGCCCAGGGCCACCAGCACCTGTTCGTGCACAAGGAACGCGGCAGCAGCGAAACCCGCACCGCGGTAGCCAACCTGAAGAAGGCCGAACGCATAGAAGAGATCGCCCGCATGCTCGGCGGCGTGGACATGACCAAGGAATCCCTGGCCCACGCCCGCAAGATGGTGGACCGGGCGCTGCAGGGCTGAAAAACCGCAAATCGCGCCGCGATGCGCGGCTATCGCGGACAAGGTCCGCTCCTACGGGGAAATGCCACGCCTCGGGCTGACTGTAGGAGCAGGCCCTGCCTGCGATTCGCGCGCAGGGCGCGCTCCTACAAGGGCACGGCGCATGGGCAACCTGTAGGAGCGGATCTCATCCGCGAATCGCGCCGAGACCTCCGACTATCGCGGACAAGGTCCGCTCCTACCGCATGAGCGAGCATGGCTTTTCGTAGGATGGTGTTGAGCGAAGCGATACCCATCACCACCACCGCATGGGTTTCGCAAGCTCAACCCATCCTACGAAAAGCGCCTCGGCGCAGACAGTTGCGCCTACGCGCCAATCTCACCTGAAATTCCCCTGAAAATGAAAACGGCGGCCCCAGGGCCGCCGTTTTCCGTTCGTTGCAAGGCTACTTATTTCTTCTTGCGCACGTACAGGACCAGGTTGTGGTCCACCAGCTCGAAGCCGCGCTCCTTGACGATTTCCTTCTGGCGCTTCTCGATCTCGCTGTCCATGAACTCGATGACCTCGCCGGTATCCACGCAGACCATGTGGTCGTGGTGGCCGCTGTCGGCCAGCTCGAACACGGCATGGCCGCCGTCGAAGTTGTGGCGCACCACCAGGCCGGCTGCCTCGAATTGGGTCAACACGCGGTACACGGTGGCCAGGCCGACATCCTCGCCAGCCTCCATCAGCGCCTTGTAGACGTCCTCGGCGCTCATGTGGCGTTGCTCGGCGGAATCGAGCATCTGCAGGATCTTGACGCGCGGCAGGGTGACTTTCAGGCCGGCCTTGCGCAGTTCGCTATTTTCAACCATGTGTGCTTTCTCGGCGCGGAATGCTTCGCAGCATCCTTCAATGCGGGTATGATCGGGGTTTCGTCGCCCAGCCAAGATAGTGGAAGTCACCCCCCGATGCAAAACACCAAGCTCATGCTGACCAGTCTCGCATTCGCAATGGGACTAGCCGCACTCGCCGGTTGTTCGTTCCCGGGGGTCTACAAGATCGACATCCAGCAAGGCAACGTCGTAACACAAGACATGATAGACCAACTGAAGCCGGGAATGACCCGTCGGCAGGTGCGTTTCATCATGGGCAACCCGCTGATCGTGGATACCTTCCACCCCGACCGCTGGGACTACCTGTACAGCATCCAGCCCGGCGGCGGCCAGCGCCAGCAGGAGCGCGTCAGCCTGATGTTCAACGGCAACGACCAGTTGATCGGCCTGAACGGCGACTTCCGCCCGGGCGTCAGCCGCGACGAGGCCATCCTCGGCAAGGAATCCACCCCGGCCTCGCCCGAGCAGCCGCAACAGCAGAAGCCGGAGCAGCCCAAGGAAGAGCCGGCCAAGCCGGGCTCGGTGGAAGAACAGCTGCAGCGCGAAGTCGACGAGGCCAAGCCGGTCGCCGTGCCCACGCCGGAACCGCTGGAAACCAATCCGCAGTAATCGGCACATCCATGAAAAAGCCCGGCATCGACCGGGCTTTTTCATGTCCGCGTGTTTCGCTCAGCGCTTGCCCGCCCTGGCGCGGGCGGCGCGCTGCTTGCGCACTTCCTTGGGGTCGGCGATCAGCGGCCGGTAGATTTCCACCCGCTCGCCCTCCTCCAGCACCCGGCCGTCCGGATCGGCGACCGCCTTGCCGAAGATGCCCAGCGGGCTGTCGAGCACGTCCAGCTCGGGGAACTGCGCAGCGATGCCGGACAACCTCACCGCTTCGCGCACCCGCGTGCCGTAGGGCACGCTCAGGCGCAGCAGGCGCTGGCGCTCGGGCAGCGCGCAGACCACCTCGATGGCGATGCTGCGCTTATCAGCCATACAGCTGCTTGGCGCGCTGGCAGAAGGCGTCGACCATGGTGTTGGCCGCCTGGGTGAACAGCGGCCCGAGGGTCGCCTTGACCAGGGCGCCGGCGTAATCGAAGGTCAGGTCCAGGGTGATCTTGCAGGCCTTGTCGCCCAGGGCCTTGAAGGTCCACACGCCGTGCAGCTCGGAGAACGGGCCGTCCTCGAGGTTCATCTCGATGCTCTGCCCGGGCACCAGCACGTTGCGCGTGCTGAAGCGCTGCGACAGGTTGCCCTTGGCCACACTGAGCTCGGCGCGCATCGCCGTTTCGCTTTCCTCCAGCACCTTGCTCGCCGAGCACCAGGGCAGGAACTCCGGGTAGCGCGCCACATCGTTGACCAGGTCGTACAGCGCCTTCGCGGGATAGGGCAGCAGGGCCGAACGCTGGATATGCGTGCTCATAGGGGTCTCGCTTCTTCAGTGGCGGACGCCGGCGAACCGGCCTCCAACGGTACGAAAAACAGCGCGCATTCTCCGAGATTAGCCACCCACCCTCAAGCGCGCATCCCGCCGCACCCGGAATTGGTCGTCCCCGATGGCGGCGCGACGAGCGACTCCCTATAATGCGCGGCCTATGGCTAAACAGAAGAAACACCCCCAGGGGACCATCGCGCAGAACAAGAAGGCTCTGCACGACTACTTCATCGAGCAACGCTTCGAGGCGGGCATCGCCCTGGCCGGCTGGGAGGTCAAGAGCCTGCGCGCCGGCAAGGCCCAGCTGGTCGACAGCTACGTCCTGCTCAAGGACGGCGAGGCCTGGCTGCTGGGCAGCCACATCACCCCGCTGACCACTGCCAGCACCCACGTGATCGCCGACCCGGTGCGCACGCGCAAGCTGCTGCTGCACAAGCGCGAGCTGGGCAAGCTGTTCGGCGCGGTGCAGCAGAAGGGCTACGCCTGCGTGGCGCTGTCGATGTACTGGAAGAAGCACCTGATCAAGTGCGAGATCGCGCTGGCCAAGGGCAAGAAGGAATACGACAAGCGCGACACCGAGAAGGAACGCGATTCCAATCGCGAGATCCAGCGCGCCATGCGGCACGGCAAGGACGACTGACGCCAGGCTTTTCGTAGGATGGGTGGAGCGAAGCGATACCCATCGCCATGACCGCATGGGTTTCGCCAAGGCTCAACCCATCCTACGAAGCTGACGCCAGCCCCCGCTTTTCGTAGGAGCGAGCTTGCTCGCTCCTGCAGGTTCCTGCCGTCAAACCCCCAGCCTGCGCTGCGCCCGCTCCAGGCGCCGCACTTCGTCCTGTGCCTCCTCCAGCACTTCCCGCACATAGGAAATGTGCCGGTGGGAAATCTCCCGCGCCTCTTCCGCCCGGCCCTGCATGATCGCGTCGTACAGCTCGCGGTGCTGGCTCATCAGTTGCTCGCGGGTTTCCGTGCGCTGGGCGTACATGCCGCCGATGTTGGTCACCACGTTGTGCTTGAGCAGGTCGAACAGGCCGCGGATGGTGTGCAGCAGCACGGTGTTGTGGCTGGCCTCGGCGATGGCCAGGTGGAAGCTGGCGTCGGCCGCCCCCTCCTCCTCGCTGACCTTGTCGTTGCGCTGATAGCAGGCCTGCAGCGTCTCGAAGGCGCTGGTCAGGCGCTGGTGGTCCACCTCGGTGGCGCGCAGCGCGGCGTAGTAGGCGCAGGAGCCTTCCAGGGTGTGGCGGAACTCCAGCAGGTCGCGCTGCGCCTCGGGGTTGCTCTCCAGCAGGTGCAGCAACGGGTCGCTGAAGGTCGAGCCCAGGGACTGCGCGACATAGTTGCCGCCGCCCTGGCGGCTGACCAGCAGCCCCTTGGCCACCAGCTTCTGGATCGCCTCGCGCAGCGAAGGCCGCGACACGCCGAACTGCTCGGCCAGCACCCGCTCGGCCGGCAGGCGTTCGCCCGCCTTCAGCGTGCCCTCGAGGATCATCGCCTCCAGACGCTCGACGATATCGTCCGACAAGCGGCGCTGCCGTACCTGATTGAAAGCCATCTTTTCCCCACCTCTCGGCCCGCCTGGCGGAAGGCCCCGTTTCGCAGGGGCGGCAGCCTAACCAGCGGCACCCGACACAACAAGCCCGACGATCGCCGGGATCGCCCGGTCCGACAAAAGTTGTAGCGCCGCAAATTGACAGCCTACAGGGATGCTTTTACTCTGAGCGCTCGCTTTTGTAAATTGGTATTACCAATTTTCGCGAGATCCGCCGAGACGGTCGTCCGCCTGCCGCCAACCCCGCCCGGGGCGGCGCCAAACCCACGACACGGCGCAAGACTAGACTCCAATCAAAAAACAATTAGGAGCCAAAACAGCATGCAAACCTGGCAGCAGATCTATACCCCGCTCGGCAGCCTCGGCCTGTCCGCGCTGGTCGCCGTGATCCCGATCGTCTTCTTCTTCCTGGCGCTGGCCGTGTTCCGCCTCAAGGGCCACGTCGCCGGCACCATCACCCTGATCCTCTCCATCGTCGTCGCCATCGCCGCCTACGGCATGCCGGTCGGCAAGGCCCTGGGCGCCGCGTTCTACGGCTTCCTCTACGGCCTCTGGCCGATCGCCTGGATCATCGTCGCGGCGGTGTTCCTGTACAAACTGACGGTCAAGAGCGGGCAGTTCGAGATCATCCGCAGCTCGGTCCTGTCGATCACTTCCGACCAACGCCTGCAGGTGCTGCTGATCGGCTTCTCCTTCGGCGCCTTCCTCGAAGGCGCGGCCGGCTTCGGCGCGCCGGTGGCGATCACCGCCGCCCTGCTCGTCGGCCTGGGCTTCAACCCGCTGTACGCCGCCGGCCTGTGCCTGATCGCCAACACCGCGCCGGTGGCCTTCGGCGCCCTGGGCATTCCGATCATCGTCGCCGGCCAGGTCTCGGGCATCGACGCCTTCAAGATCGGCGCCATGGCCGGCCGCCAGCTGCCGCTGCTGTCGCTGCTGGTGCCGTTCTGGCTGGTGTTCATGATGGACGGCTTCAAGGGCGTGAAGGAAACCTGGCCGGCCGCGCTGGTCGCCGGCGGCAGCTTCGCCGTCAGCCAGTACTTCACCTCCAACTTCATCGGCCCGGAACTGCCGGACATCACCTCCGCGCTGATCAGCCTGGTGTGCCTGACCCTGTTCCTGAAAGTCTGGCAACCGGCCAACGCCGTCGAAGTGGTCGGCGTCTCCGGCGGCGCAGCCGTGGTCGGCGGCGGCAACGCGCCGCGCTCCGAACCCTCGCCCTACAGCACCGGCGAGATCATCAAGGCCTGGTCGCCGTTCCTGGTGCTCACCGTGCTGGTCACCATCTGGACGCTGAAGCCGTTCAAGGCCATGTTCCTGCCCGGCGGCGCGCTCTACAGCCTGGTGTTCAACTTCCCGATCCCGGGCCTGGACCAACTGGTGTTCAAGGGCCCGCCGATCGCTGCCGCCGCCACCGCGCTGCCGGCCGTGTTCAAGTTCGACCCGCTGGCCGCCACCGGCACCGCGATCCTGATCTCCGCGATCGTCTCGATGTTCATCCTGCGCATCGCCGCGAAAACTGGTCTGACCACTTTCAAGGAAACCCTGGTCGAGCTGAAGTGGCCGGTGCTGTCCATCGGCATGGTGCTGGCCTTCGCCTTCGTCACCAACTTCTCCGGCATGTCCACCACCCTGGCCCTGGTCCTGGCCGGCACCGGCGCGGCCTTCCCGTTCTTCTCGCCGTTCCTCGGCTGGCTGGGCGTGTTCCTGACCGGCTCGGACACCTCGTCCAACGCGCTGTTCGGCGCCCTGCAGGGCACCACCGCGCACCAGATCGGCGTCAACGACACCCTGCTGGTGGCCGCCAACACCACCGGCGGTGTGACCGGCAAGATGATCTCGCCGCAATCCATCGCCGTGGCCTGCGCCGCCACCGGCATGGTCGGCAAGGAATCCGACCTGTTCCGCTTCACCCTGAAGCACAGCCTGCTGTTCGCCGCGGTGATCGGCGTGATCACCCTGCTGCAGGCCTATGTCTTCACCGGCATGCTCGTTCACTAAGCTGTACCTGCCGGGTCCCAGCGCTACGGGGCCCGGCCTTCACCGTCCACCCCAACCGGTGCCCTGCCAGATGATCATTTCCGCCTCCACCGACTACCGCGCCGCGGCCCAACGCAAGATTCCGCCCTTCCTGTTCCACTACGCCGACGGCGGCGCCTACGCCGAGCACACCCTGCGCCGCAACGTGGCGGACCTGTCGGACATCGCCCTGCGCCAGCGCGTGCTGAAGAACATGTCCGAGCTGAGCCTGGAAACCAAACTGTTCAACGAGACCCTGGCGATGCCGGTGGCCCTGGCCCCGGTCGGCCTGACCGGCATGTACGCCCGCCGCGGCGAAGTGCAGGCAGCGCGCGCCGCGGCCTCCAAGGGTGTGCCCTTCACCCTGTCGACCGTCTCGGTGTGCCCGATCGAGGAAGTGGCGCCGGCCATCGACCGGCCCATGTGGTTCCAGCTCTACGTGCTGAAGGACCGCGGCTTCATGAAGAACGCCCTGGAGCGGGCCAAGGCCGCCGGCTGCTCGACCCTGGTGTTCACCGTGGACATGCCGGTGCCCGGCGCCCGCTACCGCGACGCGCACTCCGGCATGAGCGGCCCGAACGCACCCATGCGGCGCATGTGGCAGGCCATGACCCACCCGCAGTGGGCGCTGGACGTGGGCCTGCTGGGCCGCCCGCATGACCTGGGCAACATCTCCAAATACCGCGGCAACCCCACGGGCCTGGCCGACTACATCGGCTGGCTGGGCGCCAACTTCGACCCGTCGATTTCCTGGAAGGACCTGGAGTGGATCCGCGACTTCTGGGAAGGCCCGATGGTGATCAAGGGCATCCTCGACCCCGAGGACGCCAAGGACGCGGTGAAATTCGGCGCCGACGGCATCGTCGTCTCCAACCACGGCGGCCGCCAGCTCGACGGCGTGCTGTCCAGCGCCCGCGCCCTGCCGGCCATCGCCGACGCGGTGAAGGGCGACCTGACCATCCTCGCCGACTCCGGCATCCGCAACGGCCTGGACGTGGTGCGCATGATCGCCCTGGGCGCCGACAGCGTGCTGCTCGGCCGCGCCTTCCTCTACGCCCTGGCGGTGGATGGCGAGGCCGGCGTGCGCAACCTGCTGGAGCTGATCGAGAAGGAAATGCGCGTGGCCATGGTGCTCACCGGCGCCAAGTCGATCGGCGAAATCACCCGCGATTCGCTGGTGCGCGAACTCGGCGCCTGAGAGCGCCCCCTGTAGGAGCGAGCTTGCTCGCGAACCTGCCCGGCTCCGAGCCCGCCGGGTTCGCGAGCCAGCTCGCTCCTGCAAAATCAAAAGAACACCGATGGGCCGTCCAGCGGTCCACGCTCACCGATGATGACTGGAGCCGCCATGAGCCTGCCCGCCGCGTTCCTCGACACGGTAGAACACCTGATCCCCCGCGAGCGCCGCTTCGACGACCCGCTCTCGACCCTGGCCTTCGGCACCGACGCCAGCTTCTACCGGCTGATCCCCAAGCTGGTCATCCGCGTGGAGAGCGAAGACGAGGTGCGCACCCTGCTGCGCGCCGCCCACGCCCAGCAGGTGGCGGTGACCTTCCGCGCCGCCGGCACCAGCCTTTCCGGCCAGGCGGTCAGCGACTCGGTGCTGCTGGTGCTGGGCGACAACTGGAACGGCCGCGACATCCGCGCCAGCGGCGGGCAGATCCGCCTGCAGCCCGGCGTCATCGGCGCCCAGGCCAACGCCTGGCTGGCGCCCTTCGGCCGCAAGATCGGCCCGGACCCGGCCTCGATCAACGCCTGCAAGATCGGCGGCATCGTCGCCAACAACGCCAGCGGCATGTGCTGCGGCACCGCGCAGAACAGCTACAACACCCTGGCCGGCCTGCGCCTGGTGCTGGCCGACGGCACCCTGCTGGACAGCGAGGACGCAGCCTGCGTCGAGGCCTTCCAGGCCAGCCACGGCGAGCTGCTGGAACAACTGGCCGAACTGGGCCGGCAGACCCGCGCCAACACCGAGCTGGCGGCGAAGATCCGCCACAAGTACCGCCTGAAGAACACCACCGGCTTCTCCCTCAACGCCCTGGTGGACTACGACCAGCCGCTGGACATCCTCACCCACCTGATGGTCGGCTCCGAAGGCACCCTGGGCTTCATCAGCGCAGTGACCTACGACACCGTGCCGGACCACCCGCACAAGGCCAGCGCGCTGATCGTCTTCCCCGACGTGGAAACCTGCTGCAAGGCCGTGCCGGTGCTCAAGCAGCAGCCGGTGTCCGCCGTGGAACTGCTGGACCGCCGCAGCCTGCGCTCGGTGGAAAACATGCAGGGCATGCCGGTGTGGGTGAAGAGCCTGTCCGCCGGCGCCTGCGCGCTGCTCATCGAATCCCGCGCGGCGACGCAGACGCTGCTGCACGAACAGCTCGCGCAGATCATGGCCTCCATCGCCGAGTTCCCGGTGGAGAAACAGGTCGACTTCAGCGAAGACCCGCTCGTCTACAACCAGCTCTGGCGCATCCGCAAGGACACCTTCCCGGCCGTTGGCGCGGTGCGCGAGACCGGCACCACGGTGATCATCGAAGACGTCACCTTCCCCGTCGAACAACTGGCCGAGGGCGTCAACCGCCTGATCGAGCTGTTCGACAGGCACGGCTACGACGAGGCGATCCTGTTCGGCCACGCGCTGGAGGGCAACCTGCACTTCGTCTTCACCCAGGGCTTCGACTCGCCCGAGCAGGTGGCGCGCTATTCGGCCTTCATGGACGACGTGGCGCACCTGGTGGCGGTGGAATACGGCGGCTCGCTGAAGGCCGAGCACGGCACCGGGCGCAACATGGCGCCCTTCGTCGAGCTGGAATGGGGCCACGACGCCTACCAGCTGATGTGGCAGCTCAAGCGCCTGCTCGACCCCAAGGGCATCCTCAACCCCGGCGTCATCCTCACCGACGACCCGCAACTGCACCTGAAGAACCTCAAGCCGCTGCCGGCCGCCGACGAGATCGTCGACAAGTGCATCGAGTGCGGCTTCTGCGAGCCGGTCTGCCCGTCCAAGGGCCTGACCTTGAGCCCGCGCCAGCGCATCGTCATGTGGCGCGATATCCAGGCCAAGCGCCGCAGCGGCGTCGACACCACGCAACTGGAGCGCGACTACCAGTACCAGGGCATCGACACCTGCGCCGCCACCGGCCTGTGCGCCCAGCGCTGCCCGGTGAACATCAACACCGGCGAGCTGGTGAAGAAGCTGCGCGGCGAGCAGGCCCGCCACGCCGGCACCGCCACCTGGCTGGCGCGCAACTTCGCCACGGCGATGAAAGGCACGCGCTTCATGCTGCATGCCGCCAATGGCGCACGCATGGTTCTCGGCGCGCCGCGCCTGGCCAGCCTCAGCGCCTCCATCAGCCATGCCAGCAAGGGCCGCGTGCCGCAGTGGACGCCGGCCATGCCGCAGCCGGTGCGCTTCAGCCTGCCGGCGGCCAGCGATATCGCCGACAAGCCGCGGGTGGTCTACCTCACCGCCTGCGTGTCACGCGCCATGGGCCCGGCGGCCGGCGACGAGGAACAGGTGCCGCTGATCGACAAGACCCGTCAGTTGCTGGAAAAGGCCGGCTACCAGGTGGTGTTCCCGGACAACGCCGACAACCTCTGCTGTGGCCAGCCCTTCGCCTCCAAGGGCTACAAGCAGCAGGCCGACGACAAGCGCGACGAACTGCTGGCCGCGCTGCTGCAGGCCAGCCGCGGCGGGCTCGACCCGATCTACTGCGACACCAGCCCCTGCACCCTGCGCCTGGTCCAGGACCTGGCCGACAGCCGGCTGCAAATCTACGACCCGGTGAAGTTCATCCGCAGCTTCCTGGTCGAGCGCCTAGACTTCCAGCCGCTGGACAAGCCGGTGGCGGTGCACGTCACCTGCAGCACCCAGCACCTGGGCGAAAGCCAGGCGCTGATCGACCTGGTGCGCCGCTGCACGAACGAAGTGGTGATCCCCGAAGGCATCCACTGCTGCGGCTTCGCCGGCGACAAGGGCTTCACCACCCCGGAGCTCAACGCCCACTCGCTACGCAGCCTGAAAGACGCGGTGCAGTACTGCGAAGAAGGCATCTCCACCAGCCGCACCTGCGAAATCGGCCTGAGCGCCCACAGCGGCATCGACTACCACGGCGTGGTCTACCTGGTGGACCGCGTAACCCGCCCCCGCGCGCAGGCGCAGCGGATCGACGCACCGTAGGGCGAATAACCGTTCGCGGTTATCCGCCGTTGCCCCGGCACGCAACCACCCGGCGAGCTCCCCGTAGGATGGGTTGAGCGAAGCGATACCCATCGCCACCACCGCATGGGTTTCGCAAGCTCAACCCATCCTACGAAAAGCGCCAGCCTTAACCCCACGTTAAGCGAGCCCTGCCAGCCTCTGCCGCGAAACCGCCGCTGCGGCTATCCTGCTCGGCGACAGCATGCGAATGGGGGCGAAGATGAGAATCCTGCTGGCTGAAGACGACCCGCTGCTGGGCGACGGCATCCGCGCCGGGCTGGGCCTGGAAGGCGACACCGTGGACTGGGTGACCGACGGCGTGGCCGCCGACCAGGCCCTGGCCACCGACGAGTTCGACCTGCTGGTGCTCGACCTCGGCCTGCCGCGGCGCGACGGCATGGAAGTGCTGCGCGGCCTGCGCAAGCGCGGCGACATGACCCCGGTGCTGATCCTCACCGCCCGCGACAAGGTGGCCGACCGCGTGGCCGGCCTGGACGCCGGCGCCGACGACTACCTGAGCAAGCCCTTCGACCTCGACGAACTGCTGGCCCGCGTGCGCGCCCTCACCCGCCGCCACACCGGCCGCGCCCAGCCGCTGCTGGAACACGGCCAGCTGCGCCTGGACCCGGCCACCCACCAGGTCAGCCTGGGCGGCGAGCCGGTGGAACTGGCCCCGCGCGAATACGCCCTGCTGCGCCTGCTGCTGGAACAGCGCGGCAAGGTGCTCTCGCGCACCCGCCTGGTGGAAGCCCTGTACGGCTGGGACGGCGAGCTGGAAAGCAACGCCATCGAAGTCCACGTCCACCACCTGCGGCGCAAGCTGGGCAACGAGCTGATCCGCACCGTGCGCGGCATCGGCTACGGCATCGACCGCCCGGCCAAGGACGCGCCTTGAGCGCCACGCCCGGCCGCACGCGCCGCGCCGGCTCGCTGAGCCGGCGCCTGCTGCTGCTGCTGATCGGCGGCGTGACGCTGTGCTGGCTGCTGGCCGGCACCCTCACCTACCACCTCGCCTCGCGCCAGGTGGACCGGCTCTACGACGAAGACATGATCGACTTCGGCGAGGCCGCCCTGCGCCTGGTGGACGTCGCCGGCGGCCAGGGCGAGCTGATCGCCCGCAGCCGCAAGGCCATCGAGGGCCTGCCGCTGATCAAGCGCGAATCCGCCCTGGGCTACAGCCTCTGGTACCAGGGCCAGCCGCTGTTCGCCACGCCCGGCCTGCCCACGGGCCTGGAAACCCTGGAGACCGGCTTCTCCGAAATCCGTCACAGCGGCATCACCTGGCGCGTCCTGCAACTGAGCACCCGCGACGAAAACGCGCGCATCTGGGTAGTGGAAAACCTCCACCACCGCAGCCACACCCTGCACCTGCTGCTGCTCAGCGCCCTCTTCCCGCTGCTGCTGGCCCTGCCGCTGCTGGCCCTGCTGGTGTGGTTCGGCGTCAACAACGGCCTGGCGCCGCTGCGCAGCCTCACCGCGCAACTGCACCAGCGCAGCGCGCGCAGCCTGCAGCCGCTGGCGCTCAACCGCGCGCCGGTGGAAGTGCACAGCCTGGTCAACGAACTCAACCTGCTGCTCGAACGCCTGGGCACCGCCATGGAAGCCGAGCGCCGCCTGACCAGCGACGCCGCCCACGAAATCCGCACCCCCCTGGCCAGCCTGCGCACCCACGCCCAGGTGGCGCTGCGCTCCTCCGACCCGGCGGTGCTCGCCCACGGCCTGCAGCAGGTCAGCCGCAGCGTCGAGCGCATCGGCACGCTGATGGAGCAGATCCTCCTGCTGGCGCGCCTGGACAACGAGGAACTGCACGAGACCTTCACCCCCGTCGACCTCGGCCAGCTCAGCGAGGAAACCATCGCCGACCTGGCGCCCCAGGCCATCGACAAGGGCATCGAGCTGACCCTGGAGAGCCAGGGCGCCGTGGTCATGGGCGTGCCGGTGTGGCTGGGCATCATGCTCGGCAACCTGGTGAGCAACGCCCTGCGCTACACCCCCGAGGGCGGCCGCGTGGAAGTGCGCCTGGGCACCGAGGGCGGCAAGGTGCAGCTGTGGGTGCTGGACTCCGGCCCCGGCGTGGCCGCCGCCGAGCAGGCCGCCATCTTCACCCGCTTCTACCGCAGCCCCGGCGTCGCCTCCGGCACCGGCGGCAGCGGCCTGGGGCTGCCCATCGTCAAGCGCGTGGTGGAAATCCACCAGGGCCACATCAGCCTGCACCCCGGCCTGGACGGGCGCGGCCTGGGCGTGCGGGTGGAACTGCCGTCCGCGCAACTTTCCTGAACCCCGGCACCTGCGGCGCAGTCCACCGTGCAGGCCCCGCTCGCCTGGCGAGTCGCCGCCTGTGACATGTTCAGCCGTACAGGTACCGCATCATGAAAACCACCATCCTGTTCATCAGTGCCGCGCTGCTCGCGTCGCCGGTGTTCGCCGCCGACCGCTGCAGCGACAACCTGCAGAGAATCGACGAGAGCATGCAGAGCACCAACCGCAGCGACAGCGTGCAGGAGCAGGCCATGCGGCTCCAGGAAAAGGCCGCCCAGGCCCAGGAACAGGGCAATACCCAGGCCTGCGTGGCCATGACCGAGAAGGCCCTCAAGCTGCTGAAAGCCTCGTCCAGCAGCTGAACCGACGCCCGGCGGGCGCCGCCGCGAGCGGGGAAACGCGGCGGCCCCGGGCCGCGGCAATCGACACATGAGGAAACAACCCCTTGAGCGCGCCGGGCAATCCGCTAGAATGCCCGGCGTCATTGGGGAGTAGCCGCCCGCCCGGAACACCGGCGGGGACCACGTCAACATCCTTGGCCGGCAGGCCATGGCGTGGCCAGCGCAAAGCCTGGCAAGACCTTTGACCATGCAACCTCCGCAACGGCCGGGGAGGCGCATGGTCATGGGTACTACACCGGCCGGGAGTTCCACCGTGATGCACCGCCTCCGTCCCGAATCGCCCTCCATCCGCGAGGAGCGCGCGCCATGCTGACCTTCGTCCTCGAACTGCTCGGCATGCTGCTGCTGATCCTGATCGCCGCCGAACTCTTCACCAACGCCCTGGAACACCTGGGCGAGCGCCTGGGCATCTCCGAAGGCGTCACCGGCTCGCTGTTCGCCGCCATCGGCACCGCCCTGCCGGAAACCCTGGTGCCGCTGCTGGCGCTGGTGGCCGGCACCAGCAACGTCTCGCTCAACGAAGAAGTGGGCGTGGGCGCCATCCTCGGCGCGCCGCTGATGCTCTCCACCCTGTCCACCTGCCTGATGGCCTGCTTCGTCCTCCGCGGCCGTGGCCTGCGCGGGCGCCTGGTGCCCGAGCGCAGCGGCCTGCTGCGCGACCTCAACTTCTTCCTCCTGGCCTTCTGCCTGGCCACGGTGGCGATGTTCGTGCCCTCGCAACTGCACAGCTACCGCATCGGCCTGAGCGTGCTGCTGGTGCTCACCTACATCGGCTACATCACCCTCACCCTGCGCGCCTCCCGCGACCTGGTGGAAGACGGCCACGGCACCGCGGCGGAAAACCCCATGTGGCTGTCGCGCCTGGGCCTGCCGACCAACGTCGTCACCATCCTCGTGCAACTGGTGCTGGGCCTGGCCCTGCTGGTGCTCGGCGCCAAGGGCTTCATCCACGGCGTGGAGGGCCTGTCCGACCTGCTCGGCATCTCCGCCCTGCTGCTCTCGCTGCTGATCATCCCCATCGCCACCGAGCTGCCGGAGAAGGTCAACAGCATCCTCTGGGTGCGCCGCGGCAAGGACACCCTGGCCTTCGGCAACATCACCGGCGCCATGGTCTTCCAGGGCACCCTGTTGCCGGCCATCGGCATCCTGCTGACGCCCTGGCAGCCGCGCCTCGAAGTGCTCACCGGGGTGCTGGTGACCCTCGGCGCGGCGCTCTGGCTGCGCCTCAACGCCCGCCACGACGGCATCGCCGCCTGGGCGCTGCTGGGCAACGGCGCGCTCTACGTCGCCTACCTGGCCATCACCCTCGGCCGCTGAACGCCGGCGCCGCCGTGCAAGCCACGGCGCAGCGCCTAAACTGACGGTTCCGCCAGGCGCCCGGCCGGCGCCTGCCGACACACCGCTGCATGCAAGGAGAGGCCATGAAGATCCTGGTAGTGCTCACATCCCACGACCAACTGGGCGACACCGGCAAGAAAACCGGCTTCTGGCTGGAGGAGTTCGCCGCGCCCTACTACGTGTTCAAGGACGCCGGCGCCGAGCTGACGCTCGCCTCGCCCAAGGGCGGCCAGCCGCCGCTGGACCCGAAAAGCGACGAGCCCGACGCCCAGACGCCGGCCACCGAGCGCTTCCGCAAGGACCCCGAAGCCCAGGCCGCCCTGGCCAACACGCGCAAGCTGGCCGAGGTGAACGAAGCCGACTACGACGCCGTCTTCTACCCCGGCGGCCACGGCCCCCTGTGGGACCTGGCCGAGGACAGGTACTCCATCGCCCTGATCGAATCCTTCGTCAGCGCCGGCAAGCCGGTCGCCGCCGTCTGCCACGCCCCCGGCGTGCTGCGCCACGTGAAGAACGGCGACGGCAAGCCGCTGGTCGAGGGCCGCCACGTCACCGGCTTCTCCAACAGCGAGGAAGAAGCCGTGGGCCTGACCAACGTGGTGCCCTTCCTGGTGCAGAGCGAACTCAAGGCCAAGGGCGGCCGCTACGCCAAGGCCGACGACTGGCAGAGCCACGTGGAAGTGGACCGCCTGCTGATCACCGGGCAAAACCCCGCATCGAGCGAAGCGGTGGCCGCCGCCGTGCTGAAACTCCTGGCCTGACAGGGGCTTGCAGAGCCCCCGGTGGACTCGCCGGGGGCTTTGCCGTACACTGGCCGGGACCTTCAAAGGTTCTGGGGCCGATTAGGATTCGACGCCGGTAACAAAACTTGAGGGGCATGCCGAGTAGGTGACAGTTCTCGTAAATCCGCTGCCACAGTTCATAGTTGCCAACGACGACAACTACGCTCTGGCCGCCTAAGGGCGCCAGCAGACCCTAGGGGATGCCTGTAAACCCGAAGATTAGGTCTGTCAGATAGAACAGGATCGCCGCCAAGTTCGCTGTAGACGTAACGGCTAAAACTCATACAGCTCGCTCCAAGCGCCCTGCCACTCGGGCCGCGCGGAGTTAACTCAGTAGAGATGGCTAAGCATGTAGAACCGATAGCGGAGAGCTGGCGGACGGGGGTTCAAATCCCCCCGGCTCCACCAAATACACATCTAAAGACGTCCTCGGACGTCTTTTTTTTCGCCTGAAACCCAGTAAATACGGGGCTTTCAGCGTCATCACGATCCGATAGCGTCCAGCAGGATCTATGAGATTCGGTATTCCAAGTGGTATTCCAAGCCATCCACTGGTAATTTTTGGAATACCGAAACCGTCCCTGGAATACCCCATGTGCGCCCAAGCAACCCGCCTATCTGATCTCAAGGTCAAAGCCGCCAAACCTCAGGAGAAGGACTATGTCCTGAGCGATGGTGACGGCCTACAGATGCGAGTGAGAAGCAATGGCTCTAAGCTCTGGAACTTCAACTACCGTCACCCGGTGACGAAGAGCCGGATCAACATGGGCCTCGGAACCTTCCCCGAAGTTTCATTGGCGCAAGCACGCAAGAGAACCGTTGAGGCACGAGAACTCCTCGCCCACGGCATCGACCCCAAAGAGAAACGGAATACAGAGCAGCAAGCCAAGAAGGCGGCAACCGAGCACACATTCCAGAATGTGGCGACGGCTTGGTATGAACTGAAAAAGGATGCGGTGACGCAAGCTTACGCCGAAGACATCTGGCGCTCCCTCACGCTGCACATCTTCCCCGACTTGGGCACCACTCCGATTTCCGCCATCAACGCCCCCCAGGTGATCAACCTACTCCGGCCGCTTGAGACCAAGGGGAGCCTCGAAACCGTTAAGCGGCTGACACAGCGGCTCAATGAGATCATGACCTACGGGGTCAACTCGGGACTGATTCACGCGAACCCACTCAGTGGGATCCGCTCCGTCTTCAAGAAGCCGAAGAAAAAGAACATGGCAGCACTGCCTCCTGATGAGCTGAAAGAACTCATGGTGGCAATCGCCAATGCCAGCATCAAAAGGACAACCCGCTGCCTGATCGAATGGCAGCTTCACACTATGACCCGGCCAGCCGAGGCAGCGACCACCCGCTGGGTGGACATCGATATCGAGAAGAAGATCTGGACGATCCCTGCAGAACGCATGAAGAAACGCCGTACGCACATTGTCCCGCTCACGGAGCAGGCGCTCGCGCTCCTAGAAGCGATCAAACCCTACAGTGGGCACAGGGAATACGTGTTCCCCGCAGACCGGAACCCTCGCACCCACTGCAACAGCCAGACCGCCAACATGGCACTCAAACGCATGGGTTTCGAAGGGCGCCTGGTCAGCCACGGCATGCGCTCGATGGCGAGCACCATCCTCAACGAGCATGGCTGGGATCCTGAACTGATCGAGGTGGCGCTGGCTCACGTAGACAAGGACGAGGTTCGCAGCGCCTACAACCGGGCGGACTATATCGAGCGCAGACGTCCGATGATGGCGTGGTGGAGTGAACACATTCAGGAATCAGCTACCGGCAACCTTTCGATGTCAGCCATCAAGGAAAACCGGGACAGAAAAGTCGTGTCGCTTCGTTGAGCAATCAGATTAAAAGCAGGTTTTTCGCGGTACTGAAGGACTGACTGATGAAGCTTCCTCATTCCGCCAGATGCTCAACGTCTTGGGCTGGGGCGGAAAATACAGCCCTCACGTCACACGGACGACAGGCAGCACCAGACTCAATGAAATGGGATTTTCAGCAGACTGGATCGAAAGGCAACTGGCACATACCGAGCAGAATGCAGTTCGGCGCACCTATAACCACGCAGAGTATCTAGCCGACCGGGCTAAAATGATGCAGCAATGGGCGGATATGCTGGAAGCTTGGAAGACCAATAGCGAGGGCTCATCCAGCGTAAACACCTAGGCCTAGACTCACATACCTTACCTGCACTGAGGTGGTGGACGCTTCCGACGAGTTTTCCCTAGATGACCTAGTGAAAGCCGACAAAAAAGGCGCCTCACGGCGCCTTTTTTGTGCTCCTTGTAGCAGGGCAACGTCAGCACTGTGAATGGGGCCCCTGAGCCCCCTTCCGCTACCGCGGGACAGTAGTTCTGGTGCTGCTCGGGCTCCCCGATGCAGGGTGATGCAAAGCCTCTAGCAGGTGAACGGCAGAGAACGGCCCAGGCTGTGTAAAAACGTTTCTGAGAATCGGGTCTGCTAAAAAAGCGAGCGAATTGCGCACTTCCTCGCGAATTCCAGCCGGTTCAGCCTAGAAAACCTCCGCAAATTTTACGTAGCGACGTGAACCTCGATTATGAGCGAGCGTTTTTACACAGCCTCGGCCAGAAGCGGACACTGACAGTTAAAGCTTTGCATAACGGCAGGTGAATCCGAGATGCCGCGCTAAGCGGGCTGATTCGCAGCTGCAGCACCTACAAAGGTTAGTCCGCTGGAGTCAGTGAAATTTCGACTAATGGCACTTTGCTCCACCATGGATCTGCCCCTATAGTGCCGCTATACCCCCACCATTCACAGGGATGTTGAGATGAAAAAACGTGATTTCCTGCTGCCCCTTGCTACCCTGACTGCCGCCGTAACCGCTAACCAAGCCTCGGCCTCCGTTGCAGTGCATGGAACCGACAAGGCAGCTGAGAACACTGCCATTGAGAACCAGGGGGCGGCATTGCCAATCGTCAACGTCGGCGAGCAAATGGTCACCGGTCGCCAAGGCGACAACCTCTTCAGCTTCATCCTCAAGCGTGGAGAAGACGGCCAGATGGTCGCTGCCCACTACTCGCATAGCTCGCACGCCTCCCATAGCTCTCACAGCTCGCACTACTCGAGCCGCTGATGGCTGGTCTCGCTGAGCTGACCTTCGACAGTCAGTTGTATGGTGTGGATGCGATCCAGAAGGCGGCATATCGCTCTATGCACGCCTTCACGCTCAATCTAAAGGTCGAAGGCGGGAACATGCTCTGCAAGCTGATCGGCAACATCACGACAGAGCAAGACGCGTTTGAACGCGCTGTCGAAGAGTTCCGCAAAGACGTCCTCGACTATCAGTTGCGGGCACAGCTTCACGCAGAAACCGCCCCCATCCGCAACCTAATCATGGGATTGGCTTTCTCCAATGCCAGGCTGAACTGAAGTGAGTAAATTCCAAGGACTGGATGCTTATATCCGGCGAGACGGGTACGAGCTGCTGCCGTTCAAATTCGACCGCCTCGAAGGTGATGACTATGTCATTACTAACATGACCGGCGAACACCTTGTCGTGCCGATGGAGGAGTTGCGCGCGCTCCTCTCCAAAGATCTTGCCGCTGAACATCCGCTCTATGCGTCGCTGCGTGCCAAGCATTTCATCCGATACGCCGATGAGCAGGCACCGCTGGATCTGCTGGCGCTGAAGCTGCGTACGCGCCTCTCGCGACTGGCAGGCCTCACTAGCCTCCACATCTTCGTTGTGACACTGCGTTGTGACCACAGCTGCCCGTACTGCCAAGTGTCGCGGCAAATGGACGGGGAAGCCTTCGACATGACGCCAGAGATGGCGGACAAGGCTTTAGATTTCGTTTTCCGATCTCCTAACCCAGCGATCAAGATCGAGTTCCAGGGCGGCGAGCCGCTCTTGAATTTCGAGATGGTGCGCTATGTGGTCGAGGCCGCAAAACGGCGTAACCTGGTTGAAAAGCGTGATCTTGAGTTTGTCATCGCCACCACGCTTTCACTGCTCACTGACGAAGTCCTCACGTTCTGCCACGAGCACGACATCATCCTGTCGACCTCGCTCGATGGTCCTGCAGACCTACACAACGCCAATCGCCCACGCGTCGGTCGCGATAGCTTCGAACGCTTCGAAGATGGCTTGGCCAAGGCTCGAAATGTCCTCGGCGTGGACAGAGTCAGCGCCCTCATGACTACCACGGACAAGAGCCTGCCTCGAGTCCGTGAAATCATCGATGAGTACGTTCGACTGGGGTTCAACGGCATTTTTCTTCGGGCTCTTTCTCCGTATGGATTTGCGATCAAAACCCGCAAATTCATGACCTACAATACGGAGCGCTGGCTGGAATTCTACAAGGAAGGCCTCGCGTACATCCTCGAGCTGAACAAGGCAGGCATCCCCTTCGTTGAGCACTATGCATCGTTGATCCTCAAGAAGATGCTGACCAGCAATGACCCGGGCTATGTTGATCTGATGAACCCCGCCGGCGCCGGCATCGCGGCGATCGTCTTCAACTACGACGGCTCGGTCTATGCATCGGACGAGAGTCGGATGCTCGCAGAGATGGGTGATCAGTCCTTCCGGTTGGGCAACATCCTGACTGACAGCTACGAAGACATCATCCTCTCCGATGTGCTGCTCGACGCTTTGGAACAGTCTTTCACGCTTAGTGCGCCGATGTGTTCTGACTGCGCCTTTGAGCCCTATTGCGGTGCCGAGCCGGTCTTCCATCACGCCATTTTCAAAGACGTCTTGGGGCGCAAATCAGAGTCCTCGTTCTGCAAGCGGAACATGACGATCTTCAAACACCTTATCCGCCTGATGCAGTCTGATGCATCCACTCGCCGCCTCTTCATGCAGTGGGCCAACGCATGCTGAAACTCGCTGGGAAAGTCGGTCGAATCCAACTGGTTGAAGTCCAAGATCGCCCATTGCTTCTGCAGGTGAGCACCAACCCGGAGCTGCCGATGGTGCTGCGGACGACTAGAGCATTCCTGGTCTCTTCGCAGGAGCTGCCGGAAGGCTACCAGCACTATCTAATCCCCGAGCCTCTTGAATGGCGCGTTCGAGAGCTGGAAGGAAAGAGCTCGTTCACCTTGCTGCCCAATGACTACAACTACCTGGGCCACAACGACATCATCCGCCTGGACGGCCAGGCGATCCGAGTGCTCTTCAGGGCCAACTCCGGTCACAACTCGCTGCTGGTAACTGAGCAGTGCAACCACTACTGTCTGATGTGTTCTCAGCCTCCCAAGAACATCGACGACAGCTGGATACTCGATGAGCTCGAGGCACTGATTCCCCTGATCCCCAGGGAAACGCCTGAGGTAGGTTTTTCAGGTGGAGAACCGACGCTGGCAGGGAGGCGATTCATCAATCTCATCCGGATGATGAAGTCGTATCTGCCGAGGACAGTCGTCCATGTGCTCTCAAACGGACGCACGTTCGCAGATGAGCATTTTGCTCGACAGTACGCAGAGATTGCGCACCCCGACATCATGATCGGAATCCCACTCTACTCCGATGATCCCGACCTGCATGACTACATTGTTCAAGCGCCGGGAGCATTCCAGGAAACCGTTCAAGGGATCCTCAACCTCAAGCGTCTTGGTCAGAAGGTTGAGATTCGGATCGTGCTGCACAAGCAGTCGATCAGTCGCCTACCGCAACTGTGCGAGTACATCGCGCGGAACCTTCTGTTCGTCGATCACGTGACGCTGATGGGACTGGAAATGATTGGCTTCACGCGCGCCAATTTGGATGCCCTGTGGGTTGACCCCGCAGACTACCGAGACGTCCTGAGTGAAGCTGTAGGCATCTTGGCAGCCTATCGCATGAACGTGTCCGTTTATAACCACCAGTTGTGCTTGGTGAACGATGACGTGCTTCCCTATTACCGTAAGTCCATCAGCGATTGGAAGAACGAGTACGTACCAGAGTGCGACGGCTGCGCCCGCAAATCCCAATGCGGGGGCTTCTTCTCCTCTGGCGTACGCAATGGGTACAGCAGAGCGATCACCCCGTTCCTAGTGTGACGCCTGCCCAATGAAAAGCTCAGCTACGTCAGCCCGATGTTGAGCTGTGCCTCATGTTCGAGGCGGCGACTCGACAGGATGCGGCTGAGGTAACCGTAGATATAGATCTTCAGCAGGACGGCCGGGTTATACGCAGGCCGGCCAGGTTCCCGGGCAGCTGCGTGCATTGACCTCAATGCTCGCCTTGGATGAAACGCTTCGCGTATTCAGGCAAGAGAAAACTGCGCTGCTTTGGGTCCAGGCTGTGTGAAAAGAGCAAAACTCGGGGTTCTGCATCGCTCCTGGTCCATGGCAAAGGCTGAGATGGGGTTTGGGCCGAAATAGCGTTCTGCTTGCGGTAGTGGGGCATCTGAGGTCTGCGATCGCCTCGGGAGACGGCAAGAAGCGTGGAAAAAGTCCTTCTCAGGACTGCAAGGCCGCCACCGCTTCGCGGATGCCCAAAATGCTCATCAACCGTTTGAGGTTGTAGGCGAGCACATGCAGGCTCATCTCGGTGCTCACTCGGGGTAGCGTTTTGGTCAGGAAGTGCGTCGAGCCCATCCAGTGCTTGAGCGTGCCAAATGGATGCTCGACGGTCTGGC